>JBDQEV010000016.1:0-27398 GCA_040266255.1 Gammaproteobacteria bacterium
AGCAAAAAAGTTTGCATCAAAAGCGTTAAAAGCAGATCGAGAAGTTGTACTTGCAGCAGTTAAGAAAAATGGATTTGCACTACAGTATGCATCAAAAGCGTTAAAAGCAGATCGAGATGTTGTACTTGCAGCAGTTAAGAAAAATGGATTTGCACTACAGTATGCATCAAAAGCGTTAAAAGCAGATCGAGATGTTGTACTTGCAGCAGTTGGGCAGAATGAGTTAGCAAAAAAGTTTGCATCAAAGAGGTTAAAAAGAGACCTAGATGTAAAAGTAGCAGCTAATGTAACAACTTCAACAAGCAGCAGCTGCGCCCCTCGACCAGCTAATTCTAAAAATCCGGGGAATGCTGCCAGAAAAGTACAAACAGGTATGAAGCGAGCAAAAACAAAACATAATGCACCAGACCCAGCAAGTAACGCCCCAAATAATAGTGCTAGACTATAGACCCATCTGATTGCACAAACTTTCATTATCAGTCATATTATGAGAACTGATATTGATTGAAACGATGATCCGTGAACTGAATACTTTTCTGAACTTATTTTTAGCAAACGTTACCCCTGCATTGCAGTGTATCGGTATGCTTTGGATCATACATATCATTAATATTACATCAGGTTCAATACTCAATGCTTTAGGGATCATCCCAAGATTTTTGCCGAGTTTGATTTGGGGTCCATTTCTATCTCCACTATTACATCTAGACTTCAATCACCTACTATTTAACAGTACACCATTATTTTTTTTACTCTGTATACTCTTTAGCTTAGGTTATCCTAAAGCACTATGTGTATTACTGACAATCGCTCTATATAGTGGACTAATGACATGGTTATTTGCTCGAAAGGCTATACATATAGGTGCATCTGCTGTGATCTCAGGTTTAATGAGCTTCTTTGCATACAGAACTTACCTTAATCCAGATATTACTGGTCTAGTAGTTGTCATCACATTAGTTTATTACTTTGGCTCTATCTTTTTATCATTTATTCCTACAGATGAAAAAACATCTTCAGAGGGGCATTTATTTGGGTTAATTTCTGGATATCTCGTTGCAGTATATGGCTGCCCTTCCCTACTCATGAAGTTAAGCACCTCAGTCCTTCAGCTTCTGATGTAAATCTTACATCTGATATGTCTAGATATATATTTTGACTGATACTGAAGAACATATATTCATTAGAATCAGATTGCCACCCCATCTTCAGCATTGAAAAGGATTTATTACAGACACTAGACTGCTGTCACACATAAATTCAATATATTGACAATTAAATCTGACATCTCTTATTTTTGGCTATAAATAGTATAAGTTATTAACGGAGGTGAAAATGCCTAAACTAGCTAAATCTGTTTATCATGAAATGATAACATCTTTTTTACAGAAACTTGCTAGTGATAAGACTTTCGGAGCAGAGATTCCAGGAAATATCAGAGAGCTAGTGGAGCAAGTGCAAGATGAAAATGATCTACAGAATATATATAATGTTTTACAAAAGATTAAACAAGTAAAGGACGATATCACACTTGGCAATGATGTTTTTGAAGACTGTCAACTTAAAAGCTCGCCTGCGGAAACCTTATCTAATAGTATTAACAAAGCCTTATACGGTGAAAATGTAGACTATGGAGCAAAAGGCGGACCACCACCTTTAATTGATATAGCTGATGAAGAGCCAGCTATAGTTACTCAATCTACCGGGAGTGCAAAAAGTAGGCTAACAGCTTCTGGTTCTGGTGAATCAGATACTGGTAAATTGTGCCGCTATCTAGATACATATTTTCCCTCACGATCAAAGCCCTTTACTTCAGAGGATTTAAATAGTTTTAATAAAGATCAAATTAAAATTGCCGTTCAAATGTTCGATAAGGCAACTGAAGAGCCACGTTATGCACAACCTCGCGAAACAGAACAGGATAAAGTACAGAATGTACAGAGTATATTTATAAAAAACCTCGGTACAGATAAAAAACTGGCACAATATAGAAGAACCGCCAAGTTAAATGAGATTCATGAAAAGTGTATAAAAAAATTCAAGGAGACACAAGGAACATATATAGAAATAGGTGATGGATCACCAAGACCATGATAGATGAATTGAGAGTGATGAGCCTCATTATTGTCATTAAAGTTCCCTTCTCTATAATTTAAATATATCTGATACCTTAATGGAGTCACGCAAATAGATTTAAATTACTTGCTCTACAGTGAACTCAAGAGGAAGACTATAGATCCATCAGATAGTGATCTATCTGCTTCATATAAGTCTGAGTATTGAGCTTTTATACCATAAAACAGTGGTTTTGGATGAGAAGTTATCAACATATATATGATAGTACTTAATAATACCTTGCAGATGCCTTAATACTCAGTAGGTTAGAAAATATAAGCATATTATACAATAACTTAGTGGTGTACATATTATGAACACAAGTACCTTTTCGCCTTTTCTGATGTAATTTTTTGACCTGAAATTAGGAGTTATCCACAGAGTTATCCACAACTATTGTGTATAACTTTTTGAGTGTGTAAGATCAGTTATTTTAAAGCAATGAAGTTGTCTAAATTAACTCATTGTTCACTATAGCAATCATTTTCAATAGGTGTTCAAAGATGCAATGTGAAAGTAAATCCTGAATTAAGTGCTATTGTCATTGCATTTTTATGCAGTTAGTTTGATACACAATATAAGATAAATGTGAATGGCCAATGCGCACACCCACTTTTTAAATATTTAAACGATCCAGCACCAGGCATTCTGGGAAAGCGGATTACTTCGAACTTCACAAAATTTATCATTCATCCTAATGAGGAACATATCAAACCTTTCATTCATAGTGAGTCAATTGAGAAGATAGTTGATTACATCAAACACGCTATGTAACACAGACACTGCTTAATATGCGTTAGCGCAACTGTGCATTGCACAATAACCACTAAGAATAAACCCGAAAGAAAGATTTCATAATATACTCTTAGAATGAGCAAGCCTATACGATATTTTATCATTTAATTATTAGGCCACTAGGTGGTAAATAACAAGTCACATCCTAAACATTCATTGCCCAAATCTTGCACGCTAATTGACGTTTACATTGACTCCTAAGATTTTTTAGTTATAGTTCTTTAGCTACATGTATTAATACTAGGATGCAACATGAGGACAATACAAGAGCTAGAAAAGAGGATCCTGCAGCTTGAAAATGAAAAACATCAAAAAGATGAAAGGATCCAGCAGCTTGAAGAGGAAAACAAGCAGCAAGGTCGTGAGGGCGCCGGGCTCAAGACAATAGATAAAACGTTCAATCTACTACTCAACTACTTAGCTAATGTTATACATGGCTTTGCGGAAAGTGTACGTTATCATAATTATTATACGGATATACTAGGGCAGCATGACTGTGTTAACACCAATATTGAATTGCCGATGTTCGATCCAGATCTACTAGCTAAACAGGGAGTGAGCATTGGAAATATTAGAAGCATTGTAAATCTGTATGGCAGCATGCTTTCCGAACTTGCTTATAGTGATTGGTGGGAAGAAGTAGATCGATTTATTCGTCAGCAACCTTATTTTATACTACATAATGGAGCTAATGAAGCTAATTGTCCAATGTGGACTCACCATGAATTATTTTCTAGCGGCACCTATTCAGCTCTTCTATCTCGGGGGCATTATGACATAGCAGGTTCGTCGTTTTCCATAGCACATGATGCAATACAACCGAACTGCGGTGAGATAGGAGACACAGGCATTACTGAAGAGCAAATACAGCTAACTATAGCTATGTCTAATGTAGACGATTACCAAGGTCTAAGTGATATAGAGAGAAAAAGAGTAGAAAACTGCTCATTAGATTGGAAAAGTAAATTAACCTTTGATGTGATTCAGTCTCGCTTTAACATCATGTTTGAACGAGCATTTGATCATTACTTTGTGTTGTGTAAGGCAGTGTTGCTATCTTTCATTCGCTATAATAAAACAAGATTAACACGAAGTGCCCCTGAACTCCCTGACGATGTATGCGTACATATAGTAACTAAAATAATGCCTCCACCAGCATGGATAGATAAAGAAGGTTTGTTTCAAACGATTTTAGGCTTTAAGTTAGCATATGCTGATAAGCAGCTTTTTTTCATAAACCCTAATTTTGCTCAAAGAGCAAGGCTTAAACTTGAGTTCAGTGCAAAATACAGAAGACTGGCTCTTTCAAGCGGTGGTACGGTTGTTACAAGTATGTTGCCAAAATCAAAACGTCCATCACTATACCCTTTGAACTGTGATGTTTTGTAAGACAAACCGAATACTGGAAGCTACAAATGCTGCAATATTCAATGGCAATTTGAAGCAAAATCTATATGTTGCAGAAGTAATAGCAAAACAAGATCAGTAATTCTAAGAAAACTACCCTACACTACTGAGAAGAGTAAGAAAAATTTATATGCTGATGCACCAATATGGCACCATGTCTAAATCAATGAAGTTGTTTAAATTAACTCATTGTTCACTATAGCAATCATTTGCAATAGGTGTTGAAAGATGCAATTTGTAAGATTATATGCTAATATTAGATTAATATATAATCGGACTATGTATGAAGACCGCTACAATTAACATTCCTAGCGAAAGCGAAGATCAAGAAGCGCAGAAAATTGATATTGAAGTTGTTGTTGACTCATTTGGGCATACACACCTTGAACTGAGCAATGTGAAATATCCAATTAGAATTAAAGATAGCACCGGATTAAGACATATTGCTGCTGCTGAGTCAAAAATCTCTTATATCAACCCTAAAGGTGTAACTGTAAACGGAGTAGAAAGAGGAGAACTATACTATCGTGGCTATGATGTACAGAAGATAGCAACCAATCTGACATTTTTAGAAACCTCTATGCTGCTATTAGATGGTGAACTGCCTAATCAAGATACCTTAAAGGAATTTTCAGATGAGGTAAGAAATAACCGGATTCTTGATAAGCAAACGGAAAGCATCATCAATACCTTTGATCGACAAACCTCTCCATCCATTGTGATGATGGCAGCAATTACCTCTCTAGCCTCTCGATATGAAGGCAAATATGAGATGTCAAACCCAAGTGATAGACGCCAGCTTGCGATTAGAATGATTGCGAAAATGCCAACCATTACTGCACATATCTTAAAGCATGATTTAGATCAAAGAACTGTTGCTCCAGATGAAAACTTGGGGCATGCAGCAAACTTTTTGCATATGATGTTTTCTACTCAAGCTAAAACTGTAGAGAGTGATCCTAAGCATATCAAAATGCTTGATATGATCCTAACGCTACATGCTGATCATCAGCTTGCTGCTTCTACACATGTCGCTAGAGCAATTTCTTCATGTGGCACATCATCTATCCTGTGCTTGTGCTCTGCCGTATCTGCATTAAGTGGACCACTTCATGGTGGTGCAAATGAAAAAGTGATTCAGATGCTAGAAGATCTTAACCCAGATGATATCCCACAGCTGTTACAACGAGCCAAAGATAAATCAGATCCATTTAAGTTATTTGGATTTGGACATAGAATTTACAAAGCCATGGACCCTCGTGCAGTAATCTTAAGAGAGCTTGCGATGAGCATTGTAAAAGATGCACATGCTGAAAAGCCAAATGCATTACTAGAGACCGCAATCAAGCTAGAAGAAGCAGCACTACAAGACCCCTACTTCATTGAGAGAAAGCTCTACCCTAACTGTGACTTCTATTCAGGTATAGCAATGATGGCACTTGGCATTCCTACATCATTATTCCCGCTTATATTTGCAGTTGGTCGGACAGCAGGCTGGCTAGCACATATTGAAGAATCAAACCAACAAAGCTCTGGCATTATACGTCCAGAACAGTTCTACTCAGGCCCTCTAAAACTAAGCTTAGATTGGCCCTAATTGCAAAGAAAGTGATTGAAAGTCCTCTTGTGACATCACACCATAGCTTTCAATCACCTTTAAATCAGAACTGATCAACCATGTCTGGGGCGTATACTCTGCTTTCATATGCTTCCAAAGCAAGTCATTAGGATCATTAATGACCATATCAAAAGGCCATATTCCATTGGTAAAGAATGACTTCGCTTGCTGTAATGATTGCTTATGCAAAACTGCAATCAGCTTGACCTCAGGGTGATCAACCTTATATTGAGACCAATTATACATCTCATGCACACAGTAACCACAAGTTGATCTAAAAAAGTGTAATAGACCACCATCTGTAAAGATCTCTTCAGTTACTAACTCTCCATCAATACTCATTGCTTCAAACTTAGGTATATCAGCTGATCCTACTGGTGGACCAATCATCAAATAAGCCACCAGTGAAAATACTATAAGTAATATATACCTAAACATAACGCCTCCAATGCATTATCAAGCCCACAACCATCATCAACCCACTCAGTAAAATCAACCTTAAATAATAGTGACAAGCTACACTAATAGAAATACGACCATCAGAAAGCACTTCCTCCAATGCAATATAAATATCATGTGTCAACTTGATGTCTATACTTGGTCGCGCAACAACAACATCTCTGGTTGGATAATAACTGATACTTGGTAGTAACATTTTATCATTGTTTAGGACAAGTCGGATAAAACTGTCCTCTCTTTGTTCATTTTTTTGCACATGTGCACCTTGATAGTGAATATGACCGACTGATGCCAATTCAACCTCTTCATTAGGCTGCAATAAGATCCGATCAAAAGACTGTAAATGGCGATGTATACATATCATCACAATCATTGATAAAAATCCAATATGAATTAGCGCAATAGACTTCTTACTATACTGCTGCTGATAAATAGCATAGATTGATAGCACCAATATCAAACTACTCCAAAACCATTGTAAATATAAACTTAAAATAAAAGCAATTGCTATCATCCATAACCAGGCTTTATAGCTCTTCACCCATTTACTCAACAGCAACAATGTAAAGAGGACTGATACTTTCTGATAAAACTGTTCACCCAATACGATACTTTGCATTAGTGGCAAAAATAATGTTAACAATAATAAAATCGCAAAACCGAGCATTTCTATATGATATACCTTAGCAATATCTTTCCACACTATTCTTCTAAGCCTCTGATCAAACCATGCAATGAAACTCATACACCCCAGCACCGCTAAAAAGAACATACTGACATGAGATACCTGAGAAAATGTATGTACGGAGTTAAGCAAATCAGATCTTGCTAAGCATAAGCAGAGCACTGCAAGCCATGCACTCAAGAAATACAATGCATATTGAGAACTCTCATTTAAAGATTTTGCATGCAATAAAACAATTTGTGTCAACCATGGAATAAGAGATATGACCTCAATAGGATCCCAAGCCCAATAGCCTCCCCAACCCAGTACACGATATGACCACCATGCACCTAGTATGATTCCTAAACTTAGAATTGATGCAGATAATAACTGCTGTGAGAAAATGAGACTCTGCTTGATGGTTGTACTCATATATAAAACCAACCATGGAACAATAGCACCGATATACCCCATCAATAAAACTGGTGGATGTATCATCATACCAATATCTTGTAATAGCGGGTTCAATGTTTTTGCATGACGTGCATAAACAGCCTGCTCAATAAAAGGAGAATCTAGCAGACATAACCCCAGAGTCATAACACCAACCACAAGAGAAATCCCCCTTAAAGCTTGTATCTCCATTGTTTTCCTATAGATCAGAATCCCCCAAAGTAATAAATACCAGATCATCAACATCCATGAACCAGAGTGTGCTCCCCATAAAGCAGAAAGCTTTAAGTAAGATGGCAATAAGTGGTGACTATTTTCAACAACATAACGTAAAGATAGGTCATCAATCATCAACGCATAAAATAAGATGATCATGCTACTTGTAAAGCAAAGCAACATCATGAGGTATGAGCGACATACATAACTTTTGTCTTTAATCCAACTCATTGGCAAAGAGATGACTATCGTTAAAAACAAACTATATGTGCCTAGAAAAGCGAGCATTTACTGATCCCTGTAATATTCATCATGTTTTGCATAAACTGTCTGCGCCCTAAGCGATCGCCCATTCCACTGCCCTTTTATCAGCACTGAGTGCCCCTCTCTAACCATTGCAGGTAATTTACCTCGGTAACCAACTAAAATATTTGTCTCATCATCGCTCACCACAAAGCTAATGCCTTTTTCACTACGTTGCATACTGCCATCTTTAACAATCCCTCCTAATTGCACCATATGTGGCTGCATCTCTACTAATTGAGATGGTGTTGTATACAAATGCATATCTTCCCAAAAAAAAGAGATAATCAAATATACCCCAATGCTACAGACCATCAAACTAAATATACTCGATCTAAGACGTTGTTGATAATGCTTCATCCTGAAACCTTACAGCATAGATTAATCTTAATTGTCGGCTAACATACCAAATACAAAAAAGTACGGCCACAAACATTGCATACATTAATGGCACATACATTGAGTAAGGCATCGTCTGCTTTGACGACAGCAATGTTGAAGTTTGATGTAGAGAATACCACCACTCAACTGAAAAGTGAATCAATGGAACATTGAACGCAATCAATAAGCTAATATAAAACTGTATCCGTTTAGATATCATTCTCATTTTCACTGCTTGTTCTGTTGTTAAAAACGCAGCATATAAGATTGCTAGTAACAATTCTGAGGTCAATCGCATATCCCATACCCACCATGCCCCCCAGGTCTGACTTCCCCAAATAGCACCAGAGAATAACGCGATCAAACTTGATACTAAGCCAACTTCAGCACAAACAACTGATAAAATATTAGCAACTGAAATTTTATACACCCACCCTAACGATACAAAGGCACAGACAAACATAGCAGAAAATAGTGATATCACAGCTGCTGGAACATGCAAATAAATCCATAGATATGATATACCTTGTACGATATCAACTGGTGCTCTATAAACCAAATAACCACTGATCACTAATAGTATTGGCAAAATAGCCCCTAACACTTTTTCCATATAATACGCAATTTTATAGGCTACTTTTGGTGAAAATAATACAATCATTCCTTATCCATTTTAGTCTTCTTTCCTACATGCTCATCTATATTATCACATTACTCAACTAAAAGCTGATTGTAATGCACCGCCAAATCATGCTGAGAGCTATCCTCTAAAAAACGTATATAATACTTCATCATTTCTATATCATCAGGATATAGATCAATCCATTCTTGGATTGGTAGATGGTTGCTCTCCCATAGCGCTAAAATAGCCTGCATTCGCATCAGTGCGTTATCCTGCAGCCCCCTCTCTGCTAAATACTGCGTCACTTGTCTTAAGGTGATCACATCAGACTCTGCAATTGCAAGCTTTGCTCTCAACATACAAGCACCAATATGCTCAGCACAATCCTGGTCCAACCGGTGCTGAATGCCTTTTTGCATAGTCAGATGCAATAGCAACATTAAAATCAGACTGACCATTAACATTAAAGTATGTAGCAAACGACTTTTACTCGTTCTCATCTGTGCTGTAATGTATCCAAAAATGCTAATAGCTGATACAACAATCACTAAAGTTTTTTCTGTGCCAAGTATTGCTCCAACCATGCTGCACTCACTTCCTGATACTTACCTTTTCCTAATGACTGATCGAGTATAAATGGTCCAAATTGTACGCGTTTAAGACGACTGACATCAAAACCAATTTGCTCCATCATTCTTCTTACCATTCGGTATCTACCTTGTTTTAAAACAACACGATACCATTGATTCAAGCCTTCTGTTTTTTTCTTGATATGCTCAATTTTCTCAAACTTGGCAATTCCTTCTTCCATACTTATTCCTTTGGTCAATCTGCTCTGCATATCTCGAGTTAATGTACCATTGATTCTGACAAGGTACACTCTCTTGTAACCATTTGATGGGTGTGCGAAATGATTAGCCAGATCTCCATTATTGGTCACTAATAACAAGCCACTGGTATTTACATCTAAACGCCCTACCATAATCCATTTGTTCTTCGATAGTTTTGGTAAATAACTTAGAACAGACACAGTCCTTCCGTCATCTCGATGTGAGCAAACGGTACCCTCTTCTTTGTTAAGGAGCAGCAGTCGAGTCGCATTATTTTGCACTCTCAATACAACACCATTTACCTGTACTTTCTCATGCCCTTCAACAACTTGGCCTACATGAGCTGTCACACCATCCACAACAACCTTACCTGCTGCAACAAGCCTTTCCGCCTCTCGCCGAGATATTTCAGAGTTTCTAGCAATGATCACATGTATTTTCATCTTTTAATTCATCCAGTATTCAAAAAATCATTCAATTACATAATCTTAAACAATAAAAGCCTGACAGTCAATTTTATTCATCAATATCAAGTCAATGACAATTGATTGATCTGGTCTGCAATCTCTTGAGGCTGATCTATGAGCACTGCATGATATGCATTTTTAATTTCTAATAACTGCATGCCAAGCTGCTTTGCAATATTTAAGGTATGTTGATTTGCAAATGGCGAGTACTCCCCATACCAATACAGTCCATTTTTACAGCCTTGCTTCACCAGTTCTACATCTTGCTCAGTGAACTCTCTTCGACTTAGCTTTGGATCAAACTGCCAACTCCATCCACTAGGGGTATGCACCAAGGAATAACTTGCAACCTTTTGAAACAATTCTTCCTCAATAATGGGTTGGGGAGGAATTGGGCGAAACCGAAGCAGAGCCTCTTCTTTAGATTGATAAAATGGTCGCTTATATAGTCTTGTTGGAGAGGGTTGATTTTCCAACACAGCTACCAATGGTGTATCTAACATCACCATATATTTGGGCTTAATTTTTTGCCTAATATAAGCGGCAACTGCACCACCATAACTATGCCCTACAATCACATCAATCTTTGTATCAATCTCTGTTAGTAATTCACATACACTACTTGCATGTTGGGATAATGAGTAAGCATCACACCAGTCACTCTGACCATGCCCAAATAAGTCGACAGCTATAACATTGTGCTTCAGCTGACTCGCAACTGCTCTCCACCATACCTCATTCGCTAAAGCACCATGCAGCAACAGCACTGTACTCTTATTTTTTCGATCCCAGTATCGATAGTGCATACGCAATGCGCCTATTTGCAAAAAATAATCATTTCCTGAAGATGTATCCATAGTTTCATACAAGACTTTTCAGTAGAGTATTGCAAATCTCTAGGCAACGCAAATTACTCTGTCTTAATTCCCACTCAAACAATCAATATAACCAAGCATTGGATTTAAGTATTAAAATTAATTACAATAGAAAAAAAAGGGACTAATCGATGTTATATATGATTCCTGTTTTGGTCTATGCTATCACTTACTATCTGTATGGTGCAGCAATGGCTTCAAAAGCACTGACATACTCACTTGCTGGTATCCTCTTTCTTAAATGGGTACATACAGGAGAACTTCCAGAAGGTGAAATTGAGTAACCATTAGCTTAAAGCACCAAAATTCATTATAATAATAAAAACCGGTGTTGATCTATGTTAAACATGATTCCTTTTTCTTTATTTATAGTCGCTTACTATAAGTATGGCATTATGACTGCTACAAAGGCATTAATGTACTCAACAGCTGGCGTTTACTGTGCTGAATGGTTCCAAAAAGGCAAACTAAAAGCATCAGAGCACTTTACCAACTGGTTTTTATTTGTGATGTGCACAATGACACTTTTGAGCAATAATCCAGCATTTTTAGTATGGAAAGCGAGCATCATGTATTTATTAATGCCGATTAGCTTTATTGTATACCGAAAGTTTTATCAACAAAGTGCGTTAAAAGCTTTACTATCTGATCATTTACAGCAACCCTCTAGTCAATGGGAAACGGTAGAGTATGGACTGGGTGCATTATGCTTGCTCTTATCATCACTGAGCTTAATCATTTATTATCGCTTTGGTGAGCATAGTTGGATACAGTTCAAAATGTTTGCCGTCGTTGCAATGATTGTTGCATTTATGATTTCAATTTACCAACTACAAAAAACAGAAAGCCATGAATCAGTTTAATGATTTAACCACGATGTTAATCAAGGCATGTGACCTCAAATCACTCAAGGTAACAGATGAAAGCCACTTACATGCTAACCATCAGCAGTTCCAAGCAAAAAAAGCTTATCTACGCATGATTGTAACGCCACATCAGAAAGTAAATCGATTAGCACTTCATCGTAAGATTTTACAACTGGCTTTCGACTTCATGCCAATTCATGCCCTTTCAATCCAGATTAATACACCATGATGAACATTCTTGCTCTCGATACAAGCCAAATGACCTACTCAATGTTTTGCTCTCAAAAAAGAAGGCTAATTAAGTGGGAAAGCAACCAAGTCTCAATTACCAAAGCTTTCAATATGGCATGCGACCAACAACCTGATGCAATTGTTTTATGCAATGGTCCTGGAAGATATTCAGGTATTAGAGCTGGAATGGCTTTTGCGCAAGGGATTTCTGCTGGCTTGAATACACCAATTTATACTCTGACAGGATTTGAGATCATTGCAAGCAAAGTTGAAAAAAGTGATTTCACTGTTGTATTAGATGCTAGAAAGCAACAAGTCTATTCTCAAATCTTTTCTAATGAAAATCCTAACTCAGATCAAAGTATTACCAACATCGAAGATCTGAAGGATGTAGAGCTATATGGCAATCTCCCCCACCCCTTGGTAACGCAGGTAAGTTATAATGCTGAAGACATTCTAAATCTGTATTTGAAGTCGCCTACACTCAGGTCAACCCAAAATCCACAAGCGATCTATATTCGTTCTGCTACAGACTAAGTACGATCAACAAAGATCCTAGCCGCAATACCATCTTTTAAATATGCATGATATAAAGCAATTAATGTATGGATACTAATTAGAACAGCAAACAAAACACCAAAATACATATGCGCTAACTTTGCATTGAGTCCTAGACCTTTCATTGAGCATTCCATCATCGTACAGCTAAGACGATCTATAAATGGGAAGACCAAAGATACATCTGCTACTGATGGATGGTAACCAGCCGCACTAGACATGATCCAGCCAGTAATAGGCATAGCAAACATCATAACATAAAAAAATCGTTGCAGTGATCTTGCTGCCCAAATTTGCCACACTGGTGTATTTGGTAAATCCGGCAACTGATTCATACTACGCCATACTAGTCTTAGCACAACCAAAGACAATATTAACAGCCCTCCTAACTTATGACTTGCATAAATATCCGCCTTCTCTTTTGGCAGCAACCCGACCATCCAAAACCCGACCGCAAGCTGACCTATAATCATTAGTGCCATCAATAAATGAAACACTCTTGATACAAGTCCGTAGCCATATTGTGTATTTTTAAGATTCATCCTTTTCCTCCGTTACCCAAAACTGTTGATCACCATTTTGAACAAAACCCCACTGGGTTCTAGCCACCATACCTAAATATTCTGATTCACTTAACCAATTAATCTGATCTTCTAATGCACTGATATCAGAGTTAATAAAAGCTAGATTCTCTTGATGCTGCAGCAAGTTATGTTTGAGTTGAAAATAAGAAATAGCACCTGTATTTGGTGAGAACAAATTCAACATTAACCATAACGTTAAACCAAATTGAAACCAATCAATGACCTTGCCCATTCCGAATCCTTCTATCGAACACCAGCGACATAACCAACAATATCATCCATAAAAATATTGCAACTACTAAACTTGTTATATCATAGTACCACACCATATTACGATTAAAATTGAGTGTAAATAATCCAATATTTAATAATATCTGAGCAATAAATACCGCAATACCAAATACAAGACCTGTTTCCAAAGTCAGCATATATGGAATATCAATACTGATTCTTTTTAACTGTCGCCACTCAAGCTTTCTTTGTTTCTGCTGCTGATAAAAAATGACATAAAAGGCAAACCCCACAACTGATGCTGCTAAAATCAACAAGCTTATTAACACATCAATCACCTGCTGAATAACTGCTTGGGACTTTTGAATATACTCTGAGATATTAATATAAATAACATTTGGATGCGCTTTTATCGCTGCATCTACTTCTACTAAGTCTGAACCATTGACTCTTAAGCTCCCTAAATAAGAAGCTGGAAAATCATTTAAAATTTGCTGAGGAAGAACAAAGTAAAAGTTTGCACGCAATGATTGCCATTGTACAGACCTGACACTAGTGATCTTTAAAGCTATGGTTTGTCCCAAAATATTAAAGGTTAATATGTCACCCATTTTTAACCCTAGCCGCTGCATAATGCCATACTCTATAGATACACCATCTCCTAATTCACCCTCTAGCATGACATTAAAATCTGGTAATTGGGAAAAATGAGTCAAGTTCAACTGGCGATTGAATGCCTCATGCTGCAAATACCGACCATCTTGATACTCAGCAACACTTTGCCCATTTACTTCAATCAACTGCCCTCTAACGATTCTGTAAATCAAATCAGAGTCATACCACTGATATTGTTCAGCAAGCTGAGTATGATCATCTTCAGTCATACCTAAGAAGAAGTAATTAGGCGATCCTTCTGGAACATATTGCGAAAAAGATTCAACCGATTGATATCTTATGTGCCAAAGACCTTGTGCAATCACCAACATCAATACAATCGCCAATAGCAGCATCGTACTATCTTGTGGTCTTTGTCGCAGTCGGTTCAACATCACCAATGCATATTGCCCACGTCCAGATAAATTTTTAATCAGCAGCATAATGACAGAAAATGCACAAGCCACTAAAGCAATAGACACCAAAGCGATACTAAATAGTGTATCTATCAGGGCTATTGTATTCCATGTTGTTGATACGACAAATACTGTGAATACAGAACCAACCAATAGAACAAGCCAATTTGCTGTATGCCCTTCTTGCCGCTTTAATTGCACAAGTGTTGGTGTTTTTTGTAGTTGATACTGAAAAATAACCAACATCATCAAAGAATATGCAGCTACCATATAAGCTGCACGAAGCACTGTTGGTAGCAAATTAATATTAAGTCCAAATATTGCCAATTGGGGAATGACCTGCTGAATCACCAGAATAGAGATCCCTACACCAATACATAGACCAATGATAAGATGTGGCAAAATTGCAAATAATATACGCCTCACTCTCACAGATGCCTTGACACCAAATGCTTTCATCAAGCCACAAGCATAAGCGCTTTTCTGATGCGCATATGAATAAACAAGATATAAGACAACTGCAATCAACAGTGTACAAAATAACTGTAAATCCATCATGGTCTCTTGCGCTTGATCGATCACACGCCCTAAGCGTCCCAGCTGACTAGTATCTAATAACTTTGCCCCAGACAGATCTACATCCACAAATTTACCCTGATCTGCTTTTGTATAGTAATAGTACCAGCTTGCCCTAAAACCTGGCTGATCTATACCAAGATTTGCGACATTTTCTATTGATAGAATCACCGTTGGACTTAAACCTTGTGGTGAAAACACTTGTTCATCTTGCTGAATAAGAAAATCCTCTACGATATATTCATGCCCCAACAATGAAACCAGATCACCGATCTGAATGCTTCTCTGATTTGCAAAGTCTTGATCTAACCAGGCTCCTTTTGGTGTAAGAGGTTGATGATTCAGTGACTTCAAACGACCTGAAATAGGATAGTTAGAATCAATTAACTGCAAATCTACCAATGCTGTTGATTCTTCTGCGATCAGCATTGCACCCAACTTCACACTGACTGAAGCTGCATCTTCTGCTAGTGAGTGCTGCCACTTCTGCGGTGATTGCACTACAATAGGTGCACCAAGCCACCCTTGTGTAAATACATCCTTTGTATTAAAGAACTGATTTGGAATCGCATCAAATATAGAGAGCGTTAGTAAGCTAAACGCTACCGCTACTTGTATCAAAAATCGCTGAGCAATGATCATGAGTTGATCTCAATCACACGATCCGCATATGTTGCTATCTTCGAGTCGTGGGTCACTGTAATCAATGTTAACTGATATTCTTTTTGTAGCGTTTGCATCATCGACATCACTTGATCCGCATGCAATCGATCTAACTGTGCTGTAGGTTCATCTAAAATAATCAGTTTAGGCTTCATCAATAACGCACGTGCAATCGCAACTCTTTGCTTCTCACCACCAGACAATAAACCACATACCATATACGATCGCTCTTCAAGATTGAGTTTCTGTAATAACGTGAGTGCTTCTTCCTTTAAACCTGAATATTTTTGATTGACAGTCAGCAGCATATTTTCGACTGGCGTCAACCCCTCAAGTAAAGCAAAATCTTGAAACACGAAACCTATATGATGCCGCCTATATACAATTGATTCAGCTTCATTCATCTGGTCTATGCGTTGCCCATTAACTGACACTATACCTTAATCCGGGCGCTCTAAACCCGCAATTAAATTGACTAGAGTTGTTTTTCCAGAACCTGATGGGCCCATAATTGCAACATGCTCTGCCTGCATGACTTGCATCGAAAAGTTATCCATGATATCAATGATTTCAGAACCCGATTGAAACGACTTACAAATGCCTTCCAAAGATACAAAAGCCACTATTTACTCCATTTGGCTACTCTTTATTCTAACATTCCTGCCTGGACTTTGCTACTCTACGAACTATGATGGTGTTATATTAGGTGATAGCATCAGCTCTGGATACGGCGTAACTCAAACTCAAAATTGGGTCTATGTATGGCAGCAATCACTGACTTGTCATCCAAAAATATCCAACATTAGCGTACAAGGTGCCACAACTGCTGATGGGCTAGATAACCTCATTTACTTCTATCAACAACACCAGGCAAAATGGATGATTTTAGAACTAGGCGGTAATGATGGCTTAAGAGGATTAAACCTCGACGCGATGCAAAATCGTTTAGAAAAGATGATTCAACTGGCAAGATCCAAAAGAACTGATATTTATTTAGTATCAACCGATCTGCCTGCCAACTATGGTGAAACTTACCGAAAACAGTTCAAATCAAAATTTGAGGAGCTTGCAAAGAGGTACAACCTCAATCATATCAGTTTGTTTTTCCCCTCAGACCAAGCACTTATTCAAAGTGATGGCATACATCCGTCACCAAAAGGACATGCCTTGATTGCTGACGCAATGCGCCCTCTTTCTGATATCATCTGCAAAATTGACAATTAAGCCTTTCTTCAGCTAACATATGGATAGAAATGGACTACTAGGAATCTAAATGATAGGGACAATAATTACCATCTGCAGCGGATTTTTTATAGGATATAGGGTACAACTGAACCTATCAAATTTTTCAGCCATGGCTTTAGGACAATCACCAGACCCAAATATGAGAGTTGGTCTAGTTTCTTCAATTTTTTGTTTGGGATATATGTTGCTTGGTGGTCATGCGGCACTTTGGACTTTATCAGCACTCGTACCAATTGCTCTCATTGCAATACACTCGTACATGTTATACGGCAGGATGCCTAACATTACAATTTCAGTTTCAAAATTTATTTCGGGCATGAATATACCAGTCATTTCTCAGATTTCAGCTATAATCTGGTCAGCTGTCTGTTATCAAGACTCAAAAATGCAAAGCTGGGCAAAACAAGAGAGTAACTACCCCAAAATCCGAGATGCAATCAATTGGGTCTTAACCAATCTGCATTGGATAGCTTATGCAGGAATCACAATGGCGACAATCATTTTCTGCTTAAAGTATGCCCTTATAGATTTAGGCATTGAAGTGATTGCTGCACTTACCAGCATCGTCCTCTATGAAATCAATACACACCAAGGTCTATTTTCTAAACATACCAGAGAAGGTCTTCAAAAACTGAGCCTTGTCTCAACTAGCATCTCAAGCCCAATTTCAGCAGCCTTTATCCTACCCCTACAAGACAGCCTGCCCTATTTACAAGCGCTATTCATAAAGATCTGGATGACCTTATTTTATATTACATTACCATTTGCAAGAAAAGCACAATCTGCAGGAAAGCGCACGCTCAAAAAAGATTATAAACCCAAATCCTGTGATACGTTTACTGATGATCTAAACAACATACATACGATTCAACAAGATTTGAATGCAGATTTTACATTAGAAGAGATAAAACAAACACAAGTCCAATCTAAAAAGACATTGAGATCCATAATTGACAACTACTTCAAAAACAGCCAAGACACATTTATAAAATCTTTATATCGATACTACCCTATCATTTTGTTAGGCCTTCTCTCACATTTCCCTTTGCCTGGATTAATCTCTATTCTTTCCTTTTGCATTGCTGAATTAATTTTTAACTACTGGCAAAAAACACATGGATTAAAGGAAATCAAATCTAAAGTCAGCGAAGACCCAACGCTAATACTAAAAGGCCAATCCCAGCACATTTATGATCAACTTAAAGAATCTGAAATAGATCTCAGCACGGATCAAGTCAAAAATAAACTGAGATTTTCATTCAATCCAGAAAAAATTAAACAAGCTCCTGAAGTAATGCTAAAGTTCCCTGAAATCAATGATCAACTGAGTGATGCAGCACTACGACAAGCGATCGATCAAAAAATTCTCCCTTATTTAGATACAAACAGTGCTGTTTACCTTGGAAATAAACAAGATCTCAGTCAACTTAAAGATAAAATTGACGATCTAAAGCACAAAATAGATACCGGCTATTTATCGTCCCGTGGAATTCAAAATATTGCTGATACTGTTCGCTCAATTGCACACATCTTAAATACCTATCATGAAGCACAAGATATCAAATCCTTAAATGGTAAATTTGAAGACTTTCTTGAGAGCTTTAATGTTTGTGCTGCTGGAATACAGTTTAATGTATTTAACTTTGCTCAACAATTACCTGAAGCAAATACGCCATTAGACAGAATGAAAGCAGTCTGGGACACTTATCTTCAGAGCTTTTGGACCAGGCACGCTCAGCCCCATGATGAAAATTCTGCTACCATGTCAACTCCAATGTGTTATTGGAAGTCTTTTATTCAACTCAGAGCAGCAGAAAGTGACCAGCAAGACTTACATGCAGCAAATCTATTTAACCTAATGTGGACAAAAAACCTACCCTCATCACTATATGCGACAGCAAAAAATGAGACCATGAGTGCCGCTGCCAAAGACGCGTTCAACTTGTTCAATGCAATCAGTGTTCCATCTATTGAACACCTCTTTGGCAATGAATGGCAAACACCTATGATTGAAAGCGGTATGGCTGGACAGATCATCACTCAATACCTTGAGGACAAACTCCTCAAACAAACCAGTATAAAGCTCTCTGACTTTAAAACAATGCTTAGCATACTCCCTCAATACGCAATTGATAGCTTAGCAGATCACTTTTCAGACCCTGGAACACTAACTGCACTAGCTCAGCAAGCTATGATTGAGCTGCGTAATACAGCAACAAAAATCAACGCTGATTCCGTCACGAAACACATACAAGCAGCACTTCCAGGAATCACCTTCAGCACTGATAAACAAGCGCTTGAAGAAGCGATTATAGAGCTATCAATTGCTGATCTAAATGCATCAAAACAAGCAGTTGATACCGATTGTGTACATCAGTATTTACAGAGAAAGTTTGGACAATTTTTTGATGATGAACATGAATTTTGTCTTGATAACATTCAATTGTCTTTAGACTGCCCTAGTGATTTAAAAACGTCTCTTTGTGGCATTATGAAACAAATGATTGAAAGGTTTGACTGTCTTGGCAGTCCACATACTGCTGCGATAACACATATATTGATGCAAGCCGGCTACATTGTTCGCTCAAAAGATATTGCAAAAGAACAAAAGTTTTCAGGACTTCACAGCATTCTTAGTATCTTACTGGACATTCCTAAGACTCTCTTAGATTTACCCAAGATCATAAAGCTAGTGACTACATTTATTTTTAAGTTCTCTATTGATGTCATCTGCCTACCTGTATCATCTGCAAAACTAGCATACAGATACGCAAAGCCAACAGCCTTCTCCAATGCAACAACAGCAAAAGAAAATGGCATAGCGAATATACCTGCTGCTCAAGCCGCATAGCAGAAATAAGAAGGCCAGTGATGATACTGACTAGGAATCATAGTACATGATTTCTATCCAATACGATCTGAGAAAAGGCTAACATAAAGTTTAGTGCTTCAAAATGCGATGTACTTTTATTATAAGAACGAGTAATCAATTATATAGATAATCTACGACAAATACTTTAGGATAAGAATCAATGAGCTTTCAAAAGCACAAGAAGGAAGGATTGTGGCAACACAATAAAAGGTAACAATGCAGGAGCAAGAGATAAAATGAGTACTTCAGAAGCAGGAAACACCTGTAGCGTTTCGAAACAAGAAAGCGTCAAACATGCTAACCCTGCACAAACAGCAAATCAAAATAGCACACCCAAAAAAGGATTGAAACACACTTCTCAACTACCTTCTGCAGCAGCACTGTGCTTATTTAATACAGCGCGTGCAAATGACAGCCATACAGTTCACCAGCCTAGAACTGGCTAGCTCAATACGCTTAATCACCAAAAACAATGTACCTGCTGTTTCCATACCCAACCTAGTGGTGCTAAAACTCTGATGTATCCATTACTATTTTTTAATTTTTTTAATTCACTCATATTTTGCTTTTATTTAGTAAATATCTGACTAAAATATACCTTAGAAACGATCGGGACAACCATGTCAAACATTCAGCTATATTCGCTTGCTACGCCTAATGGTCAAAAAGTATCAATTGCACTTGAAGAAATGAATCTACCCTATGATGCACATATTATTGATATCCGAAAAGGCGATCAGTTTACAGATCATTTCATCAAAATTAACCCTAATTCTAAAATCCCAGCCATCATTGATCCATCTGGTGACAAAGGAAAACCCTTATCGGTTATGGAGTCTGGTGCGATACTGCTTTATCTAGCTGAAAAAACAAAGTGTTTTATCTCTAAAGATATTGCTCAACGATCTAAAGAGCTACAATGGCTATTTTGGCAGATGGGCGGCTTGGGACCAATGTTTGGTCAATTTGGTCATTTTACTGTGTATGCAGACAAAAAGAACGACCTGAATTATGGGATAAATCGTTATGAAACTGAAACAAAACGACTATTAAAAGTATTAGACACTCAGCTTTCAAAAACACATTATATTGCTGGCAAAGATATTTCTATTGCAGACTTTGCAATCTTACCTTGGGTCATTGGCTTAGATGTCTTTTATCATGCTAGAGAGCGGTTAGCGCTTTCTGAGTATCATCATATTTCTCGGTGGTGCATAGAGTTACTCTCACGGCCAAGTGTGCAAAAAGGCATGAATGTTTGCAAAAGATAACTAGGAATCAATATGTATATAGAAATTATAACCACTCTGAACGTCTTATTGATTGGATTGGTGATTTACAATCATACTCAAAATCAGTCAAAACAGTCCATAGAAAATATCCGTGATCAGTTAAAAATATCCGACCAACAACATAAAGAAGATCGCAGCGAAAGACAAAAACAAACCTCACTCATGCTTTCAGGTCTTAAAAGTGAGATGCTCAATACACTACTACAAACACTTAAGCACCATAATGATCACAGCAAGCAAGACATCAAGCTCTTAACTGAATCTGTTCATAAGCGACTAGGAGAAATCAGTGATCGGGTTAATCATAGAATGCAAGAGAACTTCGAGAAGAACTCAACAGTGATTCAGGATGTACTCAAGCATTTGGCATTAATTGATAAAGCACAGGACAATATTACTAATCTTTCAGAGCAAGTTGTTGATTTACAGAAAATCCTAACCGATAAATCATCACGCGGCGCATATGGTGAGGTTCAATTAGAGCAACTGGTTGCAAACATTATCCCACAAGCCAATTATACAATGCAGGCTACATTACCAAATCAAAAGAGAGTCGATTGTCTACTTAAGCTCCCAAAACCATCTGGGGACATTGCAATCGATGCAAAGTTCCCCTTGGAGAATTACCAAAGATTTATTAAAGCAACTGATATCTCAGAACAAAAATCTGCTAGTCAGCAGTTTAAGATTGATATCAAGAAGCATATTGATGATATTCAATCGCGCTATATTATCCCTGGAATAACAGCAAATGGTGCAATTATGTTCATTCCTGCAGAAGCAATCTTCGCGCATATTCACGCTAATCATGTCGATATTGTATCCTATGCACAGAAACAACAGGTTTGGATTTGCTCGCCTACAACGCTCATGGCTGTATTAAATACAGCCTACGCTGTCATTAAAGATCACACTACGAAAAATCAAGTTGCGCTGATCAAACAACACCTCAGCTCGCTTGCAACAGACTTTGGTCGCTTTGACAAGCGCATGAGTCAACTTGCAAGACATATTGATCAAGCACAAGCAGATTGCGGATTGATTAAGACATCATCTCATAAAATTACTCAGCGCTTTGAAAGCATTGAACGTTGCGATATATCTGAGGAACTTGAAAGTATAGAAAGCTAGATTGACAATACTATAATTTCGCATTATCATCTACTTAAGTCCAAACATTGTTTATAAATGAATAAACAGGCAATTATTGTAATCAGTCTATATGCAGCAGTATTTCTATTTACTTATGCTCTTCTTGGTTTATCATGGTTTTTACCGGTCGCTGGTTTATTTGTTTATATTTTTCTGCGTTTATTTCTGCCTTCTTTTATTGCAGCTTTTGTCGCTGCTCCTACGGGAAAACGTATCGTTAGTGTCATCAGAGGCCTTATCTTAACATCAGCTTCTGCTGCACTCATTTATGCCACTATATTTTCTGCACTACCTATAATGCTCACTAGCTTAGGTACATCTCTAATTTCAGTCTTTACGATGCAAAGCATTTACGACCAACATGTTGGTACAGCAAACATCAAAAACTCTGATAAGAGAAACAATAGTGCAGAAGCAACCGTTAATGTCACCCAAAGAATTCGATCACATGCAGAAAATATCGCTCTATCTGCCTCATATATGCTATTGATTTTACCAACCTTAAACTTTGCACTTAATATGGCATTGGGTATTGATGCCCTTTCAATTTTCAGCCATCTTGCAGAGTCAGCTATCTGGCTCCAAGCAGCTATCGGACTCAGTGAATTTCAACCGAATCAATCAAGCTTTGCCTTAAACTTCAGCATCGGGCTCATCATTATTGGAAGAGTTTCACTGATGTTAATTAGCACACTATTACTCACCACCCTTCCCTTTGGGTCTCAAGCGATTCAGAAAATCTACAATCTACTTTTCCAAGTCTATCAAAAGTTCCTTCTTCCATTTACTAATATCAGTGTTTTAACAGGCTCAATCATTATCGAAAGCCGTCAGGCCAAAGGATTACAACCAACAGCTTCTACAGTGACTTCAGAAACCTTCGAGCACTTTAAGTCTCAATTCTCTCAACATAAAAACCGCACTACTGCTCCAGCTGCTTAATACACCCGATACGATATTGCGTTTGAGCTAGAATCAACTTATACTTTTTGTATAAACACTGAGTAAAGCGATGTTAGAAAAAATTTTAAACTATCTTCATACTTCTACAGATAGTTTACTGTCTTCATTTTTTATCGGCTATGCACTTAAAACAGTCTGTTTAATGCTCGTCAACACGCTTCTTGCATTTGTACTGCTATCACCTGTGAGCGCAATACCATACTTAAATCTATATTTTCTATATTTGACAATGATGTTGCCAAAAGCAAAAAAATCAGTAACAGAAAATAAATTCAAAATTCTATCCATCATTCCTCATTTATTCAAGAAGTTGTTCAACGTCAAAAACAAAGTCTCATCATTTATTAATTCTACTTTTACCAGTGTGCTAGCTACTGTTCTAATGGTTTATTTACAGGGTAGTTTTTTATTAGCAGCACCTACATTTGCAGGTCTATTTTTAACGTATTTGGTGATCTCATCCTACTGTGGCAGCGAGATTGCAGACACACTATTTGATATAAGGGTGATTGCAATTAGTGTACTAGCTGGGTTTGCAATGACAATGCTTTCTGGTTTAACACATCATATATTCTTAGGGGCTTATACCATCATCACGATTGCAGGTTATATCCACTTGAATGAAGCAAGTGGCGCTCACTCAAAGTACAATCTAGATAGCATTTTAATGCTTCTGCTCGCACTCATTTCACCAATCACTGCTGCTTGTCGATATATTGGCTTTATGCTGCCCGTCATTGCAGTCATGGAATCTTCAATTGCAAAAGTCATCCATACATGTAGTAGCGCGCTCTTAATTGGCCATACAACTAAAGCTGCTTTTGATTCACCCGCAACCATGAATGAACATGATGTTTCAAAACAGAATACAGGCAGGGAAGATGCTAATCCCCGCGGTCTCAAAGCTCAAGCTGCCTGAGTGCATCATCGCTCTGCCACGTGGTGGTGCTGAAGTAGCATATCCAATTGCTCAATGGCTAAAGCTTCCTGTATTCTTGCACTATTGTAGAAAACTTCGATCCCCATCTAATCCAGAGCTTGCATTTGGGGCCATTGATCAATTTGGCAAGGTTGCGCTCAATCAGGACCTTATTCAAGAGTTGGGAATTAGCCAATCATACATTGAACAAGAGATACAATATCAGCAAGAAGACATCAAAAAAAGAATATTAAAATATGGTGCTGAAACAACTGGTATAGAAGGAAAGCATTGCTTATTAATTGATGATGGCATAGCAACAGGCTATACCATGCTCAGTGCATGCCAATCACTGCTTGCTCAAAATGCTAAAGTCACAGTAGTTGTACCCGTCACTTCTGCAAGTGCGTATCAAAAAATTCAGCAACAATGTAATATCATATACCTGATCAATGACCCGAACCTAAGCGCAATTGGTCAATACTACAAAGACTTTCCACAAACCTCTGATCAATCTGTTCATCAAATTATTCTAGAAACACATCATAATAATTAATATAGTCATTCCTTAATTGCCTTTCACCCTTGATTGAATAAAAAAGACATATTTTCTGACTTTTACCCAAATATAAAGACAGCACATAAAAGGAGTAGTTATGGCATTTAAAAGGAACTAGGAAGAATCACCTGAACAAAGGAATCTAAGTGATGATGTGATACAGCGTATCTTAAGTGATATTAATGCTAAAATACTACATGAACTACCGCAAGGCTGTTCAAATCGAAACTTACCGGTCAGTATCAATCAAGAAAATCGCATCCTCAGGATTTACTGTAGCAATAACTGGGCTGCAGGAATAGAGCAACAAATTTCTAACCAAATCTCATCATCTATTCCCAGTCCTACTGTATATAAAGTAGGCAAAAGCAATGGCTATACTTATGTCCTACATAGCGTTGAAAAAGGGACGCCATTAAGAGATTTGATATTAGATCCAACTTATGACTTATCTCCAGTCCTGTATCAGCTAGGTCAAGTTCTTAATCAAATGACACAATGGCAATATGAAGCTTGTGGCAAGTTTAACCATCAACTTCATATTCCTCAACCGAAAAGCTACTATGAACAGTGTACAGAACTGCTCAATCATCTTGCTTCAACTAAGCATTTATCAAAACAAAGTTGTAAAGACTGGGAGAAGTTACTGACATCATACAAATCACTGTTTCCACAAAATGAAAGTCACTTGGTACATGGTGATTTTGATATCAGTAATATCATGGTTCAAAAAAACACTGATTGGGAACTATCCTCAATCCTTGATTGGGAGTTTTCACGTAGTGGCTCAACTTACCAAGACATGGCCAATATGTTACGATATACCGAATTTCCAATACACTACCGCAGAGCATTTTTAGATGGCATTTGTGAAAAAAGAATACTGCCTGAAAGTTGGGAAACTAGCGTTTGCTATACAACATAACAGCTTTATTTGATTGCCTGGTACATAGAATTCAGATCAGTCAACCACCCAATCGCTACCATGATGTGATTAAGCTACTCAAACGATACTACAATACTCTAGAAAGATAACGCGCCCGGAAGGATTCGAACCTCCGACCGCCTGGTTCGTAGCCAGGTACTCTATCCAGCTGAGCTACGGGCGCATCAAAGCAATTGTACATGAGCATTTACTGATAAGCAAGGACTGAATACATAAATATCAATGACCTACCCACGCTGATCTGAGATATGTAATCGATAATGGATTAGTCCAATCATTAAAAACATCTTCCACCATAAGCTTGGCATTGCAATTAAAGATCCATCATGCGTATAAGCCATTAATGCAGTTGATATTGACATGACTAAATAATATAAAAAGCCCAACACTGAAGTAACAGTTCCAATATTTTGATCATACTTTGAAAGCGCTAACCCTATTGTATTACCAATAATCAAGCTATTGAAGATCATGATTAAAACGATTAGCGCCCAAGTAATTTGAACAATATAAGTAGATGCAGCATAAAAGTTTAATACATAAGACAAAATGAGCACTATACTTAAGCACCCTACTATACCCTTAGATACAATGCTCACGACTGGCTTTCTTGTAGAAAGATACCTTGCATATAAACCACCCAAATACCAAGAAATGCCTATCCAAATAAAATATCTTGCATAGGCCTGATCAGACATATTCAATCCTTCTATCATCAAATACGGACCTTCAGCAAAAAATGTAAATCCGATACCACAGGCACAACCAACTATTACAGCATACAACCACAATTCTTTATCCTGTAAATAATACCGAATTGAAAGACTGTTTTTGACGATTGGTGTATCGAGTTGAAGCATAAACTGGAGCACAGTCAATAGTATCACATGTATCAATAAAGGAAGATAAATATACTGCCACGTTGTAGCGGCTACCCATTGACCTAATATAGGTCCCAAAGAAGGACCCGCAGCAAGCGCAATTGATAAGTTTGCTTGCATCTGAGTACGCTTTTCTCCTTCAAAAAACAATCGACACATGACGTAAGCACAAATCGTACAAACACTTCCACCAAAACCTTGCAATATACGACCAAACATGAAAACACTAGCATTTAAAGTCATTAAACAAAATACACATCCCAATAAATAACAGCCTAATCCATATCTTACAGACACTTTAGATCCAAGGCGATCCAAAACAGCACCCCAAATTAACATCCCTATAGCATAACCAAACAAATAAAATGAATAAGCATGCTCTGCAGACTCAATAGAAATATGTAAATCAGATGCAATAGAGAATAAACTCGGACCTAAAATACTTTCAGACACTTGTGGCAAAATAATAGCCATTAACATAAATAATTTTAATAAAACTTGTTGCATAAAAAGCACGAATCAATCATTTAGCACAATGTACCACAAACACACATTTAATACAAATTTCATATACTTATATAGAAA
>JBDQEV010000017.1:0-25027 GCA_040266255.1 Gammaproteobacteria bacterium
AACTTAAAACCACTTCTGATTGTTTCTCGTCTGTCTTTATTTGAGCATATGAGTGACATCTAGAAATTGATGAATTACTGATCGAAAATGGTGCAGATGTCAATCAAGCAAGAACAGATAATGGTATACCTCTACTCTATACTGCAGTAGAGAAAGGCCACCTAGAAATTACTAAATTACTCATCGAAAATGATGCTAAGGTCAATCAAGCAAGCGCTGATGATGGCCTTGCTCCACTACATATAGCTGTAGAGAAAGGCCACCTAGAAATTGCTAAATTACTGATTAAAAAAGGTGCTAAGGTCAATCAAGCAAGAACAGATGATGGTATAGCTCCTCTCTATACTGCAGCAGAGCAAGGCCACCTAGAAATTGCTAAATTACTCATCAAGAATGGTGCTGATACCAACCAAGCAAGAACTGCTGATGGTGTAGTTCCACTATATATGGCTGTATATCATGGCCACCTAGAAATTGCTAAATTACTCATCGAAAATGGTGCTAAGGTCAACCAAATAAGAACTGATAATGGTATAGTTCCTCTCTATGTTGCAGCAGAGAAAGGCCACCTAGAAATTGCTGAATTACTGATTAAAAAAGGTGCTAAGGTCAATCAAGCAAGAACAGATGATGGTGTAGCTCCACTACATTTAGCTGTATATCAAGGCCACCTAGAAATTGCCAAATTACTCATCGAGAATGGTGCTGATGTCAATCAAGCAAGAACTGATAATGGTATAGCTCCACTACATGTAGCTGTATATCAAGGCCACCTAGAAATTGCTAAATTACTCATCGAAAATGGTGCTAAGGTCAATCAAGCAAACACAGATAATGGTGAAACTCCACTATCTATTGCAGAACAGTATAAGAAAAAAGATGTATATAAATTGATCTGTATTAGAAGCCAGTCACTAATCAATCACGAAGTATCTAGCATCATTGAGATCAAGTCTCAATTTAATGACCTTAATGCGTCATATCTTGAGCCACTTAGGCGAATGGCGCGAATAATGAGTCAAGAATTTAAGAGCATGTTTTATGCATTCATGGTTTACAATAAGCTTAGTTTAGCGGTAGAACTATCTTCTGATATTTGTTTAAAAATTCTCTTCCCAAAAGTGATTGAATTAACGCTTGCAGATGAATATAGAAAAATGCCTAAGTTAAACCCCACCCTTTCTAATGATCTGATTTTGAGAGAGAATTACTCAATCAGCAAGAAGGGGGAAATTGAATTTAACTCTCATGGTGAATTTAAAGCACTACCGGTCTTAAATGCAAATCCCCCTACTTCTTAAACGATTAGAAAATTTCTCTATCCTAAGGTATTCAGATTATACCAAAGATTAAGCAATAGGGCTCTAGACAATACGAGACAAGTAGAAGCATAGCTTCATTGTATTCACTTCTATTCTTCTCAGGTATCTGATATATATTAATAGGGGCACGTAGCCCCTATTATCAGCCTTATTCTGCCCCTTCTTTAGCTTTCAGTGCTCTAAATCTAGCATCAAAATCGACAGGTGAAAGGTGTAAAGGTGGATACCCTGCATTAGAAACTAACTGAGAAACAGTCTGTCTGGAGTAAGGGTAAATGATTCCCGGACAGAAACTTTCAAGAATCTGCTCAAGCTCTTTACCTTCATACCCACTTATCTTAAATACCCCTGTATAAGTTGTAGCTAGCTTAAAGATCTCATCTTTGCTAATTTTTACAGCGACAGTCACAATTAAATTAACTTCATGCCTGCCCTCTCCTAAATCTTTAGATTTTACATCTAAATCTAAGTCAGCTGCTGGCTGCCATTCTTGTGTCATCATATGCACTGGTAATGCTGCACTAAAATCTGTGCTTGTACACCAAATGCTTTCAATTAAAAATTCTTTAGCTGCTTGTGCCATAATATATCTCCTACTCTGATTTAAACTGTTCTAACTCACCGGAGTCGGCAAGTGATTTGAGATCATCATACCCACCAATGAACTTATTTTCAATGAAAATTTGTGGCATAGTCATATGATTTGTTTTTTTGATGAGTGCCTGCATTTCTTCTGATCCAATTTCCAAATGTATCTCTTCATACGGTAAGTTTAATCGCTTTAATAATGCTTTTGCATGCTCGCAGTATGGGCAATAATCTCGAGTATATATTTTAAACATAGTCTTCTCCTGTAAGGTAGTTCTTCATCTCTAATTGATTTAATTCTAGACCACCAGTTAACCAATATGCTTTCTGATAATCAATGATATGCTGAAAATAGCGCTTAGACTGTATCCCATCATCACAGTAACAGAGTACTGGATATTTCTTTTCTAGCATCAGTAAGAAGGCATCTGGGTCTATCTCGGTAATGTCAATATGCTGAGAGCCTTTAATGCGTTTTTTTACGTAAGAGTCTTTAGACTGAAAGGAATAAATCTGTAGTCTTCTGCGCATAATTGGTGGCAAGTCTAATGCATAAATACAGCCTACTCCTGTTTTTGATTTCTCAAATGCATGCATCATTAATGCAATGAGGATTGGAAGCCATAGTGGCCACAACTCTATTAAGTCTATCATTCCTTCTCCAATTACATATGATAAGTCTATTTTACTGAATCAATGACACCTTGACAACCTTTACAATAAAACGTAGAGCGGCCTGCTTGACGAGTTATGCAAATTTCATCACCGCATGAATAGCAGCTCTCGTTAGATCTTCCATATACATATAGTTGCTGCTGAAAGTATCCTAACTCATCATTGGCCTGACGGTAATCTCGTAATGTTGTTCCACCTTGATTAATTGCTTTACTTAAAATAGATTTTATAGAACTCACTAATTGGGTAGCAGCATCTGATTGTAATAACTTGGATTGCAATGTTGGTAAAACTTTTGCATGGAATAAAGCTTCACAAGCATAAATATTACCTACACCGACTACCACCCTCTGATCCATAATTAAGTTTTTAATACTTGTTTTTTTATTTTTACAGTATTTTAGCAAATAGCTTGAAGTAAATTTATCGTCTAAAGGCTCAAGCCCATAATGGGAAAGATAATCTTGTGCTGATAGTGTCCAAAAGAAATAGCCAAATCTTCTTGGATCATTAAATACAAGTTGTTTCCCGGAACTTAAACTTAAAATAACATGGTCATGCTTAACGGGTTTATAGTTAGAGTCCTTTATTAAAAGCTTCCCACTCATCCCTAAATGAATGACCAAGTCAACTTCTAGCTCTGCAATTATGAACTTTGCCCTTCTCTTAACTGCATAGAACTTTGCACCTACTATCTTATCTGATAGATCTGCTTGATAAGGGGACCTTAAATTGAAGTTGCTTCTCCAAACAGCTGTAATCGTTTGGTTAATGAGATGATGATAAACACCATCAACAACTGTTTGTACTTCAGGTAATTCAGGCATAACTTTATCTTTAAGACTTGGCGGAGAGAGAGGGATTCGAACCCTCGATGAGTATTGACCCATACTCCCTTAGCAGGGGAGCGCCTTCAGCCACTCGGCCACCTCTCCAAAGTGCCGTCATCATAGCATTGATCTTAAGAATACGCAAGATAAAGGCAACAGATATTCGCTTAGCCAATCAGAATTAAACAAGAATATAAATTCCGTAATTACTGATACAATCATGTATCCTATTACGCTCTAATAGTAAAGAGCGTAAAGGGAGATGCTTGTCATTCTGAACAAACTAAATCATGTCTATTGATAGACTAGTCTTCCATAAAGTCTGATGGCTTAGCATTATGATTTACATCATGCACTTCGTCTTCACCAGCACCATGGATTTTTTGATAAATTTCCTCACGGTGTACACCAACATCTTTAGGTGCATCAATCCCGATTCGAACTTGATGTCCTCTAACACTGAGGACAGTGATGGTAACATCGTCACCTATTTTTAGCGCTTCGCCTACTCTTCTTGTTAAAATTAGCATTTTACTTCTCCTTTCTTTCCATGAAATGTATTATTATACATACAAATCAAACTTTATTATAACACTAATCAATGAAATGTCATGATTTTTTTATAAAATAACAGTTTTATGTGTACTTTTATCCCAATGACGAAAAATTATTCTTTTTTGATGCATTTTTGCGAGTTCAATAGAGTTTCTACTCATTGGTGCTTCACGCTCATCAATGAGCTGTAATAAGTTTTCATATGAGATCTTACCAAGAGGCTGATTTTCTCTATTATATATTTGTGCAATATCTGAGTAGATGATGCATGGCAAATTCAATCCGATTGCTAATGCAACTGCTGTTTCATCAGAACCTCCCCTGCTGAGCAAGCGATGCACACCCCTCGCTGTTCTAGCCTGAAAACCTGGAACAATAACGATACTATCAGATAACTTTTGCTGAATGTACTCTGGATGAGTTTTACAAATTTTTGGCTCAACCCCATTGCAAACCTCTAAGCCAGTTTTACTATCATGTATCACGATTGATTGCTTTCCGATCTTACAAAGCTCCAAGTGCAGTCTCATGCAGCTCTCATACTCCCCCAATCCAACCTTTTGTGTATAAAGAGGGTCTGATTGGCTCGTTGCTTTGATCAAAGATTCAGTTCTCCCTGCTCGGGCAGACAAAACAACAACTTCACCAACTTGACACCCAATAGCAATCATCCTCACTTGTTGTGCTGTAGAAACTGATGAGCCACCAAACTTTTTGACGCTAGGCACTCTTCACCCAAGATACAATATCATCTTCTAAAGCATTAATCGAAGCAACCTGAATTTTGCCTTGTGCAAAATCTGACTTTCCGCCTCCACTAACAGGGTATTTCTCAGATAAATGCCGCATAAGATCTTTTGCGCTTACTTTACAGTTCTTGGCTGCAATTAAAATGAAAAATTGATCTGAACTCATTTTCCCCAATAGAATACAAATTCCTCTATTCATACTGGATCGAACTGTATCCATTACTGCCCTTAGAGTTTGTACATCATCTGTATCTAACTCCTTAATCAAAATAGCCTCTTGATCAATCATCATTGCATCTGTAATCCACTCTTTAGATTGCTGTGCGTATGTTTTCTTTAAAAGCTGCTGATAACTCTTTTTAGCTGTCTTGCCCTGATCTACCAAGCCTTTAAGCTTAGTCAACAGCATATTTGAATCTGCCTTTAGGATTTCTAAGCACTGATTTCTCTCATTTTGAAGAGCATGCATATGTAATATTGCAGCTTCACCAGTAATCGCCTCTATTCTTCTTACACCTGATGCAATCCCTGTTTCAGACAAAATGATAAACAAACCAATTTCACCAGTTGCATTCACATGCAAGCCACCGCAAAGCTCTCGAGAAAATGCACCAAAGCCCATAACACGAACTGTATCTTCGTACTTTTCATCAAACAAGGCCATTACGCCTTGTGCCTTTGCAGACTCAAGATCCATATATTGCACATCTTTAGCATGGTTATGCCTAATCTCTAAATTAACCATATTTTCAATTGACTGAAGTTGATCTGGCTTCAATGGTTTGGGGTGTGTAAAGTCAAAACGCAAACGATCATCATTTACCAGGGATCCTTTCTGCAAAACATGCTCACCCAAAATTTCTCTTAACGCAGCATGCAGCAAGTGAGTCGCACTATGATTTCTAGCTGTTGCTTGACGCTTTTGGTCAACGACCATCCTAACCTGATCTTCAGTTCCAAATTGTCCCTCAAGCACTTTTCCAATATGCAAAACTGATTTCCCAATCTTCTGAGTATCAGTAACCTCAAATTTTCCAGTATCTGACTCTATGATGCCTTGATCACCTACTTGCCCACCACCTTCTGGGTAAAAAACTGACTCGGGCGTGATTAACATGGCTTCCTGATCTTTCAGGATAGTCGGAATCAGGGTGCTTTCATACCATATTTCCGCAATCGTTGTAGATAGTTCATGCTGATCATAACCTTTGAAGTCTGTTTCAATTTTACTGACCACGGCCTGTTCTGTAACAGAAAACTGAGTATTTGCTCGAGACCTTTCCTGTTGCTGACTCATGAATTGTAAATAACCATCTTTATCCAGTGCAATGCCTTTAGCTTGAGCGATTTTTTCTGTCATATCTAATGGAAAACCGTATGTATCGTATAGCTTAAACAAGCTTTCTCCGCTGATGGTTTCAACGCCCTCTTCTATCAATTGATTCAATAACCCCATGCCTTGGGAAATTGTCTTAGAGAATCGCTCCTCTTCATCTTGAATGACTTTAAAAATAACATCAGATTTTACAGCCAAATCTGAATATGCAGATTGATAGTTAGAAACAACAATTTTAGAAAGCTCTGCAAAAAACGGCTTAGAAAGTCCTGCATTATACGCAAATCCAATCGCCCTTCTCATAATGCGTCTTAATACATAACCTCGACCTTCATTCGATGGGTAAACTCCATCTGAAATCAAAAATACACTTGAGCGCAGATGATCAGAAATCACTCTTGCAGTAACAATATCAATGGATTTTTCCATCCCCTGAACCAGCTCAATAATTGGCATGAATAAATCAGTCTCAAAATTATTATGCACGCCTTGAAGAACTGCACTGATTCTCTCTAATCCCATGCCTGTATCTAAGCCAAGTGATGGTAGGTCTTCTCTACTACCGTCTTGCTTCATATTGTACTGCATAAATACTAAATTCCAGACCTCAACATATCGATCACCATCTTCATCCTCTGAACCTGGAGGGCCACCCTCAATGTGCGGGCCATGATCATAAAATATCTCAGTACATGGACCACATGGGCCTACATCACCCATGGACCAGAAGTTATCTGCTTCACCGCATGAAATAACACGCTGCTGATCTAGGCCAATTTCATTCTCCCAAATAGCCCTAGACTCATGATCATCTTTAAAAACAGTAACCAGTAACTTTTCTTGTGGGACTTGATAAACCTCAGTTAACAGATGCCATGCATCTTTGATTGCTTCTGATTTAGAGGCACCTTTAAAAACAAAGTTCCCAAGCATTTCAAAAAAAGTATGGTGTCTTGCTGTTAATCCAACCTGCTCTAAATCATTATGCTTTCCTCCTGCTCGAACACATTTCTGTGAAGAGCAAGCCCTTTGATAACTTCTATTTTCCTGGCCTGTAAACACATCCTTAAATGGCACCATACCAGCATTAGTGAATAGCAGTGTAGGATCATTAGCAGGCACAAGAGAAGATGAGTCAACTGACTCATAGCCTTTAGCTTTAAAGTACTCAATAAACTGATTTCTAATTTTTTGACTATTCACACACTTACCTATGGATTACATTCTCAATAATATATTTGAAATTTTGATGTTAATCAAACGATATCAATATGTCGTAGTAATGCACTGGCTAAAGATTTTGCTAATTTATCCAAATACGCTGTGTCATTCAGGTTTTCAGCTTCTAACGGATTAGATAAAAAACCAATTTCAATCAGCATTGATGGAATATGTGGAGCCCTTAAAACCACTAAAGAAGCATACTTTGGGTCTTTTGCATGCAGTAAAGTCTTTTTGCTCAAAAAGTTTAATGCTGTCTTTGCAATATCACGTGACTTAGTGGTAAACGATGCCTTATCTAAATCATACTGTTGAATAATTTTTTGAGTTTGTCGTGATGGTAATGATTTTTCATCCAAGAGAAACACCCCTAGCCCTCTTGTATTCGTATTTGTGTAGGCATCTGCATGAATTGAAACAAACAAATCAGGATGAGTTAAAATGTTTTTCTCTAAGCGAGTATACTTATCGATTGTCACATCTGATTCCCTGATGTGACTAACTTTTATATCTGGGCGCTTTAAATGCTTAGAGAGTAATCCTATAAACTGCAATGTAATATCTTTTTCTAAATAGCCCTGCTGAGACATGGCTCCGGGGTCATGCCCTCCATGCCCAGCATCTAATAAAATATGATACTGATTCTTGCCTTCTTCATTCATGACTTCTAGATGAATGCTATTTTTATCCCTACTTGCCTTTATATAAGATCCTGGAGTCAAATTCAAAAACAATGATCCACTGTGTATATCTGCAATATAGCTTTGTGTTGCATTCACTGGGTATTGTTTGATCTTAAGCGTATCTTGTGATGTCAACAATGCACCACCATCTACATACTTAATATGCAATAGATCTGGGCACTCTAGCTCATACTTTTCTGATTGGCCTGCTAAGCTCATGAATAAGCTTAGCAGTATAAAAAGAAAAGCAAACATCTGCTTCCATTCATTCAATTTTATGTCTTCCATGGCTAAAATATCGGGACGACTGGATTCGAACCAGCGACCTCTTGCGCCCCATGCAAACGCGCTACCAAGCTGCGCTACGCCCCGAACTGGTTACTCTTCTATGATCTTCATGATCTCATCTAGCATGCTGCTGATAGAGCCATCATGACTTAAATTTAGCTGTAAAGCTTTAGCTGCACCATCTATAGTGAACTTCTTATCAATGATAAGGCCCTTTAATCTCATAATAGTTTCAATCATTTCTTTAGTAAAGTGTCGACGGTTAGAGCTTAAGCGAACTGGCTCTAATTCATCAATTCTACTCTCCCAATACCTTAAGGTATAAGATGCAATACCACAGTAGTCACAAACTTCACCAATAGAGTAATAGCGCTTTTGTGGCAGATTCATTATTCTTCACCTTCAAAGCTTTCTTCACACTCAGTCATAGTATCTTGAATTAGACTCTTAAGCTTATTACCTGCTTTAAATGTAACAACTCTTCTAGCCTCTACTTCGCATTCTTCTAGTGTCTTTGGGTTACGACCAGGTCTTGCTTCTTTATCAATTAATTTAAAGTTACCAAAACTTGAGATTTTAACCTCTTCGCCTCTTGCTAACGAGCTCACAACAAGACTTAATAACTCATCAATGAAACGCTCGCTTTCCATCAAAGTCACTCCCATATGCTGGGAAAGTTTAGCGGTAAGAACTGCTCTAGTTAGCGTGGAAGGCTTCACGATCTTCATGCTTGTTTTCTTTGATATTGCTACGGACATTCCGGACTCCAAATTTCATTAAATGATTACACAATTTATACCAAACCATTCTCTCTGTATCAAGTAAAAATGTATATAAGTTATATACATATTATTAAAATAAAGTGAATCATAACGATTTTCTTATAACACTTAAGACTAATCCTCTATTCATTGGTCCATTAACGCAAACAACTCTTGTTCCGTTATATATCAGCTACATTTTACTTGTTGCCAATGCATCCGATATTTACTACATCAATGATCTAGTTACAAATGCATACCGTGAGTTGGCTGCATTTAGCAATTAAGATAAGGATAGATCTGCACTAACTGCTATAATTTGATCTATAGCTGACTGAACTTCTGAGTCAGAGCATGTCCCATCATTTGACTGAAATATGAACTGATAAGTGAGTGATTTTTTATGATCATGCAGATAACAATCAATCAACTGAATATCTCTCAAATTCTTTAGATCAAGCTTACTCCACTGCTCTATTAATAATGCAGAATGGGTATCAGCTGGGCATTCAATTGTAACATCTCTAGTGATACTAGGATATTTAGAAGGAAACTCAATCCGACTAATCGCTTGTTCTGGCAATGCATCCATATTGATACTAAAACCAAATGTATTCTCAATATCAAGCTCTGCACAAAGTTGCGGATGCAACTTACCGACACTGCCTACCTCAACATCACCTACTACAATTACAGCGCCTTGATGAGGGTGCAAGGATTGTAACTTTTTCGCAATGAATTGACACTGATAGCCGAGCTGATATAGTAAATTTTCCACTGCATTTTGGACATCATAATAGTCAACATTTCTTTCTTCTTGCAGATAAGACTTTCTTTGAGATATACCATTCATCAAGCCTGCCAACATCATCACTTCGCGCGGCTCATTATTCTCACCTCTTAAAAAGATATGTGCTGCTTCAAATAACTGAAGCTGAGACTGCTGTCTTGAACGGTTATATTGCAGTACTGGAATCATTGTTTGCCACAAGTTTGTGCGCATCAAGTTCATATCAGAATGAATTGGATTTTGAATTTCAAATGTATTCGCATTTGGATCAATTAACTCTATCAACTTGGGACTAGTGTAGCTATATGTCACAACTTCTTGCATGCCTAGCTGACAAAGGTATCGCTTTGCATCCGTAACAACATTGCTTTTTGTACGACTCACTTTGAGCTCTGTTACCATAGGTGACAATGGGATCTGATTATAACCATGTATTCTTGCAACTTCTTCAGCAATATCTACTTGTTCATGCATATCTAACCGATGTACAGGCAATATAGAGACTAACTGATCATCTTTGATCATTGTATCAATCTTTAGTCGATTCAAATATGACTGCATTTGCTCTTTTGAAAGTGACGAGCCCAAATAACTATTTAGCCACTCAACCCCTGTCACAACTTCTCTAGTATCAAGTTTTGTTGAATACGTATCAATTTCTAGAACTTCAGCATCAAGATACTGCTTCATCATCGTTAATGCATATGCTAAAGCTAGCTCATTTAAATCAGGAGACACCCCTCTTTCAAATCGATAGGCAGCATCAGTATGAATATGTGTATTTCTAAGCGTCTTAGCAATACTTGCAGCATCAAAAGTTGCTGACTCTAAAATCACCTCTTTTGTAGCTGAAGTGACTTTAGAATCGCTTCCACCTATCACCCCTGCTAAACCAATTGGACCATTACGATCATAGATCGTCAAATCGTGCTTATTTAAGTCATATGTTTGATCATCTAGTGCATCAAGACGCTCATTTCCATTAGAAAATCTGGCAGACAAAGGGAGTTCAACACAATTTGCATCATATGCATGCATTGGTTGCCCTAAATAGATCATGACATAATTTAATAAGTCAACAACTGGATTAATCAGCTTGATACCTGACTGCTGCAACCGCTGTGTCATTTCTAACGGCAAAGATTTCTGTATATTTACTGATACTTTTGCAGCTGAAAAGTTAGTCACTGCCTTTTCACTCATATTAAGCAGCTTCCCAGGCGCGCCTTCAAGCCCATAGCCAGGCATAGGCAGCGCTAAATTAGCGCTAGCCGCATAATCTCTAACCAAGCCAAATGCACTTGCACAATCACCTCTATTGGGTGTCAAATCTACATCTATTAATTTTGAGCCCTGTATTAACTCTGTCAATGACTGACCTGGTTGACAATCTTGTTGAATATGAAAAATACCTTTTTGCTCAATTTCAAAGCCAATTTCTCCAAGCGCACATATCATACCATTGGATGCTACACCTCGTAGCTCTGCTGCTTTGATCTCAATCTTTGGTAATGTTGTACCTACAGGTGCAACAATAACGAACTTTGCATCAACCACTGTTGGGCAACCACAAACAATTTGCAGCACCTCAGAACCAATATTCACTTGACAGATATTGAGCTTACTTGCATTTGGATGCGGCTCTACTGCAGTCACTTCTCCAACAACAAGATCAGTGCTAATATTGACATTATCATCTAAAAGTTCAGACTCGAATCCAGTCTGACTCAGGTGGTCAGCAATATCTGCTGCGCTAAATGACTGCTTGAGCAGCTCATTTATCCATTGAGAGGAAATAATCATAGTGACTCATTAAATTGTTTTAGGAAATCAACATGGTTCTCATACAGCACTCTTAGATCATTAATCCCATACTTTAGCATCGCTAAACGATCGATCCCTACCCCGAATGCAAACCCACGGTACTTTTGAGTATCAATTTTTGCTTCTTTAAGAACATTTGGATGTACCATCCCACAACCTGCAAGCTCTAACCACTTTCCATTCCATCGAATATCTAGCTCAGCTGATGGTTCAGTAAATGGAAAGAATGATGGTCTAAAACGATACTCTAATGCTTTACCTAAATATGCCTCACAAAGCTTAACCAATAACCATTTTACTTGTGAAAAGTTACAATCTTCATCTATCACCAAACACTCTACTTGATTGAACATTGGAGAATGTGTTGCATCGTGATCACAGCGGTAAACTTTACCCGGAGTCGCTATCCGAAGGGGTGGCTGATGCTTAGCCATTGCATGAACTTGAACAGTAGATGTATGCGTCCTCAGCAATAAATCCTGCTCTGTTAAATGGAATGTATCATGCATTGTAATTGCAGGATGATTTTCAGGAAAGTTGAGCGCAAAAAAGTTGCGATAAGGAGTTTCAATCTCTGGGCCTTCTACAACATCAAAACCCATTGAGGTAAAGATCTGACTCAACTCCATATATGCAAGAGTTAACGGATGCAAACTCCCCTGTCTTTTCTGGCGCGCCTGCATAGTCGGATCGATTTTTATGGACAGCTCAGCATCTATTTTAGCTTTCTCTAAGTCAGCATGCGCATTTACAATCACTGCTTCAAGTGCTTGTCTAATTTGGTTCAGCTTTTGACCTGCAGCTTGACGTTCAGATCCAGGTAAATCCTTTAAAGATTTAAAGCGAGATGTTAACTCGCTTTTTTTTCCTAGAAATTCAGATTTGATTTGATCGATCTCAAATGCACTGAGCTTTGAGGATGACTTTAGACTTTCTATCGCCTCCTGGCAGGCTAGAACAATCTCATCCATCTTTAGTTTTTCTTGCTAAGTGCGTCTTTAACTTTGGCCACAACTGCTTCAAAAGCAACTGGGTCAAAGATTGCCATATCACTTAATACTTTTCTATCAAGCTCTATACCTGAAAGCTTTAAGCCGTACATGAACTGACTGTAAGATAAACCAACAGTTCTAGCTGCAGCATTTAATCTTACGATCCATAAACTTCTCATATCACGCTTACGATTTCTTCTATCACGATAAGCATACTGACCAGCCTTAATAACTGCTTGCTTTGCTACACGGAATACTTTACTTCGTGCGCCGTAATAACCTTTAGCTTTCTTTAAAACCTTTTTATGACGGTGATTTGCTGTTACACCTCTTTTAACTCGTGACATGATTAAGCCTCTTGTTTAGATTTGGATGAAATCAACTTACTTCTAAGTAGTTTGAAAACTTTAAGTACATTAGATGCAGAAACATTCAGACCTCTGCAACGCAATCTTCTCTTTCTATTTTGCCCATGCTTAGATAAGATGTGATTTCTATTTGTTCTACGTCTTTTGATGACGGTTCCTGCACTGTTAACGCGAAAACGCTTTGCTGCACCTCTATTTGTCTTTGCTTTTGTAGCCATAACTTAAACCTACTAAATTTCAAGTAATTTATGCTGATATCAACCAATTGTCAAGTCCTTTTGTGCTTTATTGCGATTATAGAGATCATGAACCCAAAATACAACTTAATCGATTACATCATTAATTACTAACCATATCGTTAACATCGCATAAAAACACAATATACACTTTGCATAAAGATCATTAATCTATACTATTATATCAGATGATAAGCAAGATGCTCTAAGGTCCAGCGCGACGACTATCTGCACTAGTATTGTATTTTCTCCTCACCTCATCTGCAAGGCTCGGCTTCCGTGTAGCTGCAGATCTCTCCCTACTTTCAGAAGCAGAGCCCTTAACTGTCTTAGCCCTTGTATGTTTAACAGGAGGTTTTACTACTTTAATATTAGTGAGTGTATTTAATTTTGAAAGTCCCTTACCAAAAAAAGCTTTAACCCCTTCTTTAGACTGTTGTAATCTAGAAGGAGCAGGATTCTGTTGAGCATCTACTCCAGAAAATATGTCTATAGCATGATTAACTTTTGAATTAGCTTGTGATTCAGCTTTTGATAATAATCCAGTAAGTCTTGATATACCCCTAGCAAGAAGCCCAGCTCCTCTCTTACCCACAGCTTTTTGTGTAGAACCTACAATTGTATTTGCCAAAGGATTATTACTCATTTTATTATCTTTAGTTGCAAAGAAATTATAAGTAAATGCCATCAATTGATGAGTATACATTTTCACTGCAGCAACACCCGCCCTAACATAGTTTTCTTTCTTCACGTGTCGATTGAAATCAGATTTACTATTGCTAGCTAGTGAAGCGGCATTATTATGACTATTTTTTCCAAAATAACTCATTTTTTTTCTCCTATCAATGCTTCTGTACAGTTGTTATAGGCAATCTTTTGCATTCGACAGATTTTATTGATCAGAGTAAGCTCCTTCTGCTCTTTAAATACATTAGAACCTCTAATAGAAATTGAAGTAATAGATATTGAGCTCTATGTAAGCCATGAGAAAATTGAGTACTAAATACTAAGATTGGTCCTTACTTTAGTAGACGTAGTAGACATCCTGTATACTGTGATCCCAATGATGCCAGACTTAACTTTAGCAATTAAAGCTAGGCAAAACTCTAGCTTTATAAAAAAAGAAGCTGCAAGAAAAATTTTCTTACAGCCCCTTTCAGATCTAAGGTTTAGAACTTTACCTTATCTATTATGCACCATATTAAAACGGGCTATAATTGCCAGCGCCAAATCTAGCCTCTGGTAGTACATCATTCATAGAACTTAACCATGGTAAAATCATTTCTGCTCCCATTGCAGTTTCGGAACTAATAACTTTGCATGTCTGTTTTACTACACCTATTAGTGAAAGGTCTTGAAGCGCTTCCGCCCCAAAGCACCATGCAAAAAAATTATTTCTTTTTAATGAAATACATAATGGCTTGACGAATATCAGACTTAGGCTCTGCCTCAAGCTTTGCAATCTCAGATAAATCATTAATAATTCTATCTACAATTTCTGGTCTTTGAGTAGCAGCAGATTGATCTCTTCTAAACCGAAAGCGTATAGAAGTCTTTACTCTATGCCCACTATCAATGAGAGATACAATCTTCTTTAGCTTGATTTGATAATCATTTTCACCAGTTGTGGTTGCGAATTTTACCTCTTTATCCTTTTTAACTACACCACTACCTGATGCTTTCATCTTTTTCTTCTTTTCAAATTGGAAACGATTATAATCTAAAACTTTACATACAGGAGGAGAGGCATGCGGATCAACCTCTACTAAAGACAAACCTACTGCCTCTGCTGAATTGATCGCATCTGTCAGCGACTTAATACCTTTTTGCTCACCTTTCTCATCGATATAGCGAACCATAGTTGCTTTGATTTGACGCCCTACTCTAAATTTAGCCATCTATTTTAAACTCCTGCTGTTGTTGATGTATTTTCTCAGACAGTGCAGCTGCACTCATTGTGCCTAATTGCTCACCTTGTCCTGTACGTACTGATATTGTTTTCTTTGCAGCTTCTTCATCACCGACCACAATGATATATGGCATTCTTGCAAGAGTATGTTCTCTGATTTTTAAACCAACCTTTTCTGATCGAAGATCACATTTCGCCCTAACACCCAAAGCATTGAGCTCTTGCTCAACCAAAGTTGCATATTCTGCATGCTTGTCGCTAATACCTGTAATGATAACTTGTGTTTTATGCATCCAAATAGGCAACCAGCCATAAGTATTCTCAATGAGAATACCCAAGAATCTCTCCAATGAGCCAAGCATTGCACGGTGCAGCATCACTGGCACTTTTTTCTGACCATCAGAGTCAATATAACTTGACCCTAAACGGCTTGGCATTGAGAAGTCTAACTGTATCGTCCCACATTGCCACACCCTTCCAAGCGAATCTTTTAAGCTCAACTCTAATTTTGGACCATAAAACGCACCCTCACCTGGCGCTAAACTCCACTCAATACCCATTTCATTTAGAATATCTTCCAATACTTTCTCAGAGTGATCCCAAATTGAGTCATCCCCAACCCGTTGCTCAGGGCGAGTAGAAAATCTAACTGTTACATTCTCAAACCCAAATAACTTATATACTTTCAAGGCATCAAGCATGAATTTGGTAACTTCTGAAGAAATACTTTGCTCAGAGCAGAAAATATGCCCATCATCTTGCACAAATGCTCGCAACCGCATCAAACCCTGCAAAGTACCAGACGGCTCATTACGATGACATGTACCAAACTCACCTAACCTGACTGGCAGCTCTTTATAACTTCTCAGCTTATTTTTAAAAATCTGCACATGCGCTGGGCAATTCATCGGCTTAACAGCATATAATCTTTGTTCTGACTCAACCTGGAACATGTTCTCTTGAAACTTCTCCCAGTGCCCAGACTCTTCCCACATTGTGCGGTCTAATAACATTGGCGTATTAACTTCCTCATAGCCATTATCTCTATAGTACTGACGCATGAATTGAATAATCGATTGATATGCATACCAGCCTTTAGAATGCCAAAATACCATACCTGGTGCTTGCGATTGAAAATGGAATAAATCTGCCTGATCAGCAATTTTTTTATGATTACGCTTTTCCCTTTCTTTTAACTGCTCTAAATGAGCATTCAAAGCATCCTGGGTATCCCATGCCGTACCATAAACACGCTGTAACATCTTATTATCAGAGTTTCCTCGCCAGTATGCACCTGCTACTTTGGTCAGCTTAAATGCACCCAGTTGTGCTGTAGATTTGACGTGAGGACCACGACAAAGATCCTTGAAATCACCTTGTTGGTAAAGACTTAAAATTTCATCTTCAGGAATATCTTTAATGATCTCTACTTTATACTCCTCACCGATGCTCTCAAAGTATTTTATCGCATCATTTCTACTCATGTGCTCACGAGTGATTGGAAAGGACTTCTTTACAATTTGACGCATTGCTTTTTCAATTTTCGGAAAATCCTCTGGCGAAAGAACCGTTTCATCCTCAAATGCAAAATCGTAATAATATCCTTCTTCTATCACAGGCCCTATTGTCACTTGAACATCTGGATAAAGGGACTTCACAGCCATGGCAAGTAAATGCGCAGTAGAATGCCTAATGACCTCTAAACCGTCCTGCTCACTTGCAAGAACTGGTGCAACACTTGCTGCTTCTGAAACCTCTGCAGATAAGTCAATGAGATCATTTTCGACTCGTGCAGCAACTGCCTTTTTATAGGAGTCGCGATGTGATTTTTTGATGCTTTCTAATGCTGTAAACATAAAGATCCTAATTACTACTTGGTAGACGCGAGTGGGATCGAACCACCGACCACCACCATGTCAAGGTGGTGCTCTACCACTGAGCTACGCGTCTAAATACTCTGAATATTATCACTTATCTTCTAAGTTGGCAACACTAGCTTATTGAAAGCACATATTACAGTCTTTTTCGCCACCTTAAGGAGATAGAAATATTCATCTCGTGGACTAGAATAATAAATGTTTTATAAACATGAAAAGACATATAGTGTAAATGCTAACACTTACCATGGCGCGGAGTTAAGAGGAAACACTTAGTATGATTGCTTAATCACTTTATATTCACCCGTTTTTGTATCAAAAAACACATATAGTGATGTTTCATCATGATAATAGCCACAATCCTGGAGGTGGATTTGCCCCATAAATGACATTGGTGACTCTTTCCCCATAGGCCAACCCCCGTCTTGTATCCAGTAAGGATTGGTAAAGCTTGGGAAGTGGTGCTGCATTTTTTTTAAGAACCAGGCGTATTGATCCGTGTATGAAAGTCCTTTAGGTAGTTTAGCTAGAATTTTATCATAAATGAATGCTTCACAATCATATTCTAAACTATAAATTCTATTAGCTGCAGTCTGTATTTTGTCAAGCATATATGATGGATTATCTTCTACATATTTTCCAAAATCCTGATCATCCTGATTAGATCTTAAAAAAGAAATATTGTTCTCATATAAGATTTCTGAAATGCTATCTCTTAACTCAGTTTTGAACGTTAGAAATTCTGTGGGATTTAAATCAGAAAGATCAGAGGAGGCTAGTGTGTCTACCAGATTAGCTAAAACAGAGAATGTTGCTTCCATCCGCTCTAGTTGCTCAGAATGCTCATCTCCTACGGGCAATAATAAAAATTTATCAATAGACCTCCACTCATGCTCTGAGTGATTGTCTTGTATAAAAGAAGCAAAGTCATCCCAAGAAATGGAATCATCCAACAGTGATTTGTATTTTGTTATCACAGAAATGTTCATATAATCTTCCTACTACTGTTTAATTTTATTTTATAACATTTCTCTGTTAGCAAAAGAAGTAAAATTTATGACTCTCATTTCTGGCGTCTTTTTTATCATGCTACCTATATACAAATATTATTATAGCGCCTTTTGTCATTATTAATGTACATCTACACCCTCAGTAAAACCAAGATCTATATCAGAATTATGAGTAGCAATTAAATATCTATACCACAAGATAATGGAATATATTAAGTATTTAATAGATAGACCAAATATGATGATTCCATTATCATAATAGCGCCCCCTGGCTCTAGCAAACAATTTTTGTAATACTTAGGAAGCATCGGACACAAGGAGTAAGTATACCCATAACAGAGCTTGTAGATAGTCTTGTAAATAGCTATAAGGAAAACAAAATTCCCTTCCAGGATTTCTGGAAATTTATAACTGCATTCATGGCAGAAGCAAATAAAGCGGATATAGACAAGTTAACTGTATTCGATGGCAGAAGCAAATAAAGCGGATATAGACAAGTTAACTGTATTCGATGGTAAAAGTGTTAATATTGGGAATAACTTTTCACCTGAAGATCGAATCATACCTTTCTTTACTGCACTCAGGTTGTGCGCATCTTTGGTTGCAATCATCAATGACACAGCATCGCCAAGGGAATTTAGTGATACAGAGGTCATGTGCGTATATATTATTTCTTCATATTTGACTCCAGAGATGCAGATAAAAATACATCTATATATTAGAACTCATTATGCAAACACAAAAGAACGTAGCGCTTATAATTTATACTATTTGATAACCGGAAAGCCAGAAGAGGCCATTACAGCCCCTGGTTTTAATCAATTTACAACATCTATTTTTGACGAAAATACTGTAGCAAAGAGTTTGAATAAAGCGAAGATAACACAATTAATAACTGACTCTATTAAAGTACTATCTAGTGCTACAATAACAGCGTATGGCCACTTACTACTTTATGAAGCCATTAAAGCTAACCGAGTTCCAGCCTCGGCTGCCCTACTTCGAAAAAGAGTCAATCCAAATAAAGCTTTTTCAGGAACCACACAGCTACATGAATGGGCTCTGTGCCGCACCACAAATATAGCTTATGAATACTTATGCGATCTTTTAGTAACATTTAAAACAGATCTCAACCAATTAAATTTCAATGGCTATTCACCCTGCATGCTTGCAGCATCTATTGGTAATGAAAAAGCATTAAACAAATTAATTCAATTAGGTGCAGAACTAGATATCACAAAAGATGGTAAAACAGCACAGAAGCTAGCAGAAGAGAACGGACATACTGTCTGTGCTAAAATGATACAGGACACTCTTAAGCAATCTGCAACGTCAGCTCCAGGTATGTAAATTGCCTTACATTAACTAGAGTGCCCAACTCTAAATGCAAATGACACTGCTCTTGAACCTAAACTTAAAAGCAAACAGTACAAACCAAAAATCACCCTAATGACTACTGGATATAGCAGTACTAGCTTCCCAAGACAGATTAATGGCCACATCATTGGGATAAATAACAAATGCCCTAAAAATAAATGATGCGCACCTTTGGTTAAAGCATTGAGTATATAAAACAACCAGCACATTATTTCAGTTAATAAAAATAAACTGACTGTAACTAGGAACTGTTGAAAATATAATCCAGAGATTAAAGCAAGTGGCGTACTAATTAACAATGCTTGTACAAACATGGTCATTATTTGCGCTTGATAAAAGTTTGGACTTATTACTTTTAACTGCTGCAGAGCATTCTGATTGAGATTAAATAAAAACGCATGAGATGCCATCACCCAAATCATAAGCCCTGGATAAATCACATCCTGTACTTCATTGCCTACCTGTGGAATTGTGCTCAAAAATATCAGCCATAAACTATGCAACATTAAAATTTGATATTTAAAATACCAATACCTTTTAATCTCAAGCTTCAGTATTTTCCAATAGCTAAACACTCACTTCTCTGCTTGCCTCAATACAGTCTAAATGAGAAGCATAAATAACAGCATTTCCCTGCTCTACAAAATCCCAAACTTTCTTCTTCAGCAACCGCTGCATTTTTTGATCCAAGCCTCTCTCTGGCTCATCAAGTAACCATATTTTTGCATCAATATAATCAAGCGCACAAAGCTTCAAATATTGCTTTTGTCCAAGAGACAACAAATCTATGAGCAAATCTGGATCAATCTGATTAACAGTAGCAGTAGATCTGCAACAAGAGAATAAACAGTTTAGGTATTCAATATACCCAGAAACAGTAACGCCTGGCATATCAAAAACTTGATCAGACAAATAATAAGAAGGTGATGAGCTAAGTGTCATCTTCTCATCGTAAATAGCACCACTCAGTGCTTTTAACATTGTTGTTTTTCCAGAACCATTTGGGCCTTTTATTCTGACTGCTTCACCGGGCTTTACCTGAAAAGCAGGAAAATAGGAAGCATGATAAAGATGCAAAGGAATAAAGCTGGCATCCAACAGAATGCCAGCCTCTAATAGTTTACTCGTCATCCCAATCTAGTGCGCCACCTGTTTGGTACTCAGTGACTCTGGTTTCAAAGAAGTTTTTCTCCTTTTTCAGATCAATGATTTCACTCATCCATGGGAATGGATTTTTAGCACCTGGCCACTCTTCTTCAAGACCGACCTGACGTAAACGACGATTCCCAATATACTGCAAGTAATCTTTAAACATATCTTTATTTAAGCCTAAAATTGCATCCGGCATGGTATCTTCAGCATATGCATACTCAAGCTCAACACCTTCTTTTACAATCTGGCGTACTTCCTGCTGGAATGACTCTGACCAAAGCTCTGGGCAATCCTTAATAATTTGATTAATCAAATCTACACCAAAGTTCAGATGCATAGACTCGTCTCTAAAGATATATTGAATTTGCTCACATGACCCAGGCATTAAGTTACGACGCCCAAGTGATAGAACTTGTACAAAACCTACGTAGAAGAACAGGCCCTCGAATACTAGGTAAAATGCAATCAAATCTCTCAAGAGTGTTTGATCGTTTTCCAACGTACCTGTCGCAAAATTAGGATCTGACAACGCTCGTGTAAACTGTACTGACCAGTTTGCCTTATCTGCCATAGATTTAATTTCACGATACATATTGAATATCTTAGCCTCGTCAAGCCCAAGTGACTGAACAATATAGGTATAAGATTCCATGTGTACCGCTTCTTCAAATGCTTGTCTCAGCAAGAATAGTCTACATTCTGGGCTCGTAATATGACGATACATCCCAAGCACTAAGTTGTTTGCCACTAGGGAGTCAGCCGTACTTAAAAAACCTAAAGTTCTTTCAAAGATTTCTTTTTCATGCTTACCTAATGTTGGCCATTGCTCAATATCACGAATCATACTGATTTCATATGGTAACCAAGCATTTTTACAGGTATCTCTGTACTTATCCCATGCAAACTTATGCACGATTGGGAATAGCTGGTTGACATCATTTGCACCATTGTCATCACCAGAGTCTTTAAAGGAAGTAATTATTTTACTATCCTTCATTGTCTTTCTGCGCTGGCCGAGCTCAATATCTCCCAAACCAGCTACGTTAGTTTTCATTTCTGTCATAAATGTCTCCTTAAAAAATATTATTGGCAAGCTTCACAATCAGGGTCTTCGATTGAGCAGTACTTTGGCTGTGGTTCTGCCTCAGCTTTTTCGACCTTATTGAGCTTTCCATCATGAATGGTTGATTTCTCACCATCTGTTGCAGCAACTGTTCTTAAGTAGTAAGTTGTTTTCAATCCCATTTGCCATGCCGACTTATACAACTGATCTAACTTTTTACCTGAAACATTAGCTACATATAAGTTTAGTGATTGACTTTGATCAAGCCACTTCTGACGTCTAGACGCACATCTGACTAACCACAGTGGATCAACTTCAAATGCTGTTTTATAACGCAATCTTATCTCTTCTGGAATGCGATCAATCTGCTGAATACTCCCATCATAGTACTTGAGCTCTTTTACCATAAAATCATCCCATATCCCAAGAGCTTTTAGCTCTTGTACAAGGTATTTATTGACTACAGTAAATTCACCTGAAAGTGTAGATTTGACAGCTAAGTTCATATATGTCGGCTCAATAGACTGAGAGGTATTTGAAATATTAGCAATAGTTGCAGTTGGGGCGATTGCCATTACATTAGAGTTTCTAATGCCGTATACTTTTAGCTTATCTCTAATAGGCTGCCAATCTAGCTGTTGTGACTGATCCATATCCAATAGTTCACCACGGTGGGACTTGAGCAATTCAATTGAATCTATTGGCAAAATACCCTTATCCCATAGAGAACCGCGATAAGTAGAATAAAAACCTCTTTCTTTTGCCAGCTCTATAGATGCATCAATTGCATGGTAGCTAATAAACTCCATCAATTGATCTGCAACGTCTACAGCTTCATCAGAGTCATAGCAAACACCAAGCTTGTATAGCATATCTTGGAAGCCCATTGTACCTAAACCAACTGGACGATGCCTTGTATTTGCATTTTTAGCCTCATCAACCGAGTAATAGTTTACATCAATAACATTATCTAACATCCTAACTGCTGTGTGAATGGTTTTGATCAACTTTTCTTGATCCAACTTGCCTTTTAATGCAGGTAAGCTAACACCAGCATCACTTGCTTGATCTAAGATATGTCTTTCTAAGTTAATACTTCCCAAGTTACATACTGCAACTTCGTCTTCACTTGTATTTAGAGTAATCTCTGTACATAGATTTGAAGAGTGAATATCACCAACATGCCCTTGAGGATTTCTCAAATTAATTGGGCACTTAAAGGTCATCCAAGGGTGGCCTGTTTCATATAGCATTGATAACATTTTACGCCAAAGGTGCGCTGCCTCTACTGTCTTAGACATGATCTTGCCTTCTTTAGCAAGCGCTTCATATGCAACGTATATTGCCTCAAAATCATGACCATATGTATTGATTAGATTAGGGACTTGATCCGGTGAAAATAAAGTCCAATTCCCCTTCTCTATCACGCGCTTCATGAACAAATCTGGTATCCAGTTTGCTGTATTCATATCATGTGTACGACGACGATCATCACCAGAGTTCTTTCTAAGGTCTAAAAAGTCATAGATATCTAAATGCCATGTTTCAAGATATGCACAAACTGCACCTTTTCTTTTACCGCCTTGGTTTACAGCAATTGCAGTTGCATCTGCAATATTTAAAAATGGTATCACACCTGATGAACGACCATTTGTGCCCTTAATCCATGACCCACTAGCTCTAACCTTTGTCCATGCTGTTCCAACACCACCTGAGCACTGTGATATTTTTGCCTGCTTAGAAATATAGTTTCCAATCCCTTCAATACTGTCTGGGACATCAAGCAAGAAACAACTTGAAAGCTGTGACTGATTTGTACCTGAATTAAATAGAGTTGGTGTCGCACACATATATGAAAGCTGAGATATTAACTCGTAATACTCTATTGCTTTTGCAGTTTTATCCTTGCCATCATTCAATGCTAACCCCATTGCGACACGCATGAATAAAACCTGTGGCATTTCAATTCTTGTGCCTTGATGATGAATAAAGTAACGATCATATAATGTTTGCAAACCAAAGAATGAGAATAAATTATCTCTTGAGCAATCAATTGCAGCAGACAAAGCATCAAGATCATAATCTAACAATCTTTTATCTAGGTAGCCATGCTCAATGCCCTTATGGATATAATCACCAAATATTTTTTGATATTCGAAGTTTGGATCCTTGAGTTGAATTGCTTTTCCATGGAAAAAGCTTAATACTTCTTCACTCAAGCGATGCTTCAATAGCCTTGCAGCAAAATATGCATAGTTTGGCTCTTGCTCAACTAAAGGTCTTGTAACCATAATAAGTGCGCTATTTACACCATGGTATTCTATACCTGAATATAGATTTTTATACGCCTCCTCTACGACTAAATTACAATCAATTTCTGAAAGCCCATTTGCCAAGCGATTAAGAAATGCAAGCAGTCCTGCTTTATCTAAACTCTTTAGCTCGCCATTTGGAGACTTAATTTTAATTGCTGGCTCAAAATTAGCACTCTCTTGCACTCTTTCACTGGCTCTTTTTTCTCTATATAAGATGAAACGATGTGCAACATCATGTGCGTCTGAAAGCATCAAACCCTTTTCAACACAATTTTGAATTTCTTCAATATGAATAGCACCCCCATTAGGTCGTGCCTGAGTCAACATCTGAAGTGTTTGAAAGCTTGCTTGAGACGCCTTTTCATCCAATGATGCAGCATCAATATCTGATGCTAACATTGCCTTCTTGATCACTGCCTGAATACGAGACTGATCAAATGACACAACAGAACCATCGCGCTTAATCACCAGATATGCCTCAGGGTCAAAGCCAGCAAGCGCAGGGGAAACAGTGCCTCCCTGCTCTCTTGCCTGCATTTCCAGCCCTTTGTCTTGTATTAAGGAGAAAATGCGCTGCTGATCTCGAAGATGAAATGGCTTTTTAGTCAAAGGACTAACCAGTCTCTGGTCTTTAATCATTAGCTCACTTGCCAACACTCTAATGTCATAGCAGTTCTGGTCAATCGTGACTAATAAAAATTCATTTGGGATCTGTGCATCAGCAGGATATTTTTGCCCCGGCATTCTACTACAAGAATATAGCAAGACTTGATAAACAGCTTCGTGATATTGAATATGAGAAACATCATCCAAGATCTTTCTAAGCAATAAAAATGCCTGCGAAAACTGCTTTGAATTCTCACTCTCACAAGCCGACAGAATTCCCTCAACATGTTTTGCAATAGTATTAGGCAACTTGGCTGCACTCTGCCCTAAATGCTCTAAAACATCACTCATTGGGCCCTCACCCTTAAACTGCTTCTCAATAACGCTCATCTATAATAACTCCTTAAACACAATATGTAGAATCAAAAAACTCATTTAACACAATATATGGCACAAACAAACCAGTAATCAATAGCAATATACGAGCATTAAACCAATAT
>JBDQEV010000018.1:0-20297 GCA_040266255.1 Gammaproteobacteria bacterium
AGGAGCATTACGACCAATTTGAATTATAGCTGCCTTAACATATTTAGGCTTGTGAAATCGGCCCTCTAAACCGTTACTTGTATACCTTAGCTTTGCTGCTGCAAATCTGATAACCTTTTCTTCCTTCTTATCATCCTCTTGTTCTGCAGATGCAGTTAATATCTGCAATCTGACAGATGCTGATAAATAGAACATACACTTATTAATGTTATCGACTGCTCTCGCCCACTTTTCTTGATCGGCCTTACCCCAATTCTTAGCATTCCCCTTGCGCATTTCTTGCAACTTTACCTCATTTTGCTTCAATATATCAGAGATATTTGCATCAGGAGACGAATGTATCGAAGACTTTATATTCTCTAGTTCCTTAGCTATCTTCTTTCTCATTACAGATTTTTTTTGAGTAAATTCAATCTGCATCTTTGGGGCATCAGTATATAGCTTAGCTTGCATATAATTGACTTCAGCAGCAAGCTGATCCTCCATATAGAAAGAACTAAGCCGCCCGGAAGACTTTAGATTGCTTTGCCTAAAAGCCTTTGATGACTCTAATTGTAAAGGTTTTCCACCTGGCATGAGATCTGCACCAGTCTGTACTGCATCTTTTATTTTCATAATTAAACCCTTTTAAACTGATCAATTTATAAGCACAGTGTATAGAGAAACAGAAAAAATTATGTATCAGTGTAATTTGGGCCTCCACCGCCTTGTGGATGAGCCCATTGAATTTGTTGTAATGGATTCCTGATTAAACATGCCTTGCAGTGTATACAGTTTTGAGCATTGATGACGAATTGATCATTGATCTCATAAACTTTTGCCGGACAGAAATAGGTATAAACAAGATTCGCAGCCTGTTGTTGAGAAGGATGATAGGTAATATGTGCAGGCTCTTGCTCTTGATGATAAGTATTCGATAACTGGAGCATGGTTAATAAATCAAAGCTAATACGACCATCTGGTTGATGTGATGGTAATACCTTAGTGTCTTTTAAGTCTACTGATGCTGCATCATCTTTTATACGCAGTGTATAAGGTACCCTACCCCTAAATATATATTGATCAATTGCTGCACCAAATAGCCCTAGCCACTGACCTTTATAAAACCATGGTCTAACATTTCTACAGCGTTTTAATCCGGCAATAATATGATGCTGTCTGAACCTCGTATCAAACGAAGTTTGTTGTAAATAGGCATATGCTGCTTCCATACCTGAATACATTGCACCATGAATACCCTTGATTCTTGCAATATTCACAAATCCTGCTGCACACCCAATCAAAACACCTCCAGGAAAATCCAATATGGGAATCGACTGATAACCTCCCTCATTGATCACACGAGCACCATATGCAATAGGTTCTCCATTCTCAAATACGGACACCCATTTAGGATGATGTTTAAATCTTTGTAATAAGTCATATGGACTGACTGATGCATTGGGTGCATCTAGACCAACAATCATACCCACCATCACATGATGATCTAAGCCATGATAAATAAACCCACCACCATAAGTATTTTTTGGCAACGGCCAACCCAGAGCATGAATCACCCTACCAGGCTCAAATACTTTGGTATTAACCTTCCAAACTTCTTTAACACCTAATCCGTAAGTTTGTGGTTGAGATCTTAAACCATATCGCTCAATGACTTGATCTGATAATAGCCCTTTTGCTCCCTCTGCCAATACTGTGTGCTGTGCGATAATCTCTACCGGCGGTTGATATTGTGGAGTCTTTTCTCGCTTCTTATTAAGACCCATAGGACCAGTTTTGATTCCTCTCACCTTGCCCTGCTCTTCTATCAACTCATCAGCAACATAACCAGTAAGGATTTCTACCCCCAAGCTTTCAGCTTTTTGCGCCAAATAACGACTCAACTGTGATAAAGAGATGACACAGCCACCATAATGATTTGCGTTCGGCAAATGCGGCAATGGTAGAGAATGCTTTTTCGTTAAGTAGTACATTGATGCTTTTTGTACAGGAGTATATCCTTGATACTCTTCTTGCCAGTTTGGTATAAGCTCATTTAGTGCTGAAGGATCCATCACTGCACCAGAAAGCAAATGATTCCCAACTGACCTACCTTTTTCAATCATCATCACATGCAAATCAGGTCGACGTTGCTTCAAGGTAATTGCCATAGCCAAGCCTGCAGGGCCTGCACCAACAATTAATACCTCTACATTTATACTTCCATTGCTCACAAAATTCTGATCCACTGCATCTTGGTACTATAATAGTATCGGAGGATGAGAAAAAATGAAAGTATTGGTCACCGTTAAAGAATGCATCGACTATCAAGTCAAGGTTCGCCTGAACTCAACACAAACTCAAGTTGAAACTCAGGGGGTACAGCTATCAATTAATCCATTTGATGCGATTGCAATTGAAGCCTGTGTACAATTACAGGAAAAGAATATCATCACTCACAGTACAGCATTACATATTGGTCAAGAACCAAAAGTACTACAACATGCACTTGCAATGGGTATTGATGAAGGAGTACTGATTCAAAGCGATACTAATGATACTTTCAATAAATGCCTACTCATTGCAGATTACATCAAAGAACATGAGTTTGATTGTATGATTATGGGTAAACTTGCAATTGATGGTGATCATGGGCAAATACCACAAATGCTTGCTGGGATGTTAAATTGGCCATGTGCAACTTATGCATCCAATATCTCGATCAAAGAAGACACCTTGACAGTAGATCGAGAAACCGATCAAGGAATTGAAACCGTACAACTGAAAACACCTTGTATCATCTCTACTGACTTAAGACTCAATGAACCTCGATTTATTGCCTTACCCAAGATTTTAGCAGCTAAAAGTAAACCGATTGAAACCATTCAACCAGAAAAACAAGAAGACTCTCCTATTGAGATCGTCAAGCTTTCTTATCCAGAAAAAAGATCAGGCTGCACGCCTACCGATGATGTTGACCACTTTATTCAACAACTCACTGATGCAGGAGTGATCAAATGAACATTCTACTCATTCATACCGAAAAACAGTCTATGAGCGCTTTAAAAAAGCTCATTGGTGCAGCTGAACAACTGTCTAAAACCATCGACTTGATTTATATCGGTGAAAACGATTTAACACAACTCCAAGGCGTCCAACAGGTCTTTCACTACTCGAAAGCAACACTGAATAGCCCCTCTATTAGTCATATTATTCAAGCGCATGATCAAAACTATCAAACAATCATGGTGCATTCAGACACCACTGCTAAAGACTTTATACCCTACTATTGTGGTCAAATTAGATCCCCCATGCTCAGTGATATCAGCAAAATCATTGACAAGAATCATTTTGAGCGTGCAATCTATGCTGGCGCAATTCGCGAACAAATCAAATACAATGGTGATCGACTGATCATGAGCATTCGAGGAATATACTTTGAAGCAACAGCATCAAAGGCCACTGCTAAAATCAAACAATGCACTACCAAGCAATCGATTCAATACCCAGAGTTAATCAAAACTCAAACCACAACAGATGAAATAGATTTATCCACAGCAGAAATCGTTGTATCAGGCGGTAGAGGATTAGGCAGTAAAGAAAACTTTGCTAAACTATTTGAGCTTGCAAAGCAATTTAACGCTGCAGTAGGAGCATCAAGAGCAGCAGTAGATGCAGGCTATATCGACAACTCTCATCAAGTAGGCCAAACTGGCAAGATCATTGCACCCAGAGTCTATATCAGCCTTGGCATTTCTGGTGCAGTACAACACCTATCAGGCATGAAAGATGCCCAAATTATTATCGCGATTGATAAAAACCCCGAAGCTCCCATCTTTTCAGTTGCCGATTATGGCTATAGTGGTGACTTATTTAATGCTTTAGAAAAATTAAAAGGGAAAAATATTATACCGCATTAATTTTTTCTTAATATTAGAGGTGTAAGATAAAAGTAAAAAAACTTAATTTTGAGCGATCCTTTTTAAACACCCATTGGGAAATAAACCACGAATAATCAATACTTAATAACATATGAAAATTACTCTCAAACCTAAGATAGCAGTTAATAGCCGCAAAATAGATACTTATCCCACTCTCTTGTAAGAAATTGCTCACACCCGTTTTATCTTTTTTCCACACCCATCAGCCAACCTAAAAAATTAAATTGTAAGTTACTTATAATTCTCATATGATGTGAATAATTTAAATATACCCCCCTATGGATACCTCGAAATACATCAAAACTGCTGCTGAAATTGAAAAGATGCGTCATGCTGGTTATGCAGCAGCATCTGTTCTAGATTACCTCACACCTTTTGTGAAATCTGGCATTTCAACGGAAGAGCTCAATACCTTAGCACATGACTACATGACCAAAGAGCTCAAAGTGACACCTGCGCCACTCAATTATAGAGGGTTTCCAAAATCAATCTGCACATCAATTAATCATGTTGTATGCCACGGCATTCCCAGCGAGAAAAAACTTAAAGATGGTGACATCATTAATATCGATATTACTGTTATCAAAGACGGCTATCATGGCGATACCAGCCGAATGTTTGAGATTGGACAATGCAAGCCCTATGCATCAAGACTTTGCACCGTTGCTAAAGAAGCAATGCTTGAAGGAATCCAGATCGTCAAACCAGGCATATCTTTGTATGATATTGGACTTGCGATTGAAACCTTTACAAAAAAGAATCACTGCAGCTCCGTACATGATTTCTGTGGCCACGGCATTGGAAAAGACTTTCACGAAGAAGGCTTTCAAGTTCTACACTATCCAGACCCAAATCTAAAATCGTTCATATTACAACCAGGAATGACCTTCACCATTGAACCAATGATCAACCAAGGCAAAAAAGAAGTGCGCATCATGGGCGACGGATGGACAGCGATCACTGCTGACAAGACATTATCAGCACAATGGGAGCATACCATTTTAGTCACACCAGATGGCTATGATATCCTAACCACAACCAGTTAACATCATGACAACACTCTTCCCTCCCCCATACAATTCTCTTCCACCACGCTATGAGCAAGATATACTGATATATTTACTCCCAATTACCATTTTCAATACCTACAATAAAGATGAAATACTGAACAATCGAACAAAATATAACGATTCAAACAGTCAATAAACTACTTGGCCATAATGGCCTTAAATGAGTCAGATGCTAGCTGCACCTCCAACCAAGATAACATTTGATCAGGCCACAGCTCTGTCCAACCATCAGCCTTATATGCCTGACGAATAAAAGGTAGACAAACACAGTCTAACCAAGTTTTTGACCCCAAAAGCCCATCATCCAGCCCTTTAAATTGCAATAAGAAACCCAGCATGACCATTTGCTCATAATGCAAATCTACATCCTCATAACGAGTCGCATACTTGAATCGATTCAAACTTGGAATAAATACCTGATGCAATTGATCAACCACCTTTCGTGCAAAAGGGTCATCAAAGCTAAGATTTGCAAAGCCTTCAGGCAATTGCTGTGTAAATGCATAACGTACAATATCAATGCTTTCATCGATAAATAGACCATCCCCAAAAAGCACCGGAACAGTCCCCTTAGGTGAAATCTCTAATAGATGCGAAGGCTTATCCTTCAAGTTGACTTCAATGACCTGATATGGAATCCCAGATAAGTATAGCGACCAACGAGCACGAATCGCATAAGGACAGCGTCTAAATGAATACAGCTGAATCAAATAATCCTACCTGTACGCTTTTCCATATCAATATAGTTTAAAACAATCACCGATGGCGCCTGATTAATTGGCACATACTGCTCTGGCTTATATTTAACATCCACAGTCGCTTTATCTCTAGAATACGCAAACAACGATCTTAGCGGAAAGACTTGAACCATTGCCTTATCTAACGCAGCAACCCATACATCATTTGCAATCAAACCACGCGCATCTAAATTAGCTTGGTCAGTCGCTCGCATTACCAGACGATTTGCACGCCCACCAAGCACTAAGTTACCCTGCTTAATATCAACGTCTAGTTCATCTGAATCTACCCAGTAGATCTCGATCTCTCCAGCACTATCTACCATCAAACGATTCAAGTTCATCACGCCTTCTATCTTAATATTGCCAGACGTATTAGCATCTACAGACAATGCATCCGAACGCAAATCTTTAGCAACCAAAGTAGACTGATCTTTAATACTGATTCTTGCTAAATTTTTAAATTGATCTAATGAGCGCACCACTATGTTTGTGACAGAACCGCTCATATTGTTCAACGTTAAGATGCCCTCAAACATATTAACGCTAACTTCAGAATCATCATATTCAACTAAGTTAGGGCTTTTACTCTCGCCTAGTATGACATTAACATTACCGAGAACAACCAACTGATTCAAATCACTGTACTGCAAGAATTGATCTTTAGCAGACAACAAACTGGTTAAAGCAATACAGCAAATCGTAATAAGTTTCTGCTTCATGATAGCCTCACCTCAATGCGCTGGTTAGTATAAATACCTTGTGCATTATCCAATGCAGCAATTGGATTCGAATACCCAAGTCCAGTAAACTCTATTTGTGCAGAGCTTATCCCCCTAAACCAGAAATACCCTGCAACCATTTCAGCCTGATACGCTGTGACCACATGTGCAGACTCTTCAGTCAACGCATTATCACAATGTGCTAAAATCTCAATTTTGGTAAAATTTTGTTCCTGTACTTGTCGATACAAAGATCTTAACACCTTCACCGCCTCAGGACGAAGTGTTGTTCGATCAGACTCGAAGAACAAATTTGAGTTAACTACAAGTCTTGTTCCATCAGCAAAGTATGAAACTGTAGCAAACTTCTGAAATTCTATATCCACTTCTGGTGGACGACCACAACCACTTAATAGTAGAACCAATCCACAAACAGCAACTAATCTGGCTTTCATGAGCGAGTACCTTTTCCATGAAAATACATACTTACACTATACCGATAATTTCTAAAAAATAATAGTCTTTTATTCGACTAACTCTCTAGTTGCATTAACAGACCTCTTGGCAAGCCCTGCTCATCCTGTACCATTTGTATAATACTGAACCCAATATTTCTTGCATATTCAGCTAACTGGTCCTGCTGAGAAAATCCATGCTCTAGCATAAATAATCCACTCGGTTGTAATATTTTTTTTGCAACTTGGATGACCTCACAAGGATCCTTATATCCATTATCTTCACTACACCAGGAACTTTTAGGCTCATAATTGCGCACTGAGTCATCTAAGTATGGATCTTGAACACCAATGTATGGTGGATTACTAAAGCACACATTAAAACCGACTGGCAATGGATCTAACCAACTTTGTTTTAATAACTGAAGATTACTCAAGCCAAAGGCCTTTACATTCTTTTCTGCTAACGCATAAGCTACGCTTTCTCTCTCTACCCCAACTACTTCTGAAGCTGGAAACCGCTTTGCAAGAGAACATGATACTGCGCCAGAACCCACACCAAGCTCTATAATTTTATCACCATCAGTAATATAATCTTGCAAGATCACCACTAAATCTGCAGTTGCAGGTCGTGGAATCAGAACACCCGGCACAATTTCTATATCTTTACCCAAGAAATCTACTTTTCCAATCACATAGGCCAGAGGCTCACCCTCTACATACCTTGCCAACTTGATGTCCAATGGCTGTAACTGCGCCTGAGTATAGGTTTTCTGATGATGCAACACACTCCATGCAACATTTAATTCAGATTGAATAATCCAGAATACTTCCAAATAAGCATTTTTCGAGTTAGATTTATCAACCCATTGCTGATGGTATTCTTTTAAATTAATCTTCACTCGACAGCCCTGCCAATTGCTTTGCAGTATTCTCCCGACTTAAAGATGTCAGCAACTCCTCCATATCTCCTTCCATCACTTCAGCAAGCCGATACAGTGTTAAGTTGATTCGATGATCAGTTAAGCGCCCCTGTGGAAAGTTATAAGTCCGAATGCGCTCTGATCGGTCCCCACTACCAACTTGCATTGAGCGCTGCGAAGACATTTCTTGCTGCTGTTTCTCTCTTTGCTGCTGTAAAATCTTAGCAGACAGTAATGCCATGGCTTTGGCTTTATTTTTATGCTGAGACCTTTCATCCTGACACTCTACCACTGTTTGTGTTGGGATATGAGTAATACGTACTGCTGAATCAGTCGTATTAACGTGTTGTCCACCCGCTCCACTTGAACGATATGTATCAATACGTAAATCTTGAGGATTAATCTCTACATGAGCAACTTCATTGACCTGTGGCAAAATAGCAACAGTGACTGTTGATGTATGAATACGACCTTGTGACTCAGTTTGCGGTATTCGTTGCACCCGATGTGTCCCACTTTCATACTTCAACATCTTATACACATCTTGGCCCTTGAGTGAGTAAATTACTTCTTTATAGCCACCACTAGACGCAGTTGATTGAGAAACAGCCTCATAACGCCAGCGGTTTTTATCAGCATACATCAAATACATTCTCAGTAAGTCACCAACAAACAATGCTGCTTCATCACCACCTGCACCGGCTCTTATTTCAATATAGATATCCTTATCATCATCTGGATCTTCTGGCAGCAATAGAATCATGAGTGACTGCTGTGTCTCTTCTAAACTCTGTTTCAAAGATACAATCTCATCTTTAACCAAGTCCTTCATATCCTCATCATCAGCTAACAACATCGTCTCTGATAACTGTTCTTCGAAACCTTCATAACGTATAAATGCTTCTACAATCCCTGCAATGGAATGTAGCTCTTTGCCAATCTTTTCAAACATCTTATGATCTTGCATCAAATCAGGATTTGCCTGAATCTCTTCAAGCTCCTGATGACGCTTTTTAATTTCATTGAGCTTTATACGTATTGAATCTTGCATTTTTAACCCTACTCTTCGTACCCCATCGTATCTATTATACTAATGAATTTCAATCTAAAATCTCCTTCATCTTTGCTTTTGACCAAACATAAAACACAATCGTCACCTCAATTGCAAACCAAAGTGGCAGCGCCATTGTCAGTTGTGAAATAACATCTGGAGGGGTTAAAACCATGGAAACAAAAAATATCCCGCTGACCCAATAACCTCTATTATACCTTAACCACTCTACTGTTATCCAACCACTGCTCAACATAATATAGATCAACAATGGTGCTTCAAAAACCAATCCAGCAATCAACGCCACCTGCAAACTTAAACTCATCATTGCATCCATGTTTGGCAAAAAGACCAGTCCTTGAGGCAAAAACTGCTTTGCAAATGATAACAATACTGGTACCACCATCCATAGCCCTATACTTGATCCCAACATAAATAGTAACGTCGCAAAAACTGCAATCAACATAAAATGCTGTCTTTCATTGACATACAATGCTGGAGAAACAAATAATACAAACTCATACGCCCAATATGGCACACTTAACCATAATGCAAAAGCACCCGCTATCCTCCAAGGAAGCAATACACCTGATCGAATATCTGACAATAAAATCTGATTAACTTCTGAATGCCATATCTCCGTCAGCAACTGATAAAAGTTTTGGTAAAATATTGCACCTACAAACCACAATAATAAATAACATATAGCGGCCCGCATCACCCTTGCACGAAACTCATACCAGTAACGCAACATTATTTTAAATCTTGTACTTCATCTTTCAATAAAGCCATTGTCTCTTTTAATCTCTTCACTAATTGTTTAACTTGCTTTGGCCCCATAAAAATTGTTGCAACAAATGCAATCATTAACCATTCACCGCCACCCATTCTAAACATTATCACCTCCTAAATATTGTAAGTCTTGTGATGGCACGATCCACCCAGCAGCATCTAGCCCTAATATAATCATAAAAAGCAATAACGAAAGCCCAATTCGAATTTGAAAATGCTTACCAAGTGAATCCTGACCTCTTAGCAAATCTCTTGCCGCCAACCCTAGTACAACTAGTAGCATCAAAATAACAATTAACATCCCTATTTTAACCAACACAGATAGACTTCCTTCTAAATGAACCTATCTTACACCAAAGCATCAGTTTATAAAATCAATAATCACAGCCTACACCTATTATATAAAACTTTTAGATAGCTTGCTTATTGAATATAATGAATACATGAAAGCACTTTACACACTGAGCCTATTTCTTCATATTGCTTTTGCATCTATAGATGTAAGCCCAATTCCTTTATATCACTACCAACATATTGCTAGCCACCCACATCAGCCTCAATTTTTTACTCAAGGCCTAACCTACCATCAAGGCCATTTATACGAATCTAGCGGTTTATATGGCCAATCCAAGCTCATTCAGTACCAACATGGACTTTTATTACCCAAAATATCTTCTTTATCACCGCAAATATTTGCAGAAGGCATTGCCTCCAACCAATCCAGTCTTTTTCAGCTCACCTGGAAAGAAGTCATTGCATTAGAGCATACCAAAAACTCTAATCGTATCATTCCTCAGTTTAATCAGGGTTGGGGACTTTGCTTTGATGGTGGATACTTTATTCAATCAGATGGCTCTAATCGACTATACTATCGACACCAAGATCTATCTCCAGCATTCCATATCAATGTACACTTCAAAGACTCTCCCGTCGGAGGCATCAATGACCTCATGATTTATAAAGGTTTCATCCTCGCCAATATTTGGTATCAAGATATCATCATCATTATTTTACCTTATAATGGAGAGGTCATTGGATACATTAACTGCAAAGATCTCCGAACAATCACACCCTATATTTCTTCTGGTGATGTTCTCAATGGTTTATGCCTACTTCCAAACGGAAATATTTTACTCACAGGCAAAAACTGGACATACCTATATGAGATCAAGTTATTGATTTAGTGGATTGATACTCATACCGCCTAACTCTATTAATAGCGATTCACCATTCTCACCCGCACTACCTTCACTCTGTTCTGGCTTAGCAGCCTGCATTGCTTGCTTAGCAGCCTTTCGCTTTCGCCTTTTATGAAGATTGGATCCGCTCAATGGTTTTATAGATGCAGAACTTACTGCAGCACCAGCTGAACCTTTAGCACTAGGTGCAAGACATACTGAACCTTTCAATCTAAAATCAAAGTTCACCAAATGATCAGCAATGTCTGCTAATGATTTTGGTTGGTATTTAGGATCTGATTTCTTACCTGCTATTACCCCTGCCGATGATGCTCTTTTGGATAATGCTTCTGTTACACTGGATGATGCTGTTGTTACACTGGATGATTCTTTTGCCATTTTTTCTCTTATTGTTTTACATACAATATATCAAAAATCGTTTAATATCAATCAAATAAGGCAGCCAGAATGGGCGCTCATATACTACTCATCAATAAAGATGAAATCAATCTAATAAGATACTCTTGAATAAGATGGTATAACATGGCATTATATTGAATAATATAAAAATAATAAGAAAACTATGACTATAATGACCAGACAACGTAAAAGATTTTCTGACCAAATTAAGGCCGACAAAACCAAAACCTCTCAGGCAGCAAAGACCAAAAAGGACAGAACAACTGAATGGGTTTTGAAACAATCAGGCTATCACCCCCATAGAAGAATTTCTCCTAGAACATTGAACAAAGATAGAAGCGATAAGATTTACTCACTATTCTCACAAACCACAATGAGCCAATCTAGTCAACCTGAAAGCTGTGCAACCACAGTTAAACAAACATCTGAGCCTACATAGAGATCAATTAAAATCGCCTACTAGCATCGTCTCCCAATAGCTGAAATAAATTTAGCTCTCCAAGAGATGATAGCACCACAAGATTGCACTAGCTGCTTTGTAGATATATATTAATCATATGAAAAGATTATTGATATCCAAGTTACTCCTCTACATTGTCATCATGCTGATATTTAGCCTACTCGCAGTTTGGCAAGTGCACAGAGCAAAAGCTGTGTACCTGCTTCAGCCAAATTCTGAATATGTGAGTCACAATCAAATTACGATAGAACATAACCTCAAGCAAGCAACCCTGCAGGGTGAATTCATGCCCTTCCTATTCATTCAGCCTAGAAGCTACCATCACCAACCAGGGTACTTAGTATGGGCGCCTTTTAAAACTGATAACAAATGGATATTAATTAGTCTTGGGTTCATGTTAAAACCTGAGGTGCCTAATATTAACACTTTAACCGGCACAATTCGTTTCATCCCCCCTCCCTTTAAAATCAGTCAGCCTCAGCATTTGACTTCTTTCCCAGTAACTGTTGGACAACTTGATATTGACTATTTTTCATCTCTCTTACCACAAAACCTGGAGCCATATGTGATTATCGCAGACGGTGCCATTGAACAAGTTCTACAATCATACTCTGAGGAAAAACTACTGAAACATATTAACTATGCAATTCAATTTTTTTTGATTGGTATAGCCTTGTGTATTGGAATCAACCAATTGATTAAACAATACCCACCCAAAGCAAACTGATAAAAGAACATTAACCCATAACACATCTATTTTATAGTGTATTGCATACAAAACATCGAACAGATCAACTGAACTCCCTTGGTATTTTCATGGTTGTGTTTCTCTCTATAGTGACACTTTCAGTATTTTTGATTGTGTCAATCTTTTTAAAAAAGTGGCCTTTGCCATCTATATTTTTTAAAGTAAACACAACTGCGCGTCTGTTGTTATTTACTGGCATGCAACCCGCTTCAATAAAACCTTTGAGAATGCATGCCAAGACATCAATACTTTACGTATGATAAAAGAATTTAGAGAAGGGAGACAAAATGCTCTTTTCTATTGTAAGAATGCTATTCAATCTCATCAAGGACCGAGTCCCCATAAGACCATGCAGTTTAATGCATAAGCAAACATAATATTTATTTTAAGCTTCATCGACTCAAAAAATCAGTGTAGTATGATGCAAAAGGAATGAATATGCATACTACATTGAAGCAACTATGGATGGTCTTTGTCATCCCTATTATGATTGGTATTGGCCTTGCTGCCAGCGGGTATATTGGCACCCCGAGGAACAAAGGGATCTGGATTAACCCACAAGTGCCTCTCAGCTACTATACTACAACCCAACCCAACAGCAATTACCAATGGACTGTTCTCTACCCTTGTCAAAGCTGTGAACAGTCAAATGCGCTGAGAAATGCTATTTCTACTCTAGGCGTAAAACAATCACTGGTGAAAATATTAATACCTGAAGCGCTGAATGAAACAGACGAACAATACTTTTATTTAGCCGATCCACATCAAATGCTCATCCTCAAATACCCCATACACGACCCTCTTGCATTAGTCAGTGATTTAAAACGCTTACTCAAATCAGTCTCTCAATGAAAAAGCTAAAAATTATTCTCTTTATATTTGCATTTCTAGTCATTGGCTTTGGTGCATTTACTCGTTTGAAAGATGCAGGGCTTGGCTGCCCTGACTGGCCTGGTTGCTATGGCCATGCGCTATATCCACAAACTCACCAAGAAATAGCCAATGCAAATATAGAACACCCAAATCGACCTTTTAATGAAGAAAAAGCCTGGCCAGAAATGTACCACCGCTACCTTGCAGGCATGCTAGGACTAGGTATAGCTTTTCTTGCGATTAAAAACTTACTCAATCAAAAACATCAAACGAGTAGCTACCTTATTTTAGGCGTCTTACTTTTCCAAGGCTTACTAGGGGCTTGGACTGTAACGATGCTACTACATCCTCTTATTGTACTGGCACATTTACTTGGCGGTTTTTCCATTGCTACACTACTCTTTTATCAGCTACTACCACATCCTATTCAATTTGGCGCAAATCTTAATACAGGCATAATCGCTCTGATTTTATTTCAAATCATACTGGGCGGCTGGACCAGCACAAATTACGCAGCACTGATTTGTCCTGATTTCCCAAGCTGTCAAGGTTCATTATTCCCCCCTCTATACCTTAAAGAAGCTTTTTTAACCATGCTACCGATCGGACCATTATATGAATTTGGCACTATGTCAAACGTAGCAAGAGTGACCATTCAAATATTACACCGCTATACTGCTCTGATTATCTGCATTACACTCCCAACTGTTCTTTATCTACAACGTCATTCATTCAGTCAATTTAAAGCACTACTGCCTTTAAGCATTCTGATGCTTCAAATCATACTGGGCATTAGCAATATTATCTGGTTGCTACCAATATCGGTTGCTGTTTTACATAACCTTACTGCACTATGCTTACTTCTCAGTTGGCTTTGGTACTGCCAAAGACCAAAATCACTCCAATATTAAAAGACCTACTGGTTCTATCTAAATCTAGAGTTGTTAGATTAATGCTCTTTACTAGCACAGTTGGCATGCTCATTGCACCATATAAAAGCTGGCAAATACAAAATATATTAGGCGGATTACTTGGCATTGCTTTTGCTGCATTTGCAGCAGGAATACTCAATCAAATTCTAGAACAAGACATTGACAAAAAGATGCGTAGAACCCAAAATCGTCCATTAGCCAAGAATAGAATCTCTTCATCTAGTGCAATAAAAACCTGCATCGGATTTAGCTTTCTCTCCAGCATCATACTAATTTCATTCACAAATCTATTAACGCTATCTCTCACTGCATTCTCTATGATTGGTTATAGCTGGTTTTATACCCAGATTCTCAAACCCAATACATCTCAAAATATTGTAATTGGCGGACTATTTGGGGCTATGCCACCATTACTGGGATACTGCGCACTCACCAATGAAATTACAGCACCTCCTCTTGTCCTAGTAGCAATCATTTACACTTGGACCCCTCCTCATTTTTGGTGCTTAGCACTAACGAAAATAGATGAATATCAGCACAGCAATCTCCCTATGCTACCTGTCACACATGGAATACACTATACCAAGATTTCTATTTTAGCCTATGCAGTTTTACTGATCATTTGTACGCAGATGCTCTTCCTAATTGGTACATGCAATTATGTTTATTGGATCCTTGTTAATATCTTAAATCTATTATTTGTTTCACGCTTAATAAAGGTATACCATCAAGATCAGCCAAGTGTATATATGAAGAGCTTTATCTTCTCAAACATTTACCTTGCAGCATTATTTACTGTTATCATTTTGGATTTATTATGGCAATCATTGAATGTTCCTCTCAGTATCTCAGCTTAAAGAAGCAGATATCACAACTTGATCTACCGCCAACATTACAAGTTAACTTACATGACCCTTTTCATACCTTAATACTTGATCAGCAACAACTCAGTCTTAATTTCAACGCACCTGAATGGCAACAGATTTTAACTACGAAACACCCGCTACTAAAAGCTGTAGGCACACCGACTACCATACTCGATGCCTGTGCTGGACTTGGCAAAGATGGTTTTATTTTAGCCAATGCTGGCTTTGAAGTTACCAGTACTGAAGAAAACCTCCTGCTTTATGCGCTCCTATCTCAAGCAGTTGAGCATCTTGAAACAAAGCTAAAATGGAACGTCTTACACCAAAAAGCACAAACTCTTTTCTCCAAACCGTATTTTGATGTGATCTATTTAGACCCTATGTTCATGACTTCAAAAAAATCTAAACCTAAAAAAAACATGCAATTTATTCAATCGATCGCAAGCCCTACTTTATTCGAAGACTGGGAATCGGCATACCATGCAACTAAAAAAAGATTAGTGATTAAACATGACCACAAGCTCAGCCCGCTAACCTGCCTACCAAAACCTAGCTTTAGTGTCAGCAATGCAAAAAAGAGTCGTTTTGATATCTATATTAAACCCTAGGCTTTGGCGTCGGCACCTGCTGTGGCTTTTGACGATTATCTGGCTTAAGATCAGAGCCATCTTTGTGAAAATCTCCAGAGTGCGTGTGAGGCTGGCTACGGCTAGATACCTTACTAGCAGGCTCTACAATCGCTGCTACTGTATAAATTAGCCCCGATGTTAGTATCGCTCCAACAACACTTGCTGTCAAAAGCGTATTCCCATATACAACTTGATGTAACAATGCAAAATTTGGAGCAATATCTCCATATCCACGCATATCCCTTGCTAAAATATTTTCTAAAACCATTACTATATCTCCATGTCATATTTCTTATATACGCCATGCTTTTTTTTTGTCAGAAAAAAAAGGGGCAAAAGCCCCCTTTTTTACATTTGATATGACTAATCAAGCTGAAACAGCATCTTCTTCTGCTTGTTTCTGCACAGCATCTTCATACATTGCACTCAAACGAAACGCTGATGTAATCCAGATAACTGATAACGCTGCTAATGCGATTGTTAAGAATGGCATAATCTCAGCTTGCCCTCCTGCTACAATTGCATACAGCATCATTTGTAACCAGCTTGCACCGGATTTGCCTAAACGTCCACCGACACCATCTGCTGCTGCTTTACCACTGATTCTGAGCTCATAATCTAATGGTATATATGCCATCTCTTTTGTAGGGTCAAAGAATGAATATTTAGAACTCTTAGACAAAATAACACCCAGCATACCAAAACTAACTGTAAATGCTAACGGGGACGTAAATCCAGCTGCTAACATCCAAGGCTCAAACGCGCCTGGGAATAATTGTGATGAGAAGTAACCAAAACTGGTCAAGGTAATAATAATTGGCGTGACCAAAGCACAAGCTAACCAACCATACTTTCTCAAAACTGTTTTACTAATAATCACTAAAACCAACCCTGTTAGACCAGTAATAATTGAGTAGTCAGCCATCATCGCCATATAGTCTTCATGTGCTGGATAGTACTTTAATGCTGCTGATTTCCAGGACACCTCAATCAAGTTAATAGACATACCATAACTAAGAATCAACAATGACAAGTAACCAATATAAGGTGATGCAACCAACTGTTTCATGCTTTCCACAAAACCTTTCTTAATTTTGCTCTTCTTCTTTCTTGGTGCTACATACTGTGTATATTTAGGCTCAACCAAAACTTGTTTGTTCAAGAATCTAAATAAGAATAACATAAATACGCCAGCACAAAGAATGATGTAACAACCAGACTCAATAACACTAGGACCTGACACACTTTTCAGCGCAAGACCTACTAAGAAAGTCGCCAAAGCATTCACAAACAAGAATGGTGGATAAAAACGTTTTGCCTCTTCTGTGCCAATATTATCATTTGCAAACTGCCAGAATAGTACTGATAAGCAAATTGAGCTCCAAAGCTCTGCAACAATATAAAATAATGAATAAGTCCATACACCAATGATTGGGAAAATAAACTGAATCCTAGGATAAGCTACTTTTAATGCTGCAACTGACTCTGGTGACATATGTAATGATTGAGCATTTGGATACAACACAAAAATAAAGACCGCGATGAAACTCAAAAACATTGATACAATCAAATTATATGAGCGTTCAAAACTCACATTCTTTCTGAGACGTACATATAGAGCACTACATAAAATTACAATTGGTAATACACCCAATGTTTTTAGGTAAGTCACTGCTTCCGCACCTGATTCTGGCGCTGTAAGCACTAATGTGTCTTTCATGTTTCTTAACATGGTAAAGTTAAAAACAGTGATTCCAATCATTAAAGCAAATGGCAGAAATTTCTTATATTCCCAGCGTTCTATTGGTAAAATTGCATAACCAATATCTGCCAACTTTAACATGTAGTTTGAGTTTTCAGTATTCATAAGTATATTTAGAGTTAAAAAAAAATTACCAGCAGCATGGCTGGGACCTTTTCAGGCTATTCCTGAGATAAAATCCTAACAGCTATCAGCAATTATTGCAAGTAAAGTTAAGGATATAACTTACAAGAAACCAATTATTTAATATTTATTCAATATAACTTTCTTGCTCAAGCCAGCTTTTTCGATCTTTGGCCCTCTTTTTAGAAAGCAGCATATCCATTTCACTCACTGCCTCATCTTCTGAGGGCATCAGTAACTGCACCAAGCGTCTAGTGTCTGCATGCATGGTGGTTTCTCTTAACTGTTTAGGATTCATTTCTCCAAGCCCTTTGAATCGGATCACTTGGATATTTTTCGCACCTTCTGCTTCTGCCTGCTTAACAATCTGATCTTTCTCTTCATCATCCAATGCGTATAGCACTTTCTTCCCTATTTCAACCCTAAATAGAGGCGGCATAGCAATAAAAATATGACCATTTCTAACCAATGCTGGGAAGTGTTTAACGAATAACGCACACAATAATGCTGCAATATGCGCCCCATCTGAGTCAGCATCAGCTAAAACACAAACTTTCCCATATCTTAGGCCTGAGATGTCCTCACTTTTGGGATCTACCCCAATTGCAACCGCAATATCATGCACTTCTTGTGAAGCTAGCACTCTTTCTGAATCAATTTCCCATGTATTCACAATTTTACCTCTTAGAGGCATAATTGCTTGGGTATATTTATCACGTGCTTGCCTTGCAGAACCTCCTGCAGATTCTCCTTCAACTAAAAACACCTCTGTTGATAAATCCTCTTCGATACAATCAACCAGCTTTCCAGGCAAAGCTGCTGCTTGGTGTGCTTTTGCTCTTGTCACCTTTTTAGCTTGCCTTAATCTTTTTTGAGCTCTTTCTATCCAAAATTGTGCCAATGACTTTGCATCAGAAACATGCTCATTTAACCATAGGCTAATGCTATCTTTAGTGGTATTTAATAAATATTGATATGCACTTCTAGAGCTTAACCTTTCTTTTGTTTGTCCAACAAACTGTGGATCAGCCATCTTAAATGACATCACATACAAACAATGCCCTGTAATATCTTCAGGCTTTAACTTCACTCCTCTAGGCAATAATTGATGCAAGTCACAAAACTCTCTTACTGCATCAACAATACCAGCTCTTAAACCATTATCATGTGTTCCACCTTGTGGAGTATGAATGAGATTCACATAGCTTTCTTGAATCACAGCAGTATTGGTTTCTAAACCCTGCCATGCAACAACCCACTCAACCTGCATTTCATCAGACTTTGTCACATGTTGAACAACCTCTTTTGGCACAATTTCATCACCTGCCATGCCCTCTAGATATGCTTTAATACCAGTTTCGTAGTGCCATTCAAATGACTCTCCTGTCGCTTCAACATGCAGTTCGGTATATAATGCTGGACACAGAATCGCTTTAGTTTTAAGTACTTTTTTCAACCCTTCCACAGGAAAGATTTCTGAATCAAAATATATTGCATCTGGCCAGTACCTGACCTTCGTCCCACTATGTCTTTTAGGCGTATCTGCAATCACTTGTAGCGGCGTTATTAATCTTGCTTTCTCAAAAATAATTTGATGACATTGACCATTTTGCTTCACATCAACCTCAAGTCTTTTCGCCAAAGCATTGACTACCGAGACACCAACACCATGCAAGCCACCTGAAAATGCGTAACTATCACTAGAGAATTTTGCGCCTGAGTGCAGCTTAGTCAGAATCAGTTCAACACCACTGATGCCATACTCTGGATGCTTATCAACAGGCATTCCTCTACCATTATCCTCACAGCTCAATGATCCATCCTGATGCAAAATAACTTTGACTTTATTTGCATGTCCATTCAGCGCCTCATCAGCTGCATTATCAATCAGCTCACAAGCTGTATGCAAAGGATTTTCAGTATGTGTATACATACCAGGTCTTTTTTGGACTGGCTCCAAACCTTCTAGTACTTCAATTGATTTTGCGTTGTATTGACTCATAGACTCATCTCAGTTGACAATAACATAACAGCTTTGTGTCTTTTCTTCTACCCTGACCTTTTATAAATACAACACACTGGTTCTTTGACATTAGAGAAGTAATCAATACACTATACAACCTTAATCAAGCTTGTCCGCTCATTCAATATTCACTTGATACTTCTTGGTTTGCGAGAACATCTCAGAGGAACAAATTTCCCTACTCTCTCACACGCCTGTCTTTGCCTTCTTCTCAAACCTGGTAATTGAGGTACTGGAGCTGCTTGCAATACCGGAGCTGGTAATTGAGGTGCAGAACCATAACAATATGTTAAAAAATTTAGAGCAGCAAATACTTCTGCAACACATATCAGTGAAACTATGTATTGAATAGAAGGGTGCAAATTACCATTAACATCTTTACCAATTAAGTCATCTAATAGGCACAATTGACTCCGTGCCATGAAAGCCATACACCGACCAAATTGATCCATAGCAAGTGGAATAGCAATCGGAGCAACAAAACCTAACGGAAGACTATCCATCAATATTTTTAGTTTATTCATATACGTCATCTTGTTTTTATTATAAATAAATAACAAAAAAAACATATATTTAGCTAATATTGCTAACTCAGAATTAAATACTATACAAC
>JBDQEV010000019.1:0-17807 GCA_040266255.1 Gammaproteobacteria bacterium
AACATATCATATGCGATAGAATATGATATGAATGACACACTACTGTGTGTATTTCTTTTAATACTTCACTCTAGCCTATCTTCTTCCACGTATGATCTGGATTGATAATCACACCACTCCCAGAGGAAAAGCTTAAGCTTTGTAAAGCTGTATCTTCTACAATCGTAGCTATTAGTGGTCCAAGCATTGGCGCATGTCCAACAACAAACGTTGGCCCAGAGGCTGTGTATACCTCTAACTCTTTTAATAAGGACTCTATCTCTTGAAGATTAGGCTCATGATTAATATATAGTGCATCAATAATCGTAGGCGTTTGATTCGTCACAAGATAAGCGGTTTGTTGTGCTCTTGTTGCTGGCGAGCTAAGCACATGTTGCCACTTAAACTGATATTTTTCCTTTAACGCAATACAACGTTCTTCTCCTTCAGGTGTTAATCCTCGATCTAAATCATTACCCTCAGTATATGCTTTTGAATGGCGTAAAACTCCTATCTCATGCTTCATTTCTATATCCTTGTTTAACCAATAGAACGATTGAAGTCGATAATACCAATAGCATTGATATCACCAATGTTGAAACCTCAACTTGATCATTTGTCCAAATACCAACAGATGTATTCGTGTGCAAAAAACGACTAGCATGGGTGAAAATATTGGTGCTGAATAGCAATACTACAGAGTTTGCAGCTGCAATCGTTAAACCTACACGCCTATTTGTTATCTTTAGTAACCAAGCATACCCAATTACTATTCCTGAGCCAGCAAGACCAATGCATCCCAGCAAAAACTTTGTCCACCCTACTGGCGCCAATATATGATGCAGTAAACTCCATGCACTTGTACTGCCTAAAAGCGCTAATGACACCAGCAATACCCAGTAACTAACTCGCTGCGTTAAATAGGATAATCCAATGCTGCCTATACACAGCCCAATATAAAACGGTGAAGCATTCCATAGTTGTGCACCCTCTAACAAACGATAGCCTACCGGACTATTTAATAATCCCCACTGCGGCACAAACAAACTCCAACTGTAATGTAATGCACCAATCATCAACAGCACCAATACTAAATCTAACTTGACATATGATCGATCTTCGACCCATGAAACTTTTGCCTTATAAGTGCGCTCACTTGCATATAAACATAAACCAAACACGCCATACACCGTATAAAGCACTCTCCAATTTAATAACTCAAGTGCTCTTGGAGAAATGAGTTCAAATCCCAGTAGCCCAATCAAAATTAACGCATGAGTGTACCCAAGAACTTTACAGTACTCCTGTGGTAAAAATGCAGCATGAATAAATCGCATTAAACCTAGCATTGCGCAGGTTGCAATCACAGCCTGTACCACTAGTATCAGCATACTTAAAAAAGAAGAGACACTATAAGAAGCAACAAGGGACAATGAGCTCATAGCCAATATCAAAGCACTTAAATTCATTGGATAACGATCAACCCACAGTCCCACTAAAAACTGAGCTACGCATAAGGCATAAAAATAAACATTAAACACCTGCCCAAACTCATCAAGCATCAATGCATTATCACTTGATATCGAAAGAAAAGACAACCAACTTGCTAACAAGCAGTAACCTGCAAATGCTGTCAAAACAAACCAATGACGCATTCTACTTTGCATTAGAATCCCTTCCCTTCAAACTTACTCATTACGTCACTTTAACTAAAAAAAAACACATTTGCACCCATTGCAGTATACTAACTTTTAAAATTATGATTATATTTTCCCAAAAGACATATTTTTTGTAGCAATTTTTAAAAAATGGTATATAATCAGTGTGCATTTAGAAATTCATTAGCCCAGAGGTATAAGAATGAGCATATGTATAGTAACTCAAAAAACTGCACAAGCAGGACAAAATCGTTCACACGCACGTAACTCTACGAAGCGTAAGTTCAACGTGAATCTACATCGTAAAACATACGTACTATCCAGTGGAAAAAAAGTATCTGTTGATATTTCAGCCCATGGCATTAGAACCATTGATAAAAAAGGTATTGGTTACCTTGAGACACTACTTAACGAATCAAACTAGGTAATTTATTATGGCAAAAAAAGCATCTAAAGCAGGTCGTCAGACCGTTATGTTTAGGCATAAACCAACAGGTGAAGCTTATTTCAGTACAGTCAATACTAAAAAGCAAAAAGAAAACCAAACTGGTAAGTTAAAGCTTAGAAAGTACTCTCGAAAGCTACAAAAAGTTGTAGAGTTTGTACAAGATAAAGTTTAAGACTGCATTTTAACTGCCAGAAGAACAGCCATACAAGCTGTATCAGTTCTTAAGACACCATCTGACAAACTGATATTCTGACCAGATAAGAGCGCAACATCTTGTGTAGACCAACCACCTTCAGGCCCAATTGCAAATGTAACTGGGCCTTTTAAATTACAATCTAATATTTTCTGATCTGCACCAGGGTGACAAATGAAGACCTGTTCCTCACCTGGTAATTCTTGAAACTCTACTAAGTTAATCCTCGGTAAATATAGACGCTGTGACTGCTCACATGCACTGATACACAACTTTTCCCAGCGTACAATCTTCTTCTCATACAACGCTTGATCAAATGCAATTGGTGTAAACTCACTTTTAACCAGACTAATACGACTTACTCCCAATTCAGTCAATTTAGTTAATACGAACTCTAGTGTACTTAACTTAGGTATACCAAGAATAATATGAATATCCTGCTCTACAGGCGCTTGTTGCAGACCTGAGACACTTCTAACGATACAGTGTCTTTTTTCTATCTGCTTAAGAGCCATCTTAATGTACTGTCCTTTTCCATTAAATAATGTGAACTCTTCATTTATTTTAACTCTTAGCGCTTTAATATGTCGAAAAACATCACCATCAAGTCGCAACTCTCCTTCCTCTACAGGCAAATGTGTGACATAAAAGTACATACCACCCCTCCTTCACTTTTAATTAACACCACCGTGGATATGTCTTACATCAAATGCAGTAAAACGTAACTTGGCAAAAATAACTGATATCATACAATAATAAAAATAATAGCTATATTCATCAATGACAAGTAAAATCCTATTTATTCACCCAGATGGCTCAGTGTACCTGAGAGTTCATGATGCACTTTTGGTACTCAACCCTAAAAACACCAGCATTCGGCTAATTACCTGGGTCTTACACCACTTATCATTAAAAGACAGAAGAAGACTCAAGCGCATATTAAACAATGACTAATACAACGTTAGGCTGCTGATGCAGCGCTGAGAGCACTTTCCTCTATCACTTGATCACTTCCCCCAACTGCAGCAGGCTGCAATCCATTAGGGCCTAACGCCTTTGCAGATGTTGCTTTAACTGGGTCTTTTACCAAAGCATCAATCACACTTATACCTAACCATGTCAGTAAGAGACGCCCTAATGCAACTGGAATTAAAAACAGTGGCTTAAAAGCACCCATAATAGATCTATAGAATAATTGAAAGACTGTAACTGAATAATTGTGCATAGAGTGAAATACTGCTGCAATCTCGATGCCATCCGTCCATAAAGACACCATAGCAAACACAATACCCATTAAAGTATGATAAAATAATGCACTTAACCCTATAGATGCAGCTCCCACAACAGAAGAATGCATAAACCCAAATAAGAAGCCCATCAAAAGACCTACACAAAACTTATGCACAAAACGACGAAAAATACTTGCGTTTTTATTCTCACCCGCAATGCCATAATAATTTAGAAATGCTATCATACCTGTTCTGGCCAACAGCTCCTCCACTAAAGGCTGTATACTATACATAATTGCTGCCATTGCAAGATGAAGCAAATACCCACCATTCAGCATCATGCTTGATACCGCTGCATAATTTGAAACAACATAGAGCGCTGGAGAGGTTAATAAGAAAACCACAATACCCAAGATTGTATAAGCAACTGTTTTCTTGCTTGGCAATCTCCACTGGAAAATTTTTTGTAGTGGCTTTACACCCATCTCTTTTGCAACTAATAGAACATATAACAGATGACATGCCCAGAATGCTGAGCTATATAGATATGGAATACTGTGCAATGCAGCAAGCACTTGAGGCGCAAACAGCAACAAGACTGACGGTAAGAGATATAAAACATTAAGCCCTAAAAAGTACAGCCCTACTCTAGATACACGTTCAAACGCACCCTTAGATTTAAGATACTCCACTGCAGCCAAAGTAAATGCCATCATTATCCCATTTAAGCTCCAGCACAACAAAAAGAGTAGTGACGTCCAAAAAGCACGACTAAGCGCAGACCGCATATCCAGACTATCGCCCATCAAATATGCACGACTATACTGAGCTGCCATCACTAATGTAAAAAACACCAATCCAGCTTGTAGGAAAAATGAAAGCGCTAATGATGATAGAGAAAAACTGAGAAATAGATCTAGCATTAACATTAACACTATACCAGTTTTAATTTCTTTAGAGAAAGCAACTTTAGTCATGATTATTTTATTTAATTATATTAATCTTATTATACGACTTTATATAATAAATATCAATTAATTAATTGGATTGTTCTTTTTTAATTCAGCAATCTCTTCTCTGGCCTTTAGAAGCATCTGTTTTTGTGCCATGAAGTCCTCTCTTGAAACAAACCCTAGACATTTTGCCGACATCTTAATGGCCTGAATACACTCTTGGCGAAACATTTTCATCAAACCGCGAATGGGCTGTGGAAAATAAATAAGCCATCCGTCTATTTTTTCAAAATCATCATACACTAGCGCTAACCTCTAAATACCGCTGCTCAATCATTCCAACAAAGTGGCTCAATACACTTTCATCAAAAGATTTTGCAGTATTGCACCATTGCCGAAGTGCCTCAAATCTATTCTTATACTGGTTTGAGTAGAAGATATCATATAACTGTTCTTTAAGTTGGTATAGGCGTTTTAAGCGATCATCCAATATCAGTGTTTTTCTCAAAACCAAACGATCTGTTTCTTTTAAAAGCTTTGGATTAGTTAACATCAAGTATTTTAACTTTTTAATATTGAGTATACTGCTTAGATCATGAGACAACATGCTGTTTTGGATCATTTTTTTCATCACCTCATGTGAGAACATTCTAAATACATGCATTCTTGCATTCAACAAAGCCTTCATCCCACCTGACTCAATTTCATAAGGCATCACATAACGCACCTTGGCCAGCCCTACATAACTGAGTAAACGAATATACACATAGCCTAAATCGAACTCAAAAGGCCGTGCTGATAAACGAGCTGAACGTGGATAAGCATGATGATTATTATGTAGCTCCTCTCCACCAATGAGAATACCCCATGGTAAAATATTTTTTGAAGCATCACCTGGCTCAAAGTTTCGATAACCAAATGCATGCCCAATCCCATTAATCACACCAGCAGCAGTAAACGGAATCCAAACCATTTGAACTATCCATATAGCAATCCCTTTATTACCCCACATGAAGATATCAATCGCTAACATCAAAAGCACACCGATGTTCCAATGCCTATAAATATGTCTTTCTACCCAATCATTTGGGCAATCATGTCCATACTTTTCTAATACATCTTGATTCTTTGCACTTTTACGATACAACCATACACCTAAAAACAGTACTTTCCAGACTCCATAGATCACAGGACTATGTGGATCTCCTTCCGTGTCTACATCAGCATGATGCTTTCGGTGCACAGCAACCCACTCTTTTGTTTTCATTCCCGTTGTTAACCACAACCATAATCGAAAAACATGCGTCAGAACAGGGCTCAAATCTAATGATCGATGCGACATAGAACGATGCAAATACAAAGTAACAGCAATAATTGTAAAATGCGTTAAACCTGCTGCAACTAAAACAACTTGCAACCAAGAGAGATTAAATACTCCATCCATAGCTATCCTCCTTTTCTACTGGCCCACAGGCTCAATACAGTCTACTGGGCAGTATACCATACACTGTGGCTCATCAAAATGCCCTTTGCACTCTGTACACAAGTCTGGATCTATTTCATAAATATCTAGCCCTTGACTAATGGCTATATTTGGACACTTATCTTCACATACATCACAGTTAATACAATCTTCATTGATTTTTAAAGACATTCATATCTCCCGGACACAGGCGCTCCCATGCGAAACCCTCTCGGCCAAAATGACCAAACCTAGCACTTTTTGTAAACACTGGCTTTGTTAAATCTAGCTTATCAATCATCGCCTTAATTGAAAAATCAAATGATGCTTTGACCACATCTAAAATCTCCTGCTCTGATATCGTATGCGTCCCAAAAGTATCAATAGAGATTGCAACCGGTTGGCTTTGACCAATTGCATAAGCCAATTGAACCTCACAGCGCTTTGCAACACCCGATGCAACAATATGTTTTGCAACATATCTCGCCATATATGCTGCAGTGCGATCTACTTTAGTTGCATCCTTGCCTGAAAAAGCCCCTCCACCATGATGTGCCACACCACCGTAAGTATCCACGATAATTTTTCTACCTGTCAGCCCACAATCTGCACTAGGTCCTCCTTGAATAAAACTTCCTGCAGGGTTAACAATCACCTTTGTTTTTTCATGCCAAAGATGTTTTGGCATCACTGGCGTTATAATATACTCTACCACCCAATCTCTTAATTCATCTAACTGAATCTGATCCGTATGCTGTGTTGAAACCAACACTGTATCTATATATATAGGAGAATGATGATCATATACCAAGGTCACTTGTGCTTTTGCATCTGCACCTAAGAACTGATGTTGTTGGCGCATCTTTTTTTGCTGCTGCATCAGCTGATGAGAAAGCAAAGCTGGCATTGGCATCAATGCATTGTTCTCATTACAAGCATAACCATACATTACACCTTGATCCCCTGCACCAATTTGACCATCATGATCAACGCCATACGCAATCTCTGGTGACTGCTCACTAATATGCGTCTCTAAATCAAAGTCACTGGGGGTAATTTTAATATGATAAATATCTGATAATACCTGCATCACTACTTGTTGGTAATCAATTTTACCCTGTAATGTAATTTCTCCAGATAGACAAATCCACTTATCCTTCACCATCACTTCACAGGCAACTCTTGCATTGGCATCTAGTGCCAGCGCTGCATCTAAAATTGCATCTGATATCTGATCTGCAATTTTATCCGGGTGCCCATCAGAAACAGACTCACATGTAATCAATTGGTATGACATAATAACTCATTATATTTTATATAAAAACATTAATTCTTATCATACTTCATTCACTCTTCTCATACAATTTTTTTCTAATTGTTGATTTTTAATCAATTTTCCAATTACTTAACCACACCATCTCTCTACAGGTGAGAAATATCTTACGAATGAATACGCAAGACTTTCATCTCAACTTCGGATAGAATAAACAAAATTCAGAAAATTGCTTGTATGGTAGAAATTATTTATGTTGAAGATGATGTCTTAACGGGAAAAATATGCACCCATCTTTTTTCTTTAATTCCAAATATTAATTTCACAGTATTTACTTCTGGGTATGAGGCAATTGATCAAATTAAGCAAAAGGAATATGACATGGTCCTACTTGATGTAGGTCTTAATGATATTAGTGGCTTAGAAATCGCAGTCATTCTTAGACGAGATTTAAAACTCAATATGCCAATTATTGCAACCAGTGCACATATTGACCCCGGGATGGAATCTCCATTCATTAATGAGTTTATTGAGAAGCCTTTAACCCATGAGATCATAAAAGAAATTGTTAGAAAACATATTCCTCAGTTAACTGACTAACACCATTTCAAAATCATCCTTCATCGCTCCACACTCTGGGCACAACCATTCTTCTGATACACTTTCCCATTTGGTTTTAGGCGCAATGCCATCTTCAGGCGCACCCTGTTCTTCATCATAAATATATCCACAGATGAGACACATATAACGCTTATACTGCATATTAAATCCATTGTTTTAAATATGTTATATTAGTCTAGTAGCATTTACAATTTTTGAACATATATGATATGATCAAGGCGAGGTATGAATATGAATAAACTCGCTTGGTTTTTAATTGGAAATTTTATCACTATTGCACTGAAATTACCTGCAATATTAGGTATTATTCTAGGTCTATTTTTAGCGTTTCGCTACAGTACACCACAACCACAAACACAGTGGAAATATAATTTTCATGCATTCTCAACTGGCGCCTATCATCACCACCTATTTAGCTGCCTTGGGATGATTGCCAAAGCAGATGGTGTGATCTCAAAGCATGAAATTGCATACGCGGCACAATGCATAAAGCAGTTAGGCTTGAACTACAACCAACAAGCAATTGCAAAGTCTACTTTTAGACAAGGTTCTGAAGGTGTGAACTTGCAACAAGTTTCTCAATACATGAAAGTATTGAGCATTCACAACCCCCACTTGGTGCAAAGCTTTTTACAGTTACTTGAAACAATGGCCAACATTGACCCTCCTGCATCAAGAGAACAGCTCAACTTAATTAACCAAGTTCGCTTCCACCTAAAAGGCAACCAACAGCAATACTATCAGCAACAGTTCAGCTCTCAAAGCCACCCCAACCAACTTCAAAGTGCATATAAAACTTTGGGTGTAAACTCCAAAATGGCTCTAAAAGAGATCAAACGAGCATACCAAAAACTGATTGGCAAATATCATCCTGACCGTTTACACAATCAAAAAGACAAATCAATGGCTGAGGAAAAGGTCAAAAAACTACATCAGGCTTGGGACACGATCAAACAGCACCACCCTACTGAGCAATCTGCATGAATACGATTCTTCCATCACTGCTAGCAGTTCCAACCTTACACGTAGGAAAGTCAATTGATGAGTTTATTCAATTAGGCCTTCAAGACTTTCATGTCGACATCATGGATTACCATTTCACGCCAAACTTTGGTCTATCCATACATCATATTGAAGAAATTCAATTAGCATACCCTAAAAGCAATATTGATGTTCACTTAATGACCTCACCGACCCGTCAAGAACTCATAGAAAAGTTAATCCATATTGGCATCAAAGACATCTCTATTCACTTAGATACCTTATCACCAAACACACTTTCCTGGATCAATCAACAAAGCATTAATATCAGAACAGCCCTCAACCCCTCTGATCCCATTCCTAAAGATCTCCCATCTAATCGGGTGTTGATACTCTGTGTCAACCCTGGCTTCTCACACCAAAAGTTTCAAGAAGAGCAACTGAAAAAAATTGCTCAAGCAAAAGCACTTGGTTTAGATGTGATGGTAGATGGTGGCATCAATCACAATAATATACACCAAATTATGCCCCTGAACCCCGACCATCTTGTTATTGGCAGCGGACTAACAAAACTAAGTACTGCAGAAAAAGCTAACTTGATCCAAACGATTACGGATCTTCAAGGCTGAGCATCCCGTTATTATCATTGTAAGAAAATAACTCTGCATATCTCCCCCAGTCAATCATTGTTCTTAAAACAGATTGAGATGCGACCTCACTCAACTTATCCTGCAAAATATCTAATAACGCATCTTTATGCATACAATGACTTGCAGAGTGCTCTATTCGCTCTCTTACATACTTTGCAAGTGGAATATGATCCAAAAGTTGACGTGCAAAGATCTTCTTTTGATCCAAAATACTAGCATTTGCAAAGTCTTCACCTATTGGTGCTAAATTAAATTTACCTTGTGTGACGGATGCAAACCTTAAAATCTCAAGTGACTCTGCAACTGGTAATAATTCATCAATATCTAAGTGCATTTCTTCCGCAACATCTGATAAGTCATATTGTTCATTCTGTTCTGCAGCTGCTAAAAACTCTAATAAACCAGTAATATTAGAAATTGCAACATTCGGCAAACGATAATTAACAAGTACCGTTCTGAATCTTGTTCCTGAACGCTTTGACTGGAAGTTAATATCAGCAATCTTACGATAAATTTCATCTACCAGCTTTGCCATCTCATCTTCTTTATCATCTCTAGGGTGCTGCAAGGAAATTTTCATCTCAGATTTCACACAACCAGGATCTGAACCAAAAATAAGAATCCGATCTGCCATATATACTGCTTCTTCAATATTATGCGTCACCATCAACATTGATTTTAAATTTGTTTTTTTACTTGTCCACAGATTAATCAAGTCACCACGCAAGTTTTCTGCTGTTAATACATCCAGTGCTGAGAATGGCTCATCTAACAAAATCACTTCGGGATCTACAACCAGTGCTCTTGCAAGTCCAACACGCTGAGATATCCCTCCTGATAGTTCCCTTGGATATGCTGATTCAAATCCATCAAGACCGACGACATCAATTGCTTTTAATGCTTTTTCACGCCTTAAATCTATATCAGTGACTTCTGCTTCTATAGCCAGCTCTACATTTTGAAGAACCGTTAACCAAGGCAGCAACGCAAACTGCTGGAAGACCATACTCAGTTTTGGAATCACGCCAACTACGGGCTGCTGCTTATAGTACCTAAAACCACTTGTTGGTGGAATCAGACCTGCCAAGATCCTAAGCATTGTCGATTTACCAGAACCGGAAGTACCCAGCAAGCAAACAATTTCATTTGGCTGAATCTCTACATTCACTTGATCCAGCACTAATATTTCTTTACCTATACCTTTCTGAAAAGACTTTTTAATATCTTTTAACTCTATAATCGGCTCTTTTCTTTTCATGAACTTACTCCATAGCGCTGTGCCACATACCGATAAAGAGGCATCCAAACACACCGATTAATCAATAATACATACAAGCACATAATGACCACACCTAAAAATACATGCTCACTTGATCCATCTAGTGAAGACTTAGTAATATAAGCACCCAATCCATTCGCATAAATTCGCTGCCCATTCCATTCTAATGCTTCAGCAACAATACTTGCATTCCAAGCACCGCCAGCTGCAGTAATCATCCCTGTAATTAATGAAGGCAGGATACCTGGCAATAATACTCTTTTTAACATCACAAATCGACTGATCCCTAAAGCATTAGATAACATGACTGCATGCTCAGGCAAACCTCTAACTCCAGCAATGACATTAAACAATACATACCACTGAGTACCCAGCACCATTAAAGGCGACAACCATATATCAGGATTATAGCCCTTAATGATAATAATAGAACCAATTAAGGGATATAAAATATTAGGAGGAAAAGATGCTAAAAACTGTACGACTGGTTGTAAAATATTACCCCACTTCTCGTTTAGCCCAAGCCAAATACCTACAGGCGTCCAGACTAGCGCACATAGAAACACTAGTAGCATTACTCTTACTGATGTATATAAACCTAACTCCAGAACCTCTATTAACATTGGTAAAGAGACATATGGCAAAGCATCCCAAACTAAATATAGTAAATAGACAATTACTGGTAGTGTAATAATCGTGCCGATTACACGCCGCACCTTTTGTCCAATTAGCCCATAAACATTATAGCGCCTTTTTTTAAATGAGCGTGTCACTAAACGATTAATAACATATAAAAACAACTTAGATATGGCCTTGATCACTCTTGACTTTTGAGCCAGTCGCCAAACCCAGTTAGGCTGCACTTGACCAGACCCTCGACTGCTTAACCAATAATTCAAAGGCCTAAAAATCAGCTGATCATAAGTCATAATGACTAAAAATAAACATATCAAAGCATAATAAATAGCTACAAAATCACCCTGTGTAGTTGCCTTTGCTATATAAGCGCCTATACCTGGTAGAGCGACATTATGATGTGAAATGGTAATTGCCTCACCTGCAACGACAAAAAACCAGCCAGCAGACAGGGATAACATAGAGTTCCAAATTAAACTGGGTGCTGCATATGGCACCTCTAACCGATAAAATCTTTGCCAAAAATTAAAGCGATAGATTTTTACCATCTCATCATAGTTTTTAGGCATTGTTTTTAAACTTTGATAAAATGCTAAAATCAAGTTCCACACCTGAGAGACAAATACGGTTAATATTGATGCAATCTCAGGACCGATGAAGCTTCCTTTGAAAATCATAAGCAACCAAATAAAGTATAACTCTAAAAAACCAATGACCGGGATTGACTGTAAAACATCCACCATTGGCAAAATAATTCGTTCTGCCCTAGGGCTTTTTGCAGCCATCCCACCAAAAATAAAAGCACAGATCAAAGACAATCCCAGCGCAATAAACATGCGCAGTACTGTTCTAAATGCATAGTATGGTAAACGATAAGGACTCAAGTCAATCACAACCTGGTCCCCTATTTGATATGGGGATAAGATATCAGCTGCAGATTGCGCCAATATCCAGAGCAAACCAACTACAACAGCAAAAACCCCTAAATCCCATAATATGGATCTAGAGGAATTTAAAACGTCTTTGGCGCTGACAAAATTAATAATAGGCATGATTGACCTCCAACACAATTTTATTATGTTTAGATAAATCAATCAATGCCTAGCATTAATTTATCTGATTAGATCTTCTCTATTACACACCAACTGCGAGACTACTCTTGGAGTGACGTTAGCTGCTAATCTTGCCGCTGTGGTTGAATCTATTGTTGAAATTAAGCAAAGAATTGCCACTACTCTGATTAATGATTTAGAAAGTGAAAATCATACTTTATCTAGCTTAACAATAACGAATTTTTGTATTGCCTGACAGTCCCACATACACTTCACACACCACACCAATCATCTATTGATTCTTGGTCTTGTTGGCTTGAATGAACTGATCTTAGCTGGTATATTGCATCATCATAATCTATGGGAAAATCATGCCAGATGTTATCGAAAAGCTTACAGAAGTAGAAAAAGATGCGAGAGATTTCGGTTTTAGTTATCCTTCACCTGCACTGATAATTGCGCAAATAAAAGAAGAATGTAATGAAGTATTAGATGCAATGAACCAAAATGAATCTCGTGATAGAGTGCAAGAAGAAATTGGCGATCTAATACACGCAGCTGCAGCACTTTGTTACCATATGGGATTTGATATTAATGATACAATTGACCAAGCTGTTGACAAATTCTCTAGTAGAATGGCTAGGCTAAAAACTGTCACAAAAGAAGAAGGACTGAGCAACTTAGTAGATCAAGAGTTAGAAACACTCATCAAGCTTTGGAAAAAAGCCAAGTAACCTTAAGGCCAAAGTATTGATCAGAAAAGGCTAATCTATTTATAACAGTGCCTTAAAAATTTAAAACATCCTTGGGGCTGTCAAAAGAATAACAGGCATGGATTTATCTGATTAGATCTTCTCTAGCACATGCCAAATTGTGAACTAGCACAACACTTATCTGCTAAATTTTCTGCTACAGTTGAAAGTGCTCTTGAAGTGACGCTAGCTACTAAACTTTCTGCTGAAGTTGAATTTAAATTAGATGAATAATATTCCCTAGACTGTTTCACTGATTTGGAAATTTCTTTAATCTCTGTGTAGATAAATGGCAATGAGACCACAAAAGCTGTGAGTTCAATTACTAAGAACACCAATGGTGCGACTGGAGCAATGAAGCTAAGTAATGGCACTAAGATGAATATATCTATCAACGCCATCATTGAAATAAGACTTAATAATGACATCACTGTAAAAGTCACCGGATTAATTTCTGCGTACGATTTGCACGCCATCCCTATAAATAATAGCGGTGAAATAGGCATCAAAGGTGTAAATAGTAAGAACACTGCCATCAAGATAAATAGTATCACTGAAGAAAAAGTTGGTTTAATCAATTCATTGATCATATTCAAGTTTAATAGTATCGCTGCTGCATGAATCATATTATTTTCTCTTTTTTCTTTACTATACAATAAATAGACTCAAAATTCAATAGATTAACACCACTCCCTCTAAAAGTCTGTACCCAAAGTCAATACTTTGCATTATTTTATTAGTTTGAAAAAAAGATCAATTGTTCTACACGTCAAACAGATAAAGTAAAAAATAAGTAAAATAACCAATAAAAAACGCTTTCAGAAATGCTTTCCAATCAATGGTAATATTGGGAAAAATCTTTTCAATGAGTATCAAGGATACGATTGAAGCAAAGATTTTAACAAATACGTCAACCATAAAGGGGCCTATCAACAATCTATCAAACAGCACTATTTGTATAGGAACCCAGAAGCAAGTAAAGAACATATTTTTTTTGCGCTGAGGTAAACATGCCATAATATTGGCCATGACCAATGGAGCAAATATCAACATAACTTTTTCTCTTTTCTCTTTATTACATCAAAAACAGATTGAAATTCAACACATTAAGACCGCCCCCGCCCTAAAAGTCCGCACCCATAGTCAATACTTTTAAGTCGATAAAAAATCAGGTAAAATCTTTTTAATATTTTAAAAGAGATACTTTATGCAACATACATCAATGGACACCATTATCAGCTTATGCAAGCGTAGAGGGTTTATTTTTCAAAGTTCTGATGTTTATGGTGGCCTACAAGGCATGTATGATTTTGGTCCATTGGGAGTAGAGCTTAAGAACAACCTCAAAGCTGCTTGGTGGCGAGATATGGTGCATTGTAGAGATGATATTGAAGGGATTGATAGCAGTATACTCACACATCAGCTCACACTGAGATACTCTGGACATGAAGATACTTTCTCAGATCCTATGGTTGATTGCAGAAACTGTAAGCAACGCATGCGTGCCGATCATATAAAAAACAGTCAATGTATGTTTTGTGGCTCAACTGACTTAACTGAACCTAGGGACTTTAATCTGATGTTTAAAACCAATTATGGTCCAATTGTAGATGACAATAGTATCGCATACCTGAGACCTGAGACTGCACAAGGTATTTTCACCCAGTTTAAAAATGTCATGGATGCAACTAGCCGCAAGATACCATTTGGGATTGCTCAAATTGGTAAAGCATTTAGAAATGAGATTACACCTAGAAACTTCATCTTCCGTGTCCGAGAGTTTGAACAAATGGAATTAGAATTTTTTGTCAAACCAGGTAGTGATGAGCAGTGGCATCAGTACTGGATTGAAAAAAGACACCAATGGTGGATCAATCAAGGTATTAATACAGACAACATCGTACTTGAACATCAAAAATCTGATGAACTAGCTCATTATGCCAAGGCGACAGTTGATATCTTATATCAATATCCACATGGCTTAGAAGAACTGGAAGGCGTTGCAAATCGAACTGATTATGACTTAGGATCACATACCAAACAACAAGATGCACTAAAGTTAACAGCAAAAGTTACGACTAATGATCACAGCACTCATAAACTTGCTGTCCAAGACCCTGAAGGCACTTATGTACCATTTGTGATTGAACCATCCGCTGGACTTGAACGTGGCGTCCTAGCATTGATTTGTGATGCGTATAGAGAGCAAACTCTTGAGGATGGCAAAACACGTATTTATCTCAAACTAAAACCCTCACTTGCACCAATTAAAGCAGCTGTGATTCCACTTGCTAAAAATAAACCTGAGTTAGTAAAACTATCCAAATCAATCAAAGACCAACTGCAAGCATTAGGACTTGGGCGCATCAAATATGAGGATACCGGTAATATTGGTAAAGCATATCGACGTCATGATGAAGTTGGAACACCGATCTGTATTACTGTTGACTTTGAGTCTTTGGAAGAAAACCCTACAACAGTAACCATCAGGCATCGAGACACCATGCAGCAAGAACGAATGAGTATAGAAGAGCTATTAAATCAATTCGCCAATATGACTGGTTAAGCTTCTTCAGGTAATAAAACTTCCATACGATCACTGAGCAACGCCTTGAACTTAGCTAACGCTTGTTTCTCAATTTGGCTCACGCGCTGCATTGAGATTCCAAATCGTTCTGCTAAGTGGTCTAAAGAGGTTTTTCGATCTGACAACCATCTTGATTCGATAATCTCTCTCTGACGTGTATCAAGCTCTGATAGTACCTGGTAAATCGCATTCTTACGATCTTGATCAATCTCTAGTGTTTGTACCCTATCTTCTGTTGATCTCTGCTCAGATGGCAAGGCTTCTAACATACTTACCCCTTGATCATTTGTAGCATCCAATGATGCATCAGGTGATGAAAGAGCCATCTCTACTGCTTCAATATCTGCAACTTTGACACCATAAAGCGCTGCAATCTCTTGACGATCAACCATTGATAGTCGACCTTGCTTCTCATGTAGATGCTTCCCTAAATTGAACATCAACTTACGCTTATCTTTACTGGTTGCAGACTTGACCATCCTAATATTTTTAATGATATACTCATTGATATCACACCTAATCCAGTAAACTGCATATGAAATAAAACGTACATTCTGATCGGGATCAAACTTCTGTACTGCCTTCATCAATCCTAAATTACCCTGCTGAATCATATCAGCCAATGGCAATCCATACCCTTGAAACCCTTTTGCAACATAAACGACAAAGCGTAAATTAGACATCACCAAATACTGTGCAGCATCTACATCTCCTTCATCCTTAAAACGCTTTGCATAAGCATACTCTTCTTCTGGACTCAAGAGTGGGATTTGGGAAATCTGCTGTAAATATGCTGCTAAGCTATCTGTATATGAAGTAAAGTTTGAACCTGTTGCAACCAAAGCCCTACTCTTACTAAGAGAGCTTGTTTTCGTGGAAACACTTGGGTCAAAATCTTTCATTTTAGTCTTCTTTTTCATAACATTATACTACATAATCCATATATAGTCTACTCACGGATCAGCTGCTCAACATATGCTTTTGAATCGAAAGCCTCTAAATCATCAACTCCTTCACCTAGTCCCACAAAATAGATTGGCAATGATAGCTGTTGTACAATTTCAAATAATGCGCCCCCCTTGGCACTCCCGTCTAATTTAGTCACAATGAGCCCTGTTAAACCCAAGTTTTCATGAAAAACTTTCGCTTGTGTAATGCTATTTTGCCCTAAACTACCATCAATCACTAACCATACATGATGTGGCGCAGTTGGATCTATTTTCCCAATCACTCGCTTCATTTTCTGTAGCTGATCCATTAAGTTTTGCTGACCATGCATTCGCCCTGCAGTATCAATCATCAATACCTCTGAGTCTGACTGTTGCATTGCATCATAAATCATTGCAGAGGGATCTTTCACGCCCTCTTGATAATAAATCTTTGCACCTGTTTCCTTCGACCAATGCTGTAATTGCTCAAATGCAGCTGCTCTGTAAGTATCTGCTGGAACAACTCCAACTGATCGTTTCTGCTTCTTAAAGAAGTGTGCAAGTTTACCAATTGTCGTTGTTTTACCAACACCATTGACACCAATCATCATGATCACTGTCTTATCATCCTCAATCTTAAGCTCTGAAGGACCTAATGCCTCTGATAAGAACTGTTTCAAAAAATCAACCACTTCATCATCTTTTTGAATACCTGATGCAAATCGATGCTGCATCGCCTCAATAATACGCTGTGTCATCACTAAACCAACATCAGCTTCAATCAACGCCTTTTTGAACTCATTCAATACCTGTTGATCAAGCTCTTTTAAACCTTTAAGGCGACCAATAGCACGTAACAAAAGCTTTCTACTACTGCCAAATGCACTTGTAAAATTTTGTTTTAAAAACTGAAACACAATCCTCTCCTATTCATATCAATATAAGTTCATCTAATTTTTTCTCAAGCACTTGATTGATTTCAACCCATGTTTCTATATACTAATTTCTGAGAATTCATGATAAATGAACAAAAAGGACTTGAATCATGTATCATGCAAAAAATGCGAGCACTTCACAAGATCATTCTTCTAGCACTGATGTTAATTCTTCTATAACGATACATAC
>JBDQEV010000020.1:0-17274 GCA_040266255.1 Gammaproteobacteria bacterium
ATATAGTTGATATGGTGGCAATATTATTGATGGAGTATCATCAGTTCAAGAGAGCTTGGGTACGCTTCTCTATTACATAAAGTGAAAAATTGAAAGAAGTAATAAGGCTATGTACTGAATTAGTAGGTTGTTAGTAGCGATCTTTAAGTCTGTGTGCTATGTTTAAAAAAACAAGGGAGATAGATCCATGGTCTTACCAAAATTAATATGCTTTGATTGGGATGGTACACTGATTAATACACATGAGAGTATTAAAAATGCATGTATTGCTGCAGGTGAAGAGCTGATGTTGCCACCTGTATCATTAGAAAAGATTGATGCAATGACTGGTGTTCAGATTGATATCTTTTTTAATCAAGTTTTTGGTATAGAGGTTGATTTAGAAACAATTTTGCCGGTTTATCATAAGCATTATGATCTACAGCCATATGCGGAGTTATACCCTGAAGTTATAGAGATGTTAAACTTTATTCGTGAGAGAGATATAGCGACAGCAATTGTTACTAATAAATCTCGAAAATCATTAGAGAAAGAATTAAAGCATTTTGGTATCGCACATTTATTTGATTCGACGTGGGTGGCAGAAGAGCATGCGCCAAAGCCGTCACCATTAATGTTACGGTTGGCTCAAGCATCCCATCAAGTATTACCTGAAGAAAGCTGGATGGTTGGAGACGCATTGCCTGATTTATACGCTTCTGAACGCGCAGGCTGTGATACAACAGTATTAGTCAGCTCAATTACAGTCCCTACTTGGATGGAGGAAGTTATTCAAGTTGGGTCACTGTCGTATATTCAAGAACTTATTGTAAAGTGTAGGCATTCTAGTGCTTGACAGTTGGCTTTGTGGTGTATATACTCCGTAAGTGTATGAATTGGAGAGAAGTATGGCCGTTCAAAAGAGTAAAAAATCACCATCTAAATCAAAAAGTAGGCGTAATTCAAAGAAGCTTGCTGTGCCGACATTGATTAAGGATCCTACAACAGGTGAGTTGGTTAAAAGGCATCAGGTTACTGCAAAAGGCTTTTATAAAGGCCAGCAGGTAGTGGATATTCAAGAAAAAGAATAATGCAAAGCATAATTCTAGATTTGATGGGGGGAGACAAATCTCCTCAAGCAGCTATAAAGGGAGTTTTGAGTGTTGCTAAGAAGTATCCTCAAATCTGCTTTAAAGTTGTGGGCACAGCAGATTTTTCTGCTGTTTGTTCTATTCCCAATATAGAATACATTGTAGTAGATCAGTTTGTTCCCATGGATGCAGATCCGATGCAAGCAGCACGGATGGGTGTAAAGTCCTCTATGGGAAAAGCAATTGAATTGGCAGGAAAAGATTGTAAGTCCATTGTGCTAACAGCAGGGAATACAGCTGCGTTAATGTCTTTGGCATACTTAAAACTACGTCAAAAGAATGGCAAGAGGCGTCCAGCATTAATGTCTAGAATAGATTTTCTAGGCCAGTCCAAATGGATTCTTGATTTGGGTGCAAATATCATCAGCACAGCACAGGATCTATACGAGAACGCTATATTTGGTGCTAAGGCATTCACTTCAATGAATCCAGTAGTAGGTTTATTAAATGTTGGCTCAGAAGAGGGGAAAGGAACTCCATTAATTAAGGAAGCGCATGCCCTTATTAAAGATTCAGATTTAGATTACTATGGATATATTGAAGGAAACGATATTCTGCATTCAAAAGTTGATTTAATTGTCTGTAATGGGTTTGAAGGAAATCTGATGACAAAGTTACTTGAGTCAGCAGTACTGCATTGGCGAAAGTCATCCAAGGATGCGCCAGTTATTTCAAATGCAGCATTATTAATTGGCCTGAGGTCAAATGTATATAAATGCCATGGCAATTCAGATTCAACAGGCTTTGAAAAGGCCTTGGAAGAAGTGATTCAACAGCATCTTCAACAAAAGGTTGTGTCTGGTTGATTACTTCCATGTTATCTCTTGGCTTTATGGATGATTTTGACTACAATGAACTCAGTAAAGTACAGGATAAAATATGTCAAATACTGAGCAAGAGGTTTTTGAGGTTGTTTCGAGTGTTTTGGGCTTAGAATTAGAGCAGGTTGATTTAACTTCATCATTCCAAGACTTAGGTGCTGATTCAATTGATGTGGTAGAAGTTGTTATTGCGATAGAAGATAAGTTTGGGGTGGATGTGCCTGATGAAAAAGCTGAGCAGATTATGAGTATAAAACAACTGGTAGATTGCATAGAAGAAATTCAAGAAATTAATAGCAGTACTTGAGTAGAGAATGAACTTTAGGCTTGCAATTCTATGTGCATTTTACAGTATGGTTATCATGGGGGCTGGTATAGTATCTGGTCTGATGATGATAAAAGTTGTAGGATCTTGGCATCTTCCAATACAATCAGATTTAGAAATTCATGTCCTTAAGAATGATACAATATATGGTGTTTCAAAGCACCTTTTCTCGCAAAACTCAATTCACCATACTTGGTTTTTAGTTGTCGTGTATTTAGATAATAGTCAAAATGAAGATTTGCATCCTGGTATGTACACCATTAAAAATGGTATGAGTTATATTGATTTAGTAAAGATTCTCCAAAGTGGTAAGCATGTATAGTGGAAAATTAATTGCAATAGAAGGTATAGAGGGAACAGGAAAATCTACCTTAGCTCAGGGCTTGCAGCAGTTACTGTCTGCTAATCATGAAGTCTTGCTTACTAGAGAGCCAGGTGGGTCAGAGGTAGCTGAAAGAATTAGGGATATCTTAAAAGATCAGAATAGTCAGATTGATGCGATGAGTGAACTATTACTGATGTTTGCATCTCGATCATTGCATGTGCAGCAAACAATTATCCCAAATATTAAAGATGGCACGATTGTGATTTCAGATCGTTATTTAGATGCAAGTTATGCTTACCAAGGTGGAGGGAGAGAGCTTGAAGTTGATAAAATTGCAATATTAGATCAGTGGATATGTCAAAATGCGCAGCCAGATATTGTTATTCTATTAACCTGTAAACCTGAAGTCGCAATGCAAAGGGTAGCTAAAAGGCAAAATTACTTAGATCGATTCGAGCAAGAGGCATTAGACTTTTTCATTAGGGCTCAAGATAGTTATAAGAGGTCCGTTCAAATGAGAAAGAAACATTTGATTATAGATGCTGAACAGTCTGCAGAGCAGGTCTTAAAGTTAGCATATGAATTTATAAAGACAGTGCTATGAAGTTTGAAACTGTAGAATCAATGATCGCACACTTAAAAGATCTAGAAGAGCGGCAGTATGTTTCAAATGCTTATTTATTGGGTGGCGTTCCGCCTGGTTACCAGAACATATGCATTGATCTTGTAGTGAAGCAGTTTCCACAGGACTGCCAAGATGTTCATGTCGCAAGTGCAGATCCTGGTAAGAGTATTCCAGTAGATGAGGTTAGGCGGATCATAGATAGGGTTTCTCGTAAGCCTGTGGGCCGAACACATTGGGTCTTATTGCCCTCTGCTGACTTAATGAGCAGCTCTGCAGCTAATGCCTTATTAAAGACATTAGAAGAGCCACCAGGTCAAGCAGTATTCATAGCCTTTTCTTCAAATGTGAAGCAAGTATTACAAACCATAAGATCAAGGTGTCAAGTACTTGAGCTTAAATTAAACACTGCACTCAATACTTGTTCGCCAGATGAGCAGCGTTTTTATCAGATTTGCTCTACAGAGCTGCTATATCATAAGGATCAACGTTATATAGTTAAGTTGCATCAAGCTGTTTTAGAGAAAAATAAGCTAGAATTTGTTCAGTGCTTTAAAGATGCAGATATTGTCCAATTACTGCAGGCGCTATTGCAATTGATAGTAGTCTATGTATTTGAAAATAAAGCTGGTAAAAAGCAATATGTGATGATTTATGATGAAGTATTAAGTTTGCTTAAAATGCAAACGAAATATTCAATTTTGAACTCAAGTCTGGTATTAGATAGAGTAGCACTTTGGCTGTCTAATCTTGATCAGCTTGCATCTGAATAGGGTTTTTAACAAACAAAGCCAGTATCAGCGTGATGACCAGACCTGTGGGAAGTATCATAAATGCAACTCTAAAGCTATCGATTGAAATAACACCATTAACAGAGTTTGCTTCGATCAGGTATGCTACTAAATTTTGTATGAAACCGCCTAGCATGACAATCATATTGGTAATTGCTATAGCTGTTCCTGCATGAGAAGGCTTGCAGGCATTGGTTGCAAAATCAAATACAAGAATTTGGCTTGAACTGAAAAATCCTAACGTTAACATGAGTGCATATAAAGTGTTCAGACTGTTAATTTCGCTGTAAATAATAGCATACAAGCATGCAATCATCGCAACAGCACCAATGAGTAATAGGTTGCTTTTGCGTTTTAAGTAACTAGAAATTAGGCCCATACTTGGTCCACCTATGATCCATCCTAAATATATATATGAAGAAACAGATGCTGCAGTTGAAGGGGGTAGGCCTCTTGTTGATGCAAAAAACTCAATGTCCCATAGACCGAAAATCTGTGTAGGTAGGTATAAGAAAAGACCGATAAAGCCAATGAGCCATATTTGTGGCTTAATGATAACAGCTATTAATGTTTTCTTCATTGAGGAAATGCGTCTGAGCATGCTTGATTTTTTATTACTGATTTGACGGTCATAGACCAAAAAGTAGCTAATGATTGCAAGCGCAATACTGAATTGAACTGTCATTTCAAGTAGTTGTTTTACACCAACAGATAGAATCATGGAAGTAGTGAATATTTTACCAAATATAGCGCCAAGCATGCCCATTGCGGTCGCAATACCAATTGCAATAGGGAAGTGACGTTTAGGTAGCCAAACAGAGGCAGCTTTTAAAACTGCTACAAAACCAAAAGCTGATCCAAACCCAATCAATGCTCGTCCTGCAATGATGTAGGCTAGACTTGATTCTAAGGAGAATAGCAAGCTTCCAACAAGGCAGGACATTAAAGCGATGAACAGTGGTTTTCTAACTCCAAAAATATCTAAAATGGTCCCTACAAAAACTTGTAAAGGCACATAAGTCCAATAGTATGCTGTTTCTATGTGTCCAATATCTTTAATTGATGCGCCGAAGCTTGAGATGAAGTAATTGATCATCGAGGAGGGCATTACTCTAAGATAGTATTCATATAGGTAAAATGCTGCAACAGTCATAGTGACAAGCCAGCCTAGCGAAACTGGTACTGTTTTACGCTTTTGAATAATACTTTTCATTTTACAAGTTGTCTGCAATAAGTTTCAGGAACCCCCCAAAGCAAAGGCAATGCAATGAGAGCCATGAATGGAAGGCAGATAAAGACATAGGTATAGACTTCGCTGATGGGCATATTAGGTGCATAGTTAGGAATGAGGTCTAGTAGCACTCCAATGACTGGTGAGAGGATGACTCCGCCTAGCATATTAACGCTATTCATGACACCCATGCCAGTAGAAACAATTTTCGGCGAATGTGTTTCTTTGAATACAGTATAGGCAATTAAAAACCCCCAAGAAGTGAACCCAAATGAAAATACTGTTAAGTCTGCAGTAGTTAATTTAGTTAACAGTAAAATTAGTAGAGTTAATGTTGCTGCAGTGCAAATCCATAATAGAGGTAATCTGCGACCCATTTTGTCTGAGATGATGCCCAGTAATGGTGCTGCAATCAAAGAGGCATAAAAGAGTTGGTTGACCAATGCTGATGCGTTTTGTTGATCTAGCCCATAGTGTATTTGCATAAAGACTTTACCAAAAGTATCTTTGAAAATTAGAAAGGGGGTAAACATCAACATGGCATAGATAATCAAAATCATACTGTTTTTATTCAGTAGTACAGATTTAATGTCATCAGTAATATGATGTACAGACTTGAGCTCACCGCTAGGTTCAAACTTGTTACAAATGAAGAGTAGTGATGATGTTGTTAGGGCAAATCCAAATATTGCGGCATAGATGAACCATGCTTTATAGTTGATTGTTTCTATGAAGTGTTGCATTTGTGAATTACCGAGTGTTGCACCAATCATACCTAGTGATACTGTTAGACCAGCGAGTGTTGCAAAGTATTGGCTGTCAAACCACTCAGAGGATAGCTTGAAGGCACCTAATACGCTGAATGCAGCAGTCACACCCATGATGAGTCTTGCAAGTAAAACGATCCAGTAGCTGTCTGTAATACCCAATGCTAAGCAGCACAATGAAAATAATGCAATTGAAAGGGTGCTAAGCCTTTTTAAAGAGTAATGATCAAGTAATATGCCAACAGGAATCTGCATGACTGAATACGCAATTAAATTAGTCGATACAATTGATGCAAATAATGCATTAGAGATTTGTAATCCTTGCTGTATTTCTGTAGAAGCGCTTTGTATGGCAGTGATGACTGCTTGTGAGTAAAGGTAAAAAAGTGATGCAGTTAGCCATGCGGCAATTCTAAGAGCAAAAGTTTTTTTCTGACTCATAACATCTCCTTTAAGAGCTGGTTTAGACGCTCTGGGTTTGCTTGGCCTTTACTTGCTTTCATAGCTTGACCTACAAAAAATCCAAAGAGCTTCTCTTTTCCTGCGCGGAACTGCTCAAGCTGTTCAGGGTTATTGTCTAAGACTTGCTGGATAATTGCTTTGATATCATCATCTGAAGACAGTTGCTTTAGATTGTATTTCTGAATGATTGCGTCAACATCTAAACCCTCTTTCCAAATATACTCAATAACATCTTTAGCCATTTTGCTGGATAGCGCGCTATCTTTTACTTTTTGCATAATTTGAGACAAGTGTACTGATGTTAATGGTATTTTAGAGAAGTGTATCTGGTCCTTGTTAGCAAGAGCAGATATAGGTCCTAGTAACCAATTAGCAATGCTTTGGATGTTATGTCCATGTGGGGTGACTTCATCTAGGAACTCAGCCATGGGCTTATTATAAGCAATAATACGGGCATCAACTTGTTGTAGCCCAGATTCAGTATAGCGTTTGACTCTATCCTCTGGTTTCTCCGGAACAACTGATCTCGCATCTTCTATAAAGCGATCATTGACCCAGATTGCTGGTATATCCGGATCTTGGAAATAACGATAGTCATTGGCATCTTCTTTTTTACGCATAGACTCAGTTGTTTGTTTTTTCTCATTGTATAAACGAGTCTCTTGACGAATTTCTTTACCAGATGCTAAGCAGTCTATTTGGCGGTTGATCTCATATTGTAAGGCCTTTTGTATGAACTTAAATGAATTCATATTCTTTAGCTCTACTCGTGTTCCTAATGGTTGCTCTTTTGAAGTTCGGATAGAAACATTGACATCACACCTGAATGATCCTTCTTGCATATTTCCATCACAAATGTCTAAATAGGTGACAAGTGCATGCAGTTGTTTTAAAAATGCAATGACCTCTTCAATGCTATTTAAGCACGGTTCCGTCACAATTTCTAATAGGGGTTGGCCTGCACGATTAAGATCAATCCCAGTTTGTCCATATCGATAGCCATGTAATGATTTTCCAGCATCTTCTTCTAAATGGGAATGATGGATGTCACATCTTTTTAACTCTCCATCAACAAAATAGTCTAGATAGCCACCGACCAGTATGGGGTGGTCATCTTGGGTAATTTGATAGCCTTTTGGCAAGTCAGGGTAGAAGTAGTGTTTGCGAGCAAACTTGATCATTTGATTGACCTTGGATTCAAGGCAGTCTCCAAGCTGAATGGCTTGTTTAACCATTTCTTTATTTACAATGGGTAGTGATCCTGGCATGCCGACATCTACTTGAGAGGTATTTTGGTTTGGCACATCTCCAAACCCAACCTTTGAAGCAGAGAATGCTTTTGTTTTTGTATTTAGCTGAATATGTACTTCAAGACCAGCGGTGATTATAACTTCTTTACCATTTAATTGCATATGAATCTCTTAGTCAATATTAGGGGCCTGTTTGTGCCAGGATGTGACTTTCTGGTAGGCGTGCGCCAATTGTAGTATTGTGCTTTCACAAAATTTATTACTAATTAGCTGCATGCCAATAGGTAAGTTTTTCTCTCCAAATCCAACCGGAATTGATATGGCTGGTAGTCCAGCTAGATTTACGGTTACAGTATAGATATCAGAAAGGTATAACGCACTTGGGCTTCTGTCTTTATTGTATAGCTCAAATGCAGTCGATGTTGTGGTTGGAGTTAGGATTGCGTCAACTTCTGTAAATGCTTTTTTATAATCACGCCTAATAATTTCTCTTGCTGAAAGCGCCTTCCTATAGTAAGCACTTGAGTACTCTGAGGAAGATGCAAATGTTCCAATCAATATTCTGCGTTTCACTTCATGTCCAAAACCGTATTCTCGACTCATTTCATAGAGTGATTCTAGAGAACCATTGTCTTGATGGCGGTAGCCATAGTGTATACCATCATATCTGGAAAGATTTGATGCAGCTTCAATTGGTGCAAGTAGGTAGTATGTAGGGATAGATATCTTTAGGTTGGGCAGGTGAATTGGTTTGATTATAGCACCTAGATCTTTATAGACTTTAATTGCTGATTCTACAGCAGCTTTACACTCCTGGTTTAAGCCTTCAGCGAAGAATTCTTCAGGAATACCAATAGTCAGGCCTTTTATATCCTGGTTAATATCCTTAGTGAAATCTGGGACCTTCACATTTGAAGTTGTTTGATCGTTTGGGTCTTGCCCACACATCACATTTAAGAGTAGAGCGGCATCATATGCATTTAGTGTTAATGGCCCTGCTTGGTCTAAGCTGGAAGCAAAAGCGACCATGCCATAACGTGATACGCGGCCATAGGAAGGCTTGATTCCAGTGATGCCAGTAAATGCAGCAGGCTGTCTAATTGACCCGCCTGTATCAGATCCTGTTGACGCTGGAATAAGTCTCGCACTAACTGCAGCTGCTGATCCACCGGAAGATCCGCCTGGACAGTGCGTTTTGTTCCATGGGTTTAAAACCTCTCCAAAAGCACTGTTCTCATTTGTTGAACCCATCGCAAATTCATCCATATTGAGCTTGCCTAAGGAAAACATACCGGCTTTTTCAAAATGGTCGATAATGGTTGCATTGTAGCTAGCTTGGTAGTTTTCTAGCATCTTAGATGCGCAAGTGGTTGGGCCATCAGTTGTACAGAAAATATCTTTGTGAGCAACTGGTATTCCATAAAGTGGAAGGTGTTTGTTTTGGGAACGATTGGCATCATGATATTTTGCCTGCTCAAGTGCTAAGTCAAAATTAGTATACAAAAACGCATTAATATCTTTGTGTTTTTCAATACGATTGATGTACGCTTGGGTAATCTCAACTGATGAAAGGCTGCCATCAGCAAGTTTCTGCGAGAGCTCGTTTAGGCTCATTAAATGTATATCATTACTCATTGTCATCTTTAAATAGTTGTGGTACGTCGAAGAGGTTTGAAGAGGTATTAAAGTAAGGGGAAGATACCTCTAAATCTGGAGACTCAGATTGTGGTTGATCATCTCTACACTGATCAATATCGACGAGAAGGGGTTCAGACTGACTCATGTTGATGTCAACATCATCCAGTGCATGGAACATCTTGATTAATGCTTCAAAATCATGTTTGTAAGACTCTTTTTCTGTTTCGGTCAGTTTTAGGACTGATAGTTCAGAAATTTTTCCTACGATTGATTGACATATTTCTTTATCTGAATGGGTAGTATTGGACATAATGTTTAGTAAAAACGTTCTTCCTTTATAATAATGATATTAGGGTTTGTGTCAACTTTATATTTAGGATATGGTATTTGAAGTTGTAAAGGATGATGTTATGGTTTGGGTTCCATTTGTTCAAAAATACACGAAAAAAATGTCAATCGATTTAGGGACAGCAAATACTCTTATAGTTGACTCAGATGGAGAAATATTGCTGACTCAGCCTTCAGTTGTTGCTGTAAAGTCACAAGGTTATAATCATGATGCTTATGTCTGTGCAGTCGGAACTGATGCGAAACAAATGATAGGAAGAACGCCTGTAGGTATAGAGGCTAAAAGACCATTACAGCACGGCGTCATTGCAGACTTTCAGATTACTGAAGCAATGCTTCAGCATTTTTTGAGGCTTGTATTGCCACAAAGCTATCCTCAAAAGTTCTTTAAGCCTGAGGTGATTATATGTGTGCCTCATGGTTCTACACAAGTTGAGCGTAGAGCAATAAGAGAATCAGCTTTGGGCGCTGGAGCAGGAAAGGTTTATTTAATTGATGAGCCAATGGCTGCTGCAATTGGTGCAAATTTACCAGTTGAATCTGCACATGGGTCAATGATTGTTGATATTGGTGGTGGAACTACTGAGATTGCAATTATTTCGCTAAATGGGATTGTTTATGCGCAAAGCATCAGGGTTGGTGGCGATAGGTTTGATGAGAGTATTATCAGTTACGTAAGGCGTAATTTTGGTTGTTTGATTGGAGAAATGACGGCAGAAAAAATCAAACAGCAAATTGGAATTGCATTTCCAACTGAGGACATTAAAGAACTGCAAGTCTCTGGAAGGCATGTTGCAGAAGGAGTGCCAAGAAGCTTTACTGTTAACTCAAATGATGTGCTTGAGGCATTTCAGGAGCCGTTAAGCTCGGTTGTAGATGCAGTTAGACGCGCTTTAGAGCAGGCTCCACCAGAGTTATCTTCCGATATTGAAGAAAGAGGATTAGTGATTAGTGGTGGAGGTGCTTTGTTAACGGGTATTGATCGACTGATTGCAGAGGAAACAGGTCTGCCAGTGATCAGAGCGGAGGATCCACTGACTTGTGTAGGCAGAGGTGGTGCAAAAATTATTGACGCTTTGGTGCACTATGGTGATCAACAGTTGTTAGAAGAAGAATTTTAAAAATGCAGATGTTTGTTAAGCGCATTGCCTTAACAGTTATTCTAACGCCCTTTTTAGTACTGCTCGGATTGGCCCTGTTTAGAAAGCCACTGACAAGTAGGTCAGTTAATCCAAATAAAGAAACTGATATGCTCTATTCAGTTTCAGTCGCTAAAAAGGGGATGGCATTAGCTGCTCAATTCAATCGGTCATATCAGATTGTTTATGAAAGCACACCGACACTATTTTCTAAGTGTGATATTGTTGTAACTACTGGGTTAGAGAAGCACTCTCCTCCAGATATCATTTTAGGCTATATTTCCAGTATTAAGCCAGCTTCGAATAGCAGGTATCTAGAAATCAATATTTCATTGGAAAATCCTTGTACTAGAAGTTAAGCGTTATAAGTGTTATGATTAAAATAATTAAATTGGAGGCCCAAGATGCCAGTAGAACAAACATTATCAATCATCAAACCAGATTCAGTAAAGAATGGGCATATTGGTAATATCATTGCTTTATATGAAAGCAAAGGCTTTACAATTAAAGCGCTTAAAATGTCTCATTTGAGCAAAGAGCAAGCAAGTGAGTTTTATCAAGTTCATAAAGAAAGACCATTTTTCAATGATCTGGTTAATTTTATTTCATCTGGACCATCAGTTGCATTGGTGCTTGAGCGTGAAAATGCAGTATTATTCCATCGCGATGTTATGGGTGCAACAAATCCAAAGGAAGCTGCTGAGGGCACAATTCGTCAGCTGTATGGAGAATCTATTGACTTCAACGCAGTACATGGATCAGATAGTCAAGAAAATGCTTCTATTGAGATCGATTTCTTTTTCTCAGCTGAGTAAGTGATTTTAAGATCTAGGGTTAGGGCAGGGAAGTCGGTTGGGCTCCTTGCCGCTTAGCCATAGAGAAGCGTTTCTAATTCGCCCGCCTTTATGATTGACCTTATTAGGATCTATTTTAACTACTTTAGGTAAGATGCGTGCTAAATTTTGTTTATCAATTTCTCCTGAAGGTGTTAGGCCAACTGAATTAAATTTCCCCCCAGTAATTGTAATAGAGTCCAGAAAAGAAGGATTAAGAGATGCTGTAATTTCTGCGCATCTTAAATAGTAAGAGCATAAATCACTATTATTGTCCAGAAAGGGCTGGATGTGTTTTTGCGCCATAAATAGATGCTGGCAGGTTTTTGTGGATGCATCAGCACGCATAGGTACTGTAACTTGATGCATGTCAGTAACCTGTTGTGCTAACGTAACAAGCAATAGATCAATTGAAGCGGTCAATTTTCGCATCAAAGGTGTGTGCTGAGCAATATTTGACCATACGTTGAGAGCCATTGATAAATAGCTAGGGTGAGGGTGATCCATTTCTACGACATCCTCGATGCAAGTATAGATGAATCCATTAACTGCTTTTAGAGTGAGTTTGCTTCCCATGGCTTGAATGGCTGCAAGCACGCCCCTCTTGTTTTGATCGGCTAGTATATCCTCATAATTATCAATGTCGCTTCGACCTGGTAATGTATGTCGAACTAGCACTAATAAATCATTTTTTACTTTAGCATCTGCTTCAATGGTTATGCCTAAGTGAAAGCTAGTATATAGTTCGTAGCTCATAAGCGCTTTATTTTTTATACGTTCAAGTAACGCATTTATATCTGATTGATCTACAGCCATTCTAATATTGTCCAATGCACGATGGGTCGTATTAAGCACATTTATTGCAGACTGATCATCTTCCTTACAGCCAGTACTTATAAACTGTCTCTTTGTATCTTCGACTGCAATGATATTGGCGCTACAACTAAGTGCAAGCAGCATGGAAAGTTGAAGAAAAAGTATTGAATTAGAGCTTGAATGCCTATCGTAGGCCCTAAAGCTATCAGGCTGTTCATTGGTGTAAAAAGCTAATTGTTTGTGGCATAATTCATCAATATATCTGGTCATTTCAGCGTGAAATGATGAGATTAGCATATGAAGTAATAGCATATACGCAGGATCTTTAAAGCTCTCGTGATCTTTAAATAACTCCATAGAAAGAACCGAGGTAATTTTAGCAATAGTATAAAGTATGGCTTTACGTGCCTCTTTATCAGGTGCAATTTTTCTCATCAAAGTCAGTTCTAATGCTTCATCTGGATTGGATTCCGGTATGTCTTGCCCAATACTATCTTTGTTCTTTGTTGTAGCGCCCATTAAGTGGTTGAATAATTCGGTGAAATTGCATGGTATTACTCCCTCAGCCTTTAATAAGCTGAGGAGCTGATTTATTTCTGTCATGTCTTAGTCCTTTAAGTGAATGATATTTCTATGCTCGTAATCCGATATGCTGAATATTAGTTGGTATGTCTGGAGCAGTGGCTTTTATCTTGGCTGGCTTGAATAAATTGGCTGCTTGCTTGAATCCTGAAATACTTGTTAGGACTAAGCTAGATAGTAAGAAGTACGAGATAATAAGTACTCCTATCGCAATTAATGAATACAAGATAGGCTTAACGATGCTGCTGAAGCGACTTTTTACTTTCTGTTTTCTTTTTTGAGGCAGGGCTCGCTTTATTTGGTCTAAAATGCTTCTTGTAGTATCAGTTTTTTGAGGCTGGTTATTAAGAGTCTGCTGTATATTATTCAATGTGCTAATATTATCATAATTTCTGGTTATAAAAGCCGCGATTGATTCAAGGTTGGCTCTGCATGCCTGATCAATATACTTTGCAGTTATATCATCTGATACAAGTGAGTTATCTAGTATTCTCAACAAACATTTTTTAACTTGATCGTTTTCAGCTGCTGCTTTTGCAATTGTGTCTAAAACTTCTAAAGTCTCGTTAAAACGAAAATCAATGAAGAAATTAGGCTGAAATTTATTTGCCCATGCCTCCAGTATATCAGAATGTACGTTGAAATTTGCTGTATTTGTAATATTCAGGGCAATATCAAAGAGATCTGATTGTGTATGTTGGTATTTTTCAATTAAACATGCAACTATTCTTGCCTGTAAGTTGGATGCTTTACAGTTTGATTGTTTGGTGTTAAATGACCTTATAGGTGTTGCTTCTAAAGAGGGGGCATCCAGTCTGCCTGACTCTAAATTCGCAAGTAGTTTTTCTAAAAATAACCCGCTATCAGTCAAGTGAAGTTCTTGAGCATTGCGGTTATTGAGGAGTTGGATTGTTTGTTCTGGTGTGCACTCCTGAATAAGTAGTTGTTTTTGATATCTAGGCTCAAAATGTGATAGTGTACCAGTTATTAATGCTAACTGTTCATCAGATAGCTTAAACGAATCAGAATCAGGAAACATAGAACGTATCATATAGGCTGTTTTAAACGCTCTTTTCTGTAGCATATCCCGATATAGATCTTTCCAACCTGCTGTTGTAAATTCTTGCTTTAAGCATTGACTGCATTCCATCAGGCCTGTAATCACATGTAGCCTTTGGCTTTCTGTCATGCTAGATGAGTGAAGTGCTTCAAAAAACTCTGTAGCATAGGTGAGTGAATCATTAGTCGTGTCTTCTTCTGGGTTTTCATTATACGATGCAAACTGGTGGTGGCTCAAATACATTTCTTGAGCAATGTAATCTGCAACAGCGGTAGTTTGTGATAGGCCCTCAAAGTCACAAGCTGCTAATGTTGAAATTTGATCATTGATATCGAGGGATTTCATTATGGCAATGATGCTATTGGTCTCATTTAAACCGTGCAAACTTCTGGGTGCTGCAAACGTTTGAAATCCGTCAATACCAACTACAGACGGGAGTTTACGGTGAACCCATAACTGTTTTTCTGCAGATACAAGCTGTCCTTCAAAATCCGTCATGATAAATTCTTCTTCATTTAATACGCCTTCTTTTTGTGCCTCTTTAATGAGATGTGTGTATACTGCACGAGCCTCTTTGATGCATTCCTCATCAGCTTTTGGTTTAGGTGAGGGCAGATCGTTGGAGAAATACTTTAAATCACTTTCCGCCTGCTCTATAGCGTAATTAGATAGGTCATGACTGTTTAAGATATCTGAAAGGGGCTTAATGGTTGTTCTTCTCTTCACCTCTTCATAGCTCTCTAATAAAATTTCCTGGAAAGTATCTTTGCAAATCTTGTTTAACTGAGGTGGGTTGTCTTGATTAGCTTCAGCAACTAGATTTCCAATACCTGATTCTAATAGGTATTTTGTGAAGTCATCTTTTGGTATCTCTTCTTGGGACAAAGCATTCTTATAAATTTCTGCAGCATCTATTTGAGTGCACTCTGTTGAGTTGCAAGTGATGTATGCATTAAGGCGCTCTAACTTGGCTTCGAGTCTCATTTTTATATGATAAGTAACATTTAGTTCCCGTAATCTTGTGTTTATCATATATAGTTCAAGTTTGCCAAGTATTTTTAAGCATCGCTTCTTTTTGAGCTCGTATTCTAGTAGCTTTTCATAGACCTTTGATTCAATAATTTCCTCATGTATGATACTATTCTTCTCATAGTAACTAAGGCCGATGTGGTCATAGATATTTCCATCGCTGTCAACAAGATTTTCTAAATCTTCTAAGGACTTTGATGCTGCATCTTTATTTATTCTCTCTATGATATCAAGTGCATCCTCATCTGTATTAAATTGTGCACGTATTTGGTAGAGAGGCTTGGCCTCAATTGCATTGACATGTGAAAATACATCCTGAAGACGGACGCGACTGCTCTCAATGGTTCTCAGTGTCTTAAAATCTGTTGGCAGTTCGTATGCTATTCTTCTTTCAGCAGATTGGATGGATAATCTGGCTGTTAATAGAATATCTTCTGCGATTGTTTTTTCAATGTATGATTCAAGCACCGGAGTACGCCTCAGCCACTCTGCTACTTCTTTTTGAAGTGGGTTTGGTTCAGTGTTGAATTTAGACCTTAAGGTAAAGTAGGGACTATCAGATACTGGGTCAAAATCATCGATTAACTGCTGAGCAATTCTTTTTGCAAGTGAATCGATTTGCCTGGGATCGAGTATTACTTCACCATCTTCACTGGTGGTAATGTCGTCTTTTGTTAAGTATTTGGCTAGTGCATCCCCTAAAGCAGGCTGGGCTGTTTTTTCTGTTAATGCGCCAGTATTGTCAAAAAGTATAGAGCTAACTGTTTGAATGTATCCGTTTAATCTCTTCTCTGGCTTAGATACTAGCTGGTTAGTGCTGCTTAAGTAGCCTGATACTTGCCCCATTAATCTTTCATTTATACCGCTAGAGCATGTAAGGGCGTTAAATTCAAAATTATTATTGATACTAAGACCTATATTTTCTAACATATCTTCCAGCTTGTCTGGAGAACTTAGGCCAAAATGGATCGCTTGTGTCACCCAAGGCATAGTTTGAATTCTAGGGTCGCCCCAATAAATATCAGCACCAGGATTATTGAAGAATCTCTCCTCTGATAAGGCTATGTATCTGTCTACATTCTCTGTGTAGTCTGGTTTGTGTTTTTTGATCATCTCGCAAACTTGTTGGCAAACAAAGTATTCAACTGTCTTAATTTTATTTTCGAGTGTAGTATAGCTATTCAGACGGTCTGAAAGAGCTTCCTCTAAGGTGTAATCACCCTGATCTTGAGCATTGCAAATTACATCGATGGCTACAAATGCACAAAGCCCATGGATGAGTGAAGCCTCATTCGTTCTGCAGCGCTCATCGGAGTTGAAAAAAGATTTTTTTACTGCTGCTATATTAATGATATCTTTCAGTATTGTTCTTACCTTATTATCGTGCAACCTACTGTCAGCTTTCTGTAAGTATTTACCTTTTTCGTCAGTAGATACTCTAAATTCTCCTGTCTGAGCTCTCTCAGCTAGAGGGCTAAGCTGTAGTAAAGATTCTGAAGCAACTTTATATGACTTGAAATTCGTTGATGAATGGGCATGTAGATTTGCTGTATTCTCAGTTAGATTTATGATCCGGTCAGCAAAAGGGTGTCCATTATATATAGGAGATGTTGCAATTGCTCTGAGTGCGTTACCTTCAAATTTTAGGTATTCTTCGAGTTGTTGCTTTTCTTCTTCTACAGTTGAGGATCCTGATTCTTCAATTCTTTTGAATTCCTGTTGTATAAAACTTAAGGCTTCCCATTTTTTTGCAGAAGATCGATTGGCGATATTATTTAATAAAAGTAATATTTTTAACATATTTAATTGATTCATGTTTTAACTGTATTTATTTCAACATGCATTAGGGGTTGATGTCTATTGTGCTGGGTATTAATATTGTACTTTTTGTTTATAATCAGATATATGAAGTTTAGGTTAGTATTACTGCATTTTATTTAAAGTTCTTGTTTATGGGTTTGTCTTTCATTGTTTGATTGATTTATCCCACAGCTTTTGCGCTTTCAATTGACTGTTGGCTGTATGCTTAAATGGTTATTATCGACAGCTTTTAGGCTGTTGAAATTAAAGAGTTAAAATCCCTATTGTTGATAAATAATTGATAA
>JBDQEV010000021.1:0-17075 GCA_040266255.1 Gammaproteobacteria bacterium
ATTCTGGTATTAGTAATCCTGGGTCTGCATTTTTATTAGTTTTTTTGCTTTCAGGTTGACTATAAGGCTTAGAAGATTTTGGCATTAGTAATACTGGATCTGAACTTAACGACTGATCTGCTAGCTTTAATAATCCCGGATCTTCTCTTAATCCTTGTTCTGCCCACTGTAATGCAACTCCATTTTGCTTTACAGCTATTAAGACTAAATCTCTATCTGCTCGCATTTCTGGAGGAAGGAATTTCAATAGTAGAGCGTTATTTTTTAAATATCTTTCGACAAGTACTCTATCCTCTAGCCAAGCAAACGGTATAAAGTTGCCTTGGTAGCCATGAGGATTCCCAATTCTACCAATATCATCTCTGCATCGACTTCCCTCTAGATCTGGAAAATTACCCAAATATTCTAAAGTTTCAATACCATCTATACTGCGTAAATTATACTTTATCATCATAGAACCAAGAGGGCAAAAGTTGTCTATGATACTATCTACAGAATCATAGACATCTTCAGAACCTGGTATAATTAGCTTTCTATGAAGATGCAAATCGTCATACATTTTATAAAGTACCTGCAAATTGAAGAAAACAATCTCACTTAAGTAACCAAAATAAGCTGGATTAAAGATGTCATTTACTTTAACAGTTCGATCACGTAAGGTTAAGCTGCCACCCCATTTGACATCACTAAGGGTGTACCTCATAGCACGGAATAGCCCTAGGATGTAAATCCGAATGACAGTCTGCATATTTGGATTTTTTACCAACTGATGTATCTGATTCTCACCATCATTAGACCCTAACATCGCCCAGCGTTGTAATTTTTCAACATGCTTCTGTGCGAATAACTCTCCTTCCTTAATCACTCCCTTTACCAACGTACCTGCTATAAATCCTTTAAATGCATAATGATAGTCATCAGGACCCATAACATAAGGCATGTCAACAAATAGTGTTGCACTTCTTTTTTCCTGCTCTATTTCATGTAGCACAATGATTAATTTCAATATGTCTATACGCCAATATAAAGTAATACCCTCAGCAAAAAGATCTGGGTTTTCTTTAACAAGTGGTATATCGTGTATATTTTTAAAAGTTACACCGGGTAATACCTCTTGAGTTGATGCTACTTGTGCATCAGTTGTAGCATTGCCATCATAATAAATATTAAAGAAACTACCCTTATGCTTTTCTTGCCAAATTTTAAAACCTGCTACATGTCCGTGCGACATTCCTTTTGAACCTGGAAATAGAAATTCTTGACCTTCTTTTGGCTTTCCTATCCATAATGAACTAATTGAGTTATTTTCTTCCCACTCTTTTACAAGTGCAAGATCTACGTCTTCTACCATACAATCACCTATACCATTCAAACATGTTATTTATAATTATTACTTAGGTTATATACTAGAAATAAAGCTTTTCAGATTTAATTCCAATAAAATATTAATACAATTATAACTATCACTAGCTGCGCATAATCAACAATAGATCTAGTGACTGGCTGGTCACCATACAAGTTTGCTTCTGGATGACTAGGAGCAAACATTGCAACCAATAAACTTGAAAAAAATATGGTTAAAGAGAACAATAATAAACCTGAAACTACTAAACCTAGGATGTCATTGATTACAAACTCAATACCCGACCAATTAGCTGTACTAACATAAGTGATCACTTCACCAAGAAATACTAATGCACTAAAAAAATACAAACCTAATCCAAATATATTACTTAGTGCAGCATTTCGAACAATAAGATTTTCATTTTTAGCCTTCAAGCATTGCAAAAAGTAGAAGCATCCTGCAAGTAAGCCTACCATTATAGAACCGAGAATAAAGCTCTGAGTTAAGCTCTTAAACATACCAATTCTTATACATTCGAGAAAATACATTAAAATACTACTAATAAAGTACACAGTGAGCAAAACTGAGAATATACCTAAAAGTCGCATAGAAAAGTTATTTGCTTTTTTCAGAAGATGACTGCTAACATCCTTATAACGCATAATTAATATATTTCTGTATAGGAGAATGTACAAGACTGTCACCCCAATATGAAATACATTATTCTTAGGAATCATAAAATTCAAAATGTCATACAGTATCAAAAAGATTAAATACATCAATATTAATGTAGAAACTAAATCAAACCGAGTAGCTCGACCACTAGTGCTAAAGGTCACTGTCTGAGTAAGTGTTTTACAAAAAGTCTTAATCATATACATAAAACCTCATAAGTAGATAAACCAATTTTATAGAAAAAGGACATAAAATCAACAGACTTCATACTTCATGCCAATGACATACGATTATTCCTCGTATCATTTGAAATTAAGCAACAATAAAAATATGCTATTCAGTAGTCTTTAGTAAGGGTGAGTATTTCTTAACCGCCAACCATATGCACAACCCCAGACATAACATCATCAAGCAGAGAGTCTGACCTGTACTCAGAACTGAAGTCCATTCATAAGATGGTGCTCTAAAATATGTTTCTATCAGCATTCTAACGGTTGAATAAAATATGATTGCATATGCAGTAATTTGGCCAGAGTAACTAACATTCCTTTTTATATGATGGAGAAATAGTAGTAATAAAAAACCCTCAGCAAACGCTTCATATAATTGAGAGGGATGTCGATAGAGCATGTCGATATGAGGAAATATTACCCCCCATGTTGAAGACGTCACTCTACCATATACTTCACCATTATAAAAATTAGCTATTCTAACTGCAGCTATTGCAGGCCCAATCCATAATGAAACTATATCTGATAAAGCATATGCATTTATTTTATAATATCGTCCATAACAATAGATAAATAACAAAGCACTCAATAATGCGCCATGAAAAGACATCCCGCCTTGCCATACTTTTAAAATTTCTAATGGTTGAGCTAACTTAGATGGACTAAAAAATACAACCCATCCTAACCTTCCGCCAATGACGACTGCAATTAGACCATAATCAATAAACTCATACCAGGAGTCTTTATCCATCTTAGGTAAAAGTTTAAACTTTACTGGAGAAAATCTTACCCAAAGATAACTAAAGCACCATGCAAGACCATACCAATACACTGGATATGAAAATATATGAAATGCAACTTGATGCATTAAAGCACCCCAAGCGCTTTAAGCTGATCGTATTCAGACTGTAGCTCTTGATATGACTTCTGGATGCAGGACTTTGCATGCGATTGATGGGTTATACCATCAACTGGAACAAACTGACTTCCATTATGATAATATGGCATTGAAACAACTAAAGTTGCTGGCAATTCACCCTCTTCAGCAATCATCGCAACAGAAAAAGGTGCTTTACTTTTTGACCAAATCAAACTTGCAGTTTGTTGCGCAGCTCTAGCTGCACTAGCTGCTGATGATGCACCACGCATTTTAATGACCTCAGCACCGCGCTGCTGTACTGAAGGCATAAACTCATTTTCTAACCAGTCTGAATCAATCACCTCTAATACTGGTTGGCCAGCTATTGATGCATGATAGTAATCTGGGAACTGTGTTGCTGAATGATTACCGTATATATAAATACCCTCTACTTCACTTAGATGCACACCTGCTTTTTGAGCAAGCTGGTGCTGTGCTCTATTTTGATCTAGCATTGTCATCGCAAAGAACTGCTCTTTCGGCAAGTTTTTTGCATAATGCGATACAACCAAGCAGTTACTATTACAAGGGTTACCTACAACTAAAACCTGACACGATGATTTTGCAGTGGCTAGCGCTTTTCCTGTTTCAATAAATATGCCTGCATTTTTCTCTAAAAGATCTTTTCTTTCCATGCCCTTTTGTCTCGGGAATGCGCCTACTAAAAATGCAAAATCTAAGTCAGTAAATGCCTGGGATAACTGATCAGTAGAATAAATTTCTACATTTGAGACTAGTGGCATCAAACCGTCTTCAATTTCCATCTTCAACCCCTGCATCGCATCCAGAGTATGTGGCAAATCAATCAACACTATATTCACAGGTTGCTGACCAAACACTTCCCCCCGCGCTATTGCATAAGCCAAATGATAGCCAATCTGACCAGCAGCACCTGTAATTGCGACTCTAACATTGCTCATAACTGCCCTCCTTAAGCGTCGTTATAAATGGTTCGTGTTGGGAATGCAAAGTCAGCCTGATTTTCTTTTACGACATTACTGACTTGATAGATTAGATCTTCATTGAACTGATACCAGTCTTTTGTCTTAATCGTATTTTTTAAGTAGACCCTCACCCTGATGACAACTGCTGAATCACTTAGCTGATAAACTTTTGCAAAGTGTACCCTTCTTCGGTTTGCCAACTGGTGTTTGACCACCCAATCTTCAATCTCACTTGCGATCTTTTTAGCTTGATCAATATCTTTGTACCTTAAACCAAACTCTTTTTGTACAAACCAATGTGACTTTTCTGAATAGTTAGTGACCATTGTTGTTGCCAAGACCCCATTAGGCACATAAAGTATACGGCCATTTTGCAGCTGAATTTCTGTAGTTCGCCAACCAATCGTTCTCACAGTACCTTCTTCACCAGCTCTTATACTAACATAATCACCCACTACAAATGGTCGATCACACATCACCATTAAACCCCCAAAGACATTTGAGAGAACATCCTTGGATGCAAATGATAATGCCAAAGCACCAACTGCTGTAGGTGCAAGTAACTGCCCAATTGGCACATCAAACATATTCAATGTCACCATTGCAAAAGCAATGATAGAAACAAGCCGACCTAATTTACAGGCAGTTAACCATGCTCCTGCATTTGGAAAGGTTTTATTATGCTCAATTTCTAATATCTTTTGCTGAATAGAAGATAGATAGTTATTAAATAACATCATAAATGATATCGCAAAAGTAACAGAGAGAAATGCACCAACTATCTGGTCATATCCAGGTAACATTGATTGTAGAGATTCCGGCAGAACCAACAGCGTATGATGCGTCCAAATGGCGATTAAGATTAAATAAAATGGACTGGTAACTGAATGCAAAAATGCATCTGCAAAAATTGATTCATATCCCTGAGCTCTTACTTTTAATCGATGGACCACAAATCCAAATATCATAGATACTAAAATGAGTACAGATGTCAAAGTCAACATCCATACACCAAATATAGCCTGTATGCTATCTATTAATATGTCCATATTATCTCCTAATCAAATGCTATAAAGTTAATTCCATTCATATATGGCTGTAAAATCTTTGGCACATTAATGCCATTTTCAGTCTGGTAATTTTCAATGACTGCAATTAATGTTCTTCCAACTGCAAGCCCGCTTCCATTGATCGTATGAATTGACTGTAAACCTTTTTCTTTATCTCGGTAACGTGTCATCATCCGGTTACCTTGAAAATCTTTAAAGTAACTGCATGATGATATTTCACGATACTGCTTCTCTGAGGGTAACCAGACTTCAAAGTCATACGTCAGATGAGCAGAAAATCCAGTATCCTTAGAGCACAATAGCACCTGTCTATAAGGTAATTCTAACTGTTGCAAAATGAACTCAGCATCTGTAACTAAATTAGAGAACTCTCCTTCAGCCTGCTCTTCTGTAACTAACTTGACTAACTCAACTTTTTCAAATTGATGCTGTCTGATCATGCCTGAGGTATCTTTCCCGTATGCACCTGCCTCACTCCTAAAGCAAGTTGTTAATGCTGTATAGCTAATTGGCAGTTGAGAAGCATCTATAATTGATTCTCTATGCAAATTTGTCAACGGGACCTCTGCTGTTGGAATCAATGCATGTGTCTGTGACTCAACAAAGAACTGATCCTCTTTAAACTTGGGTAATTGACCAGTACCCTCAAGTGCTTTTTGATCCACCAAAACTGGCGGGTTAATTTCAATATAACCTCTTTCAACTTGTGTATCTAACATCCATTGCCCAAGTGCTCGATTCAATCTAGCCAGTTGCGATTTGAGAACCACGAATCTTGAACCTGATATTGCTGCAGCTGCAGAAAAGTCCATTGATGACTGAAAACACTCTGAATGAGAACGGACCTGATGACTGAATACTGGTATCTCACCAACCTGCTTAATCACAATATTATCAGACTCATCCTCTCCAGGAGGAACACCATCACTGAGTATATTTGGGATACTCAACATAAAGTCATTCAGTGATTGCTTCAGCTCTCTTAGTGCTGCCTCTTTGATTTTTTTCTGTGCTGCAATATCTTGCAATTTAGTTAACAAATCGGATGCATCCTCTTGATTACGCTTTAAGATTGCAACCTCTTTAGAAAGTTGATTAGAAGTTGCTTGTAGTGCCTCAGTCTCTGCCTGTAATAGCTTACGCTCTGATTCTAACTGTTCATAAGCACTAAAGTCTATATTTGCGCCTCTTCGATCTGCTGAATTCTTAACAAGCGCTAAGTTTTTGCGTAAAAAATTTGCTTGAATCATATTTTAACCTTTTATATCTCTAGAATTAAACTACATATATAAATAAATTTCAAGTGACTACGAAGATTCTACCACCTGTCTTTGCCCATTGTGCTCTGGCGGTGTCACCACCCCGTTTTGTTCCATTTCTTCAACCAAGTTCGCAGCTCTGTTGTAACCAATTCTAAACTTTCTCTGTACTCCTGAAATTGAAGCTCTCTTTGTTTCTCTGACAAATGAAACTGCTTCTTGATATAAGTCATCAGTACTGCCTTGATCTGATTCTCCACCCGCCTCTTGCTGTTGAGTTACTGCTGCAATATACTCTGGTTTACCAAGTTTTCTAATCTCTTTTACAACCTTATGCACTTCTTCATCACTAACATATGCACCATGTACTCGAGTCGGAACACCAGAGCCAGAAGGAAGATAAAGCATATCACCATAACCTAAAAGTTGTTCCGCACCTTGCTGATCTAATACAGTTCTCGAGTCAATTCTTGTTGAAACCTGGAATGAAATACGACCAGGGATATTTGCCTTAATTAAACCCGTAATGACATCAACAGAGGGTCTTTGTGTTGCAAGCACAATATGAATACCAGCTGCACGCGCTTTTTGTGCAAGACGTGCAATCAGTTGCTCTACTTTTTTCCCAACTACCATGATCATGTCTGCAAACTCATCAGCAATCACAACAATGTATGGCAAAGCTTCTAGATGCTCATGCCCCTCAGGCATTGATCCTTCTATTGCCTCATCTAACAAACTTTTTGACTTGCTTTGTTTTTCAACCTTCTCATTATAACCAGCTATATTTCTTACACCTAGTTTTGCCATCAGCTGATATCGTCTTTCCATTTCAGCCACACACCATCTAAGCGCACCTGCTGCATCCTCCATATCTGTAACAACTGGTGATAAAAGATGAGGGATATCTGAATATGCAGACAACTCTAGCATCTTGGGATCAATTAAGATCAAACGCAATTCCTCTGGTGAAGACTTATATAACAAACTTAACAACAATGCATTTAAGAATACTGATTTACCTGAGCCCGTTGTACCTGCTACCAATAAATGTGGCATTTTAACAATATCCGCGCATACTGGTTCACCACCAATCCCCTTGCCAAGAGCAATTGTCAGTGGGGACTTAGCACTTTTAAATGTTTTTGTAGCGATTAACTCTTTCAAAGAAACGGTTTGACGGTGCTTATTAGGAAACTCCAAGCCAATTACCGACTTACCTGGAATCACATCTACAACCCTTACACTAGGTACTGACAGAGATCTTGCAATATCTTTTGAAAGTGTAATGATACGACTCACTTTTGTGCCTGCCGCTAGTGCAATTTCATAGCGTATAATAACAGGTCCTTCTAATACGTTTACCACTTGAGCTTTAATTCCAAAATCTGATAACTGCTGCTCAATATCTCTAGAAAAAATCTCATGTTCTTTTGGGTCTGACTTTTTATGATCAGGCTGTAACTCACTCAGTAAATCTTGACTTAACTCAGCGACCTCTTTTTTCACAGGTGCTAGAATTGGCCGAGAATCAGGCCGAGAAGCTTGCTTAATAGGCGCTGGCTTATTAAAAACAACCGGCTCAACTACTTTTGTTGGCTGTTTTGATCTTGAGAACAACTTTGCCCACTGGATATGCAAACAAAGTGTCATCCCAAGCGTAAAGCAACCAAATAAAATCAATGTTGTACCAACAACATCTAAAAGAGAAGCCAGCTGCCATGATGACACATCACCCACAAAGCCACCTGCACCCATCGGAAACTCATCCACCTGCGACAAATGCAAACTCATCAGAGCCAATACACTCCAACTTGAAAGAACTGAGCCTAATAAAGCATGTCTTTGCCAGCATTGAGATGGAAATAAAGATCGGTATGCTCCAAAAAATAAAACCCATGGTAGAAGATATGCGCCATAACCAAACAAAAAGATCGTTGAACTTGCCAAATGTGCACCCAATAAACCCTCTAGGTTATGCAAATCATAACCACTCATGAACTGATAAAATGAAGGATCAGCTGGATGGAATGAATATATTGCAATGAACGAAAATATACCCAACAAAAAATTGACTACGAATAGCGCATCTTGTCTTGGTAACACTGAATCTGACATCTATTGCCTCTTACCTATTATTTTAATTTAATCGATCCTGGAACGCTGTGCAATATTTGATTAATCTGCCTGCTCTGTTAAGAACCGATCAGCATCTAATGCCGCCATACAACCACTGCCAGCAGAAGTAATGGCTTGGCGATAAACAGAATCCATCACATCTCCAGCGGCAAATACTCCTTTAACACTGGTTGCAGTTTGATTGCCATGCCCAGTACTACAAATCTTCAAATATCCATCTGTCATATCCAGCTGCCCTTTGAAGATTTCAGTATTAGGATTATGTCCAATCGCAATGAATACGCCATCTATTTCTAATAGCGTGTCTGCGGCCCCACTTGTGCTCTTAAGACGTATACCCGTTACAGTCGATCCATCACCAACAATTTCATCGACAGTCCTATTCCATGCAAATGACATCTTACCCTTTTTCTCTAAATCAAAAAGTCTAGACTGAAGGGTGTTGTCAGCTCTTAGCTCATCTCTACGATGGATTAGCGTTACTTTTGAGGCAATCTTACTCAAATAAATTGCTTCTTCTGCAGCGGTATTTCCACCACCGACAACGACAACTGATTTATCTTTAAAGAAAAATCCATCACAAGTTGCACAAGCTGAGACACCTTTCCCGCTATATGCTTTTTCAGACTCTAAACCTAACCAGCGCGCTGAAGCACCTGTACAGATAATCACTGTTTTTGTTTGATAAGTCGTACCAGACTCACCATGTAACTCTAAGGGGCTTTTAGAAAAATCAACTGACTGAATATGATCATTAACAATTTTTGTACCAAGCAACTTTGCATGCTCATGCATTCGATTCATTAACTCAGGTCCCTGCAGACCACTAGCATCGCCCGGCCAGTTTTCTACATCTGTAGTCGTCATTAACTGACCACCCTCTTCAGCTCCAGTAATTACGACCGGATCAAGCCCGGCTCTCGCTGCGTATACTGCTGCAGTTAAACCAGCCGGGCCTGAACCTAAAATAATAACCTGATGCACTGACACTTTTAAATCTCTATTGAACTTAAAGAGATTGTAACATCAAAAATCTAGACATCAAGGCTGATTAAAACTTAAATAGTCTAACTAGAAATTCAATAAACTCTGCAAACCATCCTTTTTCAATAGGCTGCTCTTCATAGACCATATCCTCTTCATCATCAAAGTCGTATATAAATGCATCTTCTTCATACTGTTCGACACTGATCGCAACCGGCTCTTGTACGATGATCTCTTCTATTGTTTCAGTTAGATCAAATGGCCATAATACAAACTGTAACCCAACATGATATGAAGGATAATATGTGAGGTTGTACTCACCAACATCACTTCCAACTGCCTTATACTTTACCTTTGTATGACTTGCTATAGGTAGCGAAAACTCAGCAATTGCCCTAAGAGCAGGCGCAAGCTGAAATGATATATTAGTATATAAGTTAGCACCTGGATCGACAATTTCTGCTGCAGAAGAAAAACCAAGAAAAGCATCAATGCCTGACTTAATTTTTAAATTTTGATTACCCAAGGGCGCTTCCACTTCAACCTTTACACCCGTCTTCAGATATTCCTGCAGTACTCTACCACTGACATAAGCACTAATTTCACTATGCTGACCTAGGTCAAACATTGACTTTACTTCAATCTCTACAAACTCTGCACTATCCAAACCCAGGGTTTCACGCAGCAAATTATACCCTACATGGAAATCATATAAATCAGCTGCATGTAAAAAACCATGATTAGACTGCAACTCAGCAATCCGTGTTTGCATACCAAGAGTTGTTGAGACTTCAAAGTCAAAGTCTGCAGAAACAACTGTTGATGCTAAAGCGATACCCATACATCCTATATTAAATCTTATTGCCATCTCTATTTCCTTTAGTTGATCTTAGGGCAATCATACTGTAAGTTGATTATTAACTCAACATCTTTAGCATTAGAGCTGATTCAAAAAAACTGACAAAAGGTGATACTTAGAAATATCCTCATACTTTACAATAAGATCTATCACCTTCAGTCCTTCAACCGTTTCGCCCTGCATTTGGCTTTTTAAAACCTCTTCCTTACGAAACCCTTGAGCAATATAGCGACCGAAACGCCCATTTCTTCCATGTTCTGCGGTGACTAATAGGTCACCCACACCCGATAAACAATCTACATTCGCATCTAGACCTTTATCTTCAAGCCACTTCTTCATTTCAAGCAACGCCATCGTTACCATAAACGATCTTTTATTAGATGTAGCTGAGTTAGCGCCTATGATCATCGCATAAACATTCTTAAGCGCAGCCAACCAGCAAGCAGAACCAATACAATGCATTGGCCTCACATTTAAGTTTGCAACACTTAAGCATTGAGACAAGTACTCTAAATCACCAGCACCGCTGATCTCTACAAATGTATCTGAGCCATTCGCTAAATCTTTAGCAATACATGGTCCCGTAATAGCGCAAACCGGCTGTTGTACCCTTTCTTGTATGTACTCTGCAATTGAGACAAGACAACCATCATGCTGAATAATCCCCTTAGTTAAAAGAACGACTGGCACTTCTGGCTTCAATCTTTGACAAAGATCGATTGCCCATTGAACACCCAGCGAGTTCACACCAACCACAATCAAATCTGGATGACTGTGCAACTCTTCTGAAAGTTTCAATCGATTTGGTAACTCAACTGAGAACCGAACATCCTTTTTAGCGACATTAATTTTTTGGCATAATTCCAGATCATACGGCGTAGGATAGACTAGAACATCATGTTGCAGCGCCTGAATATGCGCAAAGGCTGACGACATCACGCCAGCCCCTAAGCATTGTATTTGCATCTGTTCTCCTAGAACTGATCTTTTAATAAATCACCTAGTGTAGATGATGGAGATGCTTTTGATGAAGCTGAACCTGACTTAATTCTGCTCAGCAGTACCATGTGATTCCTTCTTTCTTCAGAATCAACATATAGCACTAGATCTTCACCTTCTTCCAGACTCTCTTGCTCATCAAATTCTGATTTCTTTACACAACCTGAAAGGCCAGCATCAAGAGCAACAACAACTTTTTTAGCATCAACTGAAAGAATCTTACCTTTCACCTCTGATCCTAACGGATGTGAACCAATAAACTGATCAAATGGATCGGTTTCAACCTGCTTTAATCCAAGTGAAATTCTTTCTCTTTCAGCATCAATGGATAGAATCACAGCCTCTACTTCCTGGCCCTTCTTATATTGTCTGAGCGCCTTTTCACCTGGCAGGACCCATGACAAATCTGTCAAATGAACCAAACCATCAATACTACCCTCTAAGCCAATGAATACACCAAAGTCAGTAATAGACCTGATTGAGCCCTTTACAGTGGAACCCACTTCATGGTTTTGCTTGAACTCATCCCATGGATTCAACATACACTGCTTGATCCCTAGAGAAATTCTTCTTCTAGTCTCATCAATGTCAAGTACCATAACTTCAACTTCTTGGTCTACTTCAACAACTTTACTTGGGTGGATATTTTTGTTTGTCCAATCCATCTCTGACATATGAACCAAACCTTCTATACCATCTTCAATTTCAACAAAGCAACCATACTCTGTAATGTTGGTAACACGACCGAACAATCTTGACCCAACTGGGTTACGACCAAGCAGATCTTTCCATGGATCCCCTTGAAGCTGCTTCAAGCCAAGAGATACACGTTTCTTCTCACGATCAAATGATAAAACTTTTACCAATACTTCATCATGCACTTTTAGCATTTCTGAAGGATGCTTAATTCTCTTCCAAGACATATCTAGAATATGTAGCAAACCATCTATGCCGCCAAGATCAATGAAAGCACCGTAATCGGTTAGGTTCTTAACCACACCTTTTACTTCTTGCCCTTCAGATAGATTCTCAAGCAAGGCTTCACGCTCACCACTGGTCTCTTCTTCAATTACCGCACGTCTAGAAACAACAACATTATTGCGACGACTATCCATTTTAACAACTTTAAATTCAAATTCCTGTTTTGCAGAAACCATATCTAAATCTTTGATTGGTCTTAAATCAACCTGTGAACCTGGCAAGAATGCTTTGATGCCTTGAATGTTGACAGTGAAACCACCTTTAACACGGTCAATAATTTGACCCACAACATTTTCCTCATTACGCAGCGCTTCTTCTAACCTGTTCCACACAGCCAATCGAATTGCTTTCTCTAGAGAAACACAAGTTTCACCAAAACCATTATCTATGGTTTCTAGGAACAGATCATATTCTTGATCAACAGCAACATCTTCTATGCTTGCTTGTACGAACTCGGAGTGAGGAACCAGTGCTTCAGATTTTAATCCGACATCAAGCACAACAAATTCACCAACACTGACAACTCTTCCTTTTACCAGTGAACCAGATTTAACGTTTAAGGATGGTATAGATTCTACCATCTGCTCAAAACTTTGAGATATAGACATATTTTTAAAAAGCCCTACATAGGCTTGGTTTAATTACAAAACAGTGTTTTTACAAACACCACCAAATTTCACGGATTTTAAACCAATTTAAAATAAAATTCAAACAAATATTAGATTTATAGCTATTTTAATTAAAAAATAAATTTATTTTGCCAGGTATGTTTGCACCAACTGCAAAATACGAGCTTTATTTACCTCAAGATCACCTCCGGATGTATCAAACTCTACCGCCCCATCAGGCTTTTGCAAAGGTGAGCAATCACGCGTTCTATCCCTAGCATCTCGCTGCTGCAGCTGCTCGGTTAAAGTGATAATATCTGGCTTATGTCCCGACTCCTTTAACTGCATATATCTTCTGCTAACCCTTAGCTCCAATGGCGCTGTGAAATAAATTTTCAAATCAGCATCCGGAAAAATTACAGCTCCCATATCTCTGCCTTCAGCTATTAGACCTGGCGCCTTGCAGAATGATTGCTGAATAGGAACCAATCCGGTTCTGACATCAACATCTGTCGCAACCTGAGATGCCAATACAGCAATTTCTGAATCCATAAGAGCATCTGAAACATTAAGACCTCCAATATAAATCACAGCCTTACTACCTTCTATGCTGATGTGCAGCTTCTTTTTCAGAAGCTCTAATTGCATATCTAAACTTTGTCTTGGATGCTGCTTTTTAAGATAAGCAAGAGTCCGGTAAAGCGCCCCACTATTCAAAAAATTAAACCCCAACTCTTTTGCTAAGTGCAACGATAAAACAGTCTTACCCGTTGATGACTCTCCGTCTATTGTAACAACTGGATGCAACCTTAATTTACTCACTTTCGCTTACCACATCGCCTTCATCTGATGCAAAGACTTGTGCCGCAACCAAGCTCTCACCAGCCTTTAGTCTGATCAACTTTACACCTTTTGTATTTCGACCTATCATGGACACACTGTCCGCTGAAATCCTTACTAGTGTACCTGCGTTAGTAATTAAGAATATATCTTCTTCACTGCCTACATCTGATGCTGAAATCAATCCCGCACCAGGTGTTAAATTCATAGCTAGAACACCCTGACCACCACGCCCAGTCTTCCTGAAGTCTTTTAGCGGCGTTCTTTTACCAAAACCTTCTGAACTTACCGTCAGAACAGCCCTTTGATCATCAGGAATCAGTGCAGAGACGATATAGTCCTCTGGCTTCAGGCGCATCGATCGAACTCCACGTGCATTTCTACCCATGACTCTTACATCACTCAGTGAGAAACGAATTGCCTTACCATCTTTAGAGAAGATCATCACATCCTGCTCAGAAGTTGCTAATAATACCTCTATTAAAGCATCGCTATCATCTAGACTCACTGCAATAATTCCCCCAGACCTTGGTCGTGAGAAGCTTGAAAGAGAGACCTGCTTAATCACACCATGTTTGGTCACCATCACAACCTGAACTTCTTCAGAAAACTCTTGGACAGGCATCAAGGCCGTAATCTTCTCTCCTTCTTCTAAAGGTAAGTAATTAACAATTGGTCTTCCTTTTGAAGCCCTACTTGCCACTGGCAACTGATAACCTTTTAACCAATACAATCGGCCATGATCTGAGAAACAAAGTATATTATCGTGCCTATTTGCTAAATACATATGTGTAGAATAATCTTCTTCACGTGTAGCAACCGACTGTTTTCCAACACCACCTCTTCTTTGCGCTTTATACGCCTCAAGCTCCTGTACCTTCAAGTACCCCATATGCGAGAGTGTAATAACAATAGGATCATTTGGAATAAGATCTAAATCATCAATATCCACTTTGCTATCGATAATTGCAGTACGACGTTCATCTTTAAACTGCTCTGCAATTGCAACTGACTCTTCTCTAATGACTTCCATCAATCGATGGTAGTGATTTAAAATCTCCAGCAACTCTATAATTTGTTTTATTAACTCTTCGTACTCGCCTAGAATCTTTTCTCGCTCTAGACCTGTTAAACGATGTAACCGCATATCTAAAATTGCTTGTGCTTGAGTTTCAGATAATACATACATCTTTTCACCTGCATCAAGCCCAGTGTCTGTATAGCCTTCAGCTTTTTCAATCAAGGTTATTAAACCATCTTCTACAGCCCACTTTGCATTGATTAATGCGATCTTTGCATCTTTAGGTGAAGGAGCCTTTTTAATCAACTCAACCACATCATCAATATTCTTTAAAGCAACACCTAGCCCTTCAAGAACATGCGCTCTAGCCTTAGACTTTGCCAAATCAAACTTAACCCTTCTTCTCACCACATCACGACGATGATCTAAGAAAATCTTAAGCAATGCATGCAGCCCTAAGCACTCAGGCTGTCCTTTATTTAGAACAACCATATTGATACCAAAAACGCTTTGTAATTGTGTCATTGAATATAGTTTATTCAGCACTACTTCAGCATTTTCTCCCCGCTTGATCTCAATAACAATTCGCATCCCTTCACGATCTGATTCATCTCTAAAGGTACTAATTCCTTCAATTTTCTTTTCACGCACTAACCAGCCTATCTTTTCAAGAAGTCTAGACTTATTCAGCATGTACGGTATTTCAGTGACAACGATACTCTCTTGACTACCGTTTACTTCAATATCTGCTTTTGCTTTAATATATATTTTGCCTCGGCCTGTTTTGTAAGCATTGATAATACCTGCTCGACCGTTAATAATACCGCCTGTTGGGAAATCAGGCCCTTTCACAATCTCAATGAGCTCTTCAAGAGTCACATCAGGGTTGTCAATCATTGTGATGACTGCTTGCATTATATCGTGCAAGTTATGCGGAGGAATGTTTGTTGCCATCCCTACAGCGATACCAGTACAACCATTCACCAACAAGTTCGGAAACTGTGTTGGCATGACACTTGGCGCAAACTCGGTATTATCATAGTTTGGTACAAAGTCTACTGTATCTTTATTGATATCTTTTAAAACAGCATTGGTAATTTTAGACATCCTTACTTCAGTGTAACGCTGAGCAGCTGCTGAATCACCATCAATAGAACCAAAGTTTCCTTGACCATCTATTAGTGGGTATCTTAATGAGAAATCTTGAGCCATTCTTACCAAGGCCTCATATGCTGCAGAGTCACCATGTGGATGATATTTACCAATTACATCACCTACGATACGAGCGGACTTCTTATGCTGTTTATCATAAGTATTTTGTAAATTCAGCATCGCAAAAATAATTCTTCTTTGTACGAGCTTAAATCCATCTCTACCGTCTGGCAAGGTTCGTCCAATTGCACTTACTGCATAATCTAAATAAGACTTTTGAATTTCGTCCTCTAATGATGAAATCAGCACATCACCTATATTTGTATCACTCATAGTACACCTAATTTATTTATCTTGTATCATCTCAATGATTCATCTTACTGTACCAAAATTCCCCGCTAAACGCTATTACAACGTTGAACCCAAATCATATCTAATCCTATGCATATTGATCTAAGCTATATATTGCAAATACCTCCTTACATTCATGCAGACAGTTACCATTGCCTTTCTATTCCATAAATCACATCCACCTCCCCGATTGACAAAAAAAACTATTACATTAAGATTTCATAAACAGTAGTAATTCAAAAATGATTCCTAACGAAGACCTATCCCAACTTGAATGGGTAATAAAAAATATTGAAACCCCGGAAGTAAAAGGTCTACTTCAAAAGATCACATGCCAAATTAGCAAAACACCTATTCATGATACCCCTCTTCAAATAGGAGAGCTCAAACATACAGTCTCAATGGAAAATTATCATCAACTTATCAAAGACAAAAAGTCTGGACTCATAGCTGTAGTGCCACAGTACACACAACAAATTAAAGAAACCGATATAAGAGCTAATAAATTCTTAGATGATAAAATATCAGCTATTCATACCGCGATAAAAAATGCAATCAAAGGAAAACAAGATCAATTACTACAAGAGTTTCTAAAAAGATCTGCCTTTGATCTAAGCTCCCTCATTCGATTAGATATTACTGAAACCAATCCAACGATGCGATATGTGGCAATACTTGAATACTCACTAGAACATCAAA
>JBDQEV010000022.1:0-16216 GCA_040266255.1 Gammaproteobacteria bacterium
TCCTAATACTGCATCAGACTCTGTGGCAATACGGCTGGTACCATTCGCGTTTTTCACAAAGAACCCATAATCCAATGGGGAGTCAAGTTTTTCAAAAACTACACCAGGAGCTGAAACAATATCAGGGAGGTCAGCAGCAGCATCACTTCTTTGAAGCGCACCGGTATTATTTTCTTGTCCGCCTTGCATAATTTTGACACTCTGAAATACATCTGAAAACGCATCAAATTGGTGATTAATAAGAGCTCTAGATTGGAATGTTGTTTGCTGTACTTTCGCATAACCATTGAATTCAAGCGACGCATAAAGCGGGGTCGATGTGACCATTGCTGAGAGAATAACCCAGAAAAATCTAGGATATTTATTCATTGATGCCAACTCCATTTAGCTTTCTAATAGTATCGAGAATATCATGAGTAATGTCAATTTTATTATTTGTAGCTTGTTCTTTTAATCGGTTAAGTTATTATAGATGGTAACTAACTTATTGAGATATCGATGATTGCTAGAAAAAATGCGATTTCACCATCCAGAGAAGAGGACTTTGCTCTGTGGTACCAGGCTGTTATTGCTCCATTAGCTCAGCACGGTGATGTTGCAGGTACACAAGTGATTAAGCCATGGGGGTATGCGATTTGGGAAAGAATCCAAACCATGCTGGATCGCCAGATAAAAGCAACTGGTCATCAAAATTTCTATGCGCCATTGTTGATGCCACTAGAGGCTTTGGAGAAAGAAGCAAACCACCTTGATTTTGCAAAAGAGTGTGCTGTTGTGACACATTCTCGTTTGGGTATGTCAAAAGATGGTATGCTGGAACCACAAAGCCCATTGACTAGGCCAGTAGTGATTCGACCAACGTCTGAGGCGATCATCGGTCCTATTGTCAAAAACTGGATTCAGTCACACCGAGATCTACCATTAAAGCTAAATCAATGGGCAAATGTTGTTCGCTGGGAAATGCGCACACGTTTATTTTTACGCTCTAGTGAGTTTTTGTGGCAAGAAGGACATACGTTCCATGCAAATGCTCAAGAAGCGGGTGAGCATGCTAAAAATATGCTCAATGTGTATGAAGACTTTTTCATTAATGCTTTATGCCTGTCACCAATTGTTGGTCCAAAGCCAGCATATGAGAGATTTGCTGGTGCAAATGAAACCTGGACATTAGAGTTAATGATGCAAGACGGTAAAGCGCTGCAAGGTGGGACTTCGCATGATCTTGGTCAAAATTTTGCAAAAGCATATGATATTAAGTTTGCAGCACAATCAGGATCACAAGATTATGTCAGTGGAACTTCATGGGGTTTAACGACTAGGCTGATTGGTGCGCTAGTCATGACTCATGGTGATGATGATGGATTAAGGCTGCCGCCTGCAGTTGCGCCTCAGCATGTTGTGATTATTCCAGTCAATGCACATCAGTCTGAAGATGTAATGCGTACATGTGAGGTGTTATTAGATCAGATTGCCAATATGAAATATGCAGGCGAGCAGGTTCGTGTACAAATTGATTCTCGTGATATGCGTGGTGGTGAGAAGTCTTGGGATTGGATTAAAAAAGGCGTTCCAATACGACTTGAAGTTGGGCCAAGAGATGTTGAAAGTCAAACATGCATGATGATGCTAAGAACTCAAGAGCCAAAACAAAAAGAGGCGTTAAAGTTGAGTGAGGTTGATCAAATTCCAGAGCATATTGCTAAAGTACACCATCAGCTTACTCAAGAAGCAAAGCGCTTTATGGATGAGAAAGTCGTTGAGTCTCATTCAATAGAGGAGGTGCTCAATATTCTTCAGTCTGATAACCAGTTTGTTTGGGTGCCATTTTTAGATGAGCAGGGTAGTGAGTCAATGCTAAAAGAGCATGGATTGACTATACGTTGCCTGAAAAAGTCTTCAGTTACTCGTTGTGTTTGGACAAATTTAGAGACTGATACTTTGGCATTGGTTGCGAGAGCTTATTAAATGACTAATGCTTTACTGAGGTCTGCTGCTATTGAGATCAAACTTTTAATTGTATCCTCGTAAAATCCTAAAAATATTATGATGGCTATAAAATAGTGTCCAACCTCATTTGTGAGCTGGTAGATGCTTTTTGGGAATCGAGGCAGAACGCTGCTAATCATATAAGATATATCCATTGGTGCAATTGGGATCAGGTGCATGATGATTAGGGCAGCATTGATATAAATCCCATCTTTTGCCATATGGTTAATGAGTAACTCAATGAAGGGGTAATCGTTGAGAAATTGACTATAATATAAAATAAGATGCCAGCCTGACGCCATTGCTAAATTTGAGGCTAGTCCAGCAAAGATTACACATGCTGTGCCGAAGTGTCTATACTTGAGGTATGAGGAGTGAATTTCTACTTTTTTGGCCCATGCGATGATCGGCTGGTGCCTCAAAATGAGTAAAAATGGGACGATTAATGTACCAATGGGGTCTAGGTTTTTAAATGGGTTTAAAGATACTTTACCTGCTCGCTTCGGATTTGCATCACCCAGTAAGTTGCATGTCCATGCTTTAGCGGATTCTCTAAAGGAAACCGCCATTGCTGTTGGTATAATCCATAAAGTCATTTCTAGAAGCCAGTATTGAGAGTAATCCATATTATAACACCGATTGTAATCCTCCTTATTATGTTCCCAATTGACGATGTATTGCAAGTGAAAGTGCTTGACTATTGTATGATGGGTGAGCATAATACTTTCACGCCGCTGTAGCACAATTGGTAGTGCAATCGATTTGTAATCGATAGGTTGGGGGTTCGAGTCCCTCCAGCGGCATTTTATATACGAAGATATTGGTCGAGATTATTATAAATAGGATGCTCAGCTACATTTTCTGTGATTTTCACGCTCTCACCTAAGTGTCTGACAGCAGGCGCTATTCTGATTTGTTTACTTAGCATATTATCCTCAGAGGATTGGAAGATTCTAATGGGCGTAGAAAGTAGACTGGCGCTATATTTGTTGATCAGGGATACGGTGTTATGATTTGAGTTCATGATCCATAGCAGCAAATAGATAAAAGGTTTTCCAGTGTGGAGCACAATCTGCTTTGCAGTCAGTCCTAAAATATATGGAATTGTAAGCAGCATCAGGCATGCGCATAATACTGTGTTGGGTATGATTAGCGCAATAAACTGTGTTTTCGCATAGTTGGGGTTGAGTCGAAAAGGATTGAGGATGGTTTTGCATCTTTCAAATATTGATTCAATGGGGTTGATCAACTTGGCTTGAGTAATAGCGTGAATGTTTTTTGGAGCAAGAGAGTATAATGCGATTATGCATACGCCACTAGATACTAGAATTGCTGTTATTGAGATTAAAGTAATGCTTAGTATAGTGAGCTTACTGAGTATGATTCGCTGGGCTACTGTAAATATTATTGTTGGTATAATCACGTGAATCAGGAAGAGAATGAACCCAACAATTGGGAAGCCTTTGGTGATTAAATCATAAAAAGAGGTATAGCCATTGACTAAAATATAGTTGAGATTCTGTTTGCAATGGTTTTTGTTCATGCCATAGTGCACTAGTACGGGGATGCAGCCAGTAGAAAAGCCTAAAACAGTGACCTGGTTGCTCGGATTGGATAGTGCCTCATTTGTCAGGCGATTTAGTGTTTCTGCATGACTTTTAAATGAGTAAGGATAAAGGTAGTTAGAGTACGTATTGGGAACAACAGCATGCACTTGAGTATTGTCAATTGATGTATGCATTTCATGATAATTGAACTGACGATAGCCACCTAAATAAAAGATATGGTGCTGTCCGCCAGTAGAGCTGATGTTAATCTTATTGCTATTAGCTGGATATTTGTATTGAAGCAGTTGAGATCCATAGAGTAAAACGCTCCATGTGAGCTTGAGTATATAGAGTACAAAGATTGTAGCAAAAATGCTGATTCCAATGGTTAGGTAAGGGTTGATCATGCGCTCTCCATGTCAATGCATGCTATAAGTTGTTTTAGATTAAGATAGAACTTACAAAATATCAATTTAAGATAAAAAAAGTTTGGGTATATATTGTAAATTATAGTACTGTTTAAAGAATTACATGGATGAAGCTTATGTCAAGGTTGCTGTTACAATTTAGCATTTTACTTCCGTGTTTTGTGATAGTAAGCGCAGAGGATGACGTGTTTGATGCAATACCATCTCAATTTGAAGGGAAGTTAGTGAGTGCAGGATTGGAGTTTTCTCCTGCGGTTTCAAAAGTAGAGCTGAAAAAGGCAGATATACATACAGAGTGGTATCCTGCACCGGCTACAAATGCGTATGTTAAGCTAATATATGGTATTGAAGAAGGTATCTTTTACAAAGAATTTTCAGCAACTGCATCAGCTGGGCTAGTAGGAGTAGAGCACAAGTATCACCCAGAGACATTTTCTTTGGACTTACAGCAAAATTTTGCAGTTTCTATTAGTGGGGGGTATGGTGTCTTGCCGAATCCAGCAGTATTAATAAAATCTAACTTAGGTGTAGAGTTTGCTAAACATACGCTTGAGGTTGATCAACTCAGTGTTGATCATTCAGGCTTTTCAGTAACTGGAGCAGTGGCTGTTGTTGTGGGCATTAAGGAGTCTATCAGTATAGAACTGTTGACTGGAGTAAAAGCGCAATTAACCAGTGATGCTGATGCATTTACTCATGATGCTGTTGAGACAAATGCTTCAGTGTCTGGCATTTCGACTCTAGCAAAAATAGGTGTTGCAACACAAATATAGGTGATTTATCTCGCTCAGTTTTGCGCTAGACAGTAGATAAGATGCAAGCAAATAAGGTTTAGAAAATTATTTTCCTTATTAAATATGTATTAACAGTTCTAAAATAGATGTGTTATAGCTTTATACGTTTTCTTAATGTAAATTCGCACTTAATTCATTTAGATTTAAGATTCTATTGCGGTTTTAAAGGGGGTCTAGCTATACTGGAATAACTAGAAGACTAGTAAAAAAACTTAAGATTAAAACGGAGCATAGAATGAAAAAACAAAAAACCCTATTGTTGGGTGCGGTGTATCTAACATCGTTGGTGCCATGTGCATCTGAGATTAAATATGATATTGGCCTTGGTTTTGAGTCATCATCTATAGTAGGAGATGCATCTAATGCAGAAGATCATAACCATGTTGGTATGTTCTTTATGTCACCTAAAATGGACGTTAGTATCTCAAGAATAATCAATGGGCCAGTTGCAGCTTTTGCAAGGGTATCTGGTGCTGCAGGTTCATCCAAATCTGGGTTTACACCAGCTGTTCAGTTAGAAAAAGGTAGAGAGTTTCAGGCAATGGCCGGCTTTTCCTATGATCTAGGTACTGCTGTTTATGCAGTTGCTCCAGTTGTTTCTATTGCTGATTACACATATGTATCAGGAGAGAATGATGAGCAGTTGAAGAACTTAAGTGCGATTGGTTTGAATGGGTCAGTAGATATCTGTCATGACAAAGTTGGTGTTAGATTTTATGCACAGCATATGATCAATAGCAAATTCAGCTCATGGGGCGATGAAAGTTTGTCAGAAAATCTTGGCAAGTTAGGCACTAGTGTCACAAAGGTTGGTGTTAGTGTTTTTGGTGATGAGCAACTTATTGCTTAATTAATAATTATTAGGAGTTATAATATGAACAATTTAAAAAAATTAGCGTGCTTGGTAGCTTTGTCTCCATTAGCATGTGCTGCTGAAGTATCTGTTGGTTCAGCGTTAACTGTGATTACTTCACAGGCTGCACAAGAAGATACAGGAAGCCTTAGCTTAACTGGTATGATGTCAAGTGTATCTTACTACGATGCAACTTCATCCAATGCTGGTGTATATGGTTCAGCAAACGTATTCTTGTCACCTTCAGTGGTGAAAGATGGTGGCCCAAGATTCGCTAACATCGGATTTGGTGGTACTTTCAATACTGCTCCAGGTGCAAAAGTGAAACTTGGTGTGATTGGTCAGCTTGAAAAGTCAGCTAATGCTGAAAGTGAGCCTTCCTTCACAACTGGTTTCCAGTTTGCAGGTTTGTATGAACTAGCAGAAGGTTACAATGTTGAAGTTTCATCTTCCTACACCTTCCCGTTAGAGTCTGAAAAAGGCAAAGCAACTTCAGCAGTATCTGTTGGTATTGCTAAGTCAATCGACGTGGTTGATATTGCTTAATTAGCATATACGCAGTTTAAAAGGAGGGCTTGTCCCTCCTTTTTTAATTAATGTAAAATTAAACCAATCTTGCTCTCATTGACACCATATTATTTTGCCATATCATATGTTGGAACAATAAATAGAGAGAAATATGAACTTTAAAACAGGTCTTTTATCTACACTTGCGGTTTGTGGTTTTGTCGCTGCTGACCATACTGAGGTTACTTTAGCTAGATCATTTGGAGCTGGCTCCAAGGTCGTTAAGCAATCCCATAATATTGATGGTGAGTGCCATAGCGCTGACTGCCGTGGAGAGTATGTATTTAATGCGCTTAAGCTTGGTGTAAATCAAATTTTAACAGAGTCAGAAAATGGTGCTTTTTATGCGGGGGCTGCAATTCTTTTTCCACATGATAGCTATGAAGGTGAGGCCCATAGTCTTATGGTAGAAGCTAAGGCTGGTGGAATTGTGAAGGGAAGAGAGTTTGATAACTTTTCATTAAAAACAGGTTTTGCTGGTCAGTTCGCTTTTAGTGGTGATCATTCTGGCTTCTCAAGTGCTTTAGAAATTGGTAGTCGCTATCATCTTTCAGATGAGTCATCTATTGATTTTGATCTTTCTATTCCAACTTCTGAGAATGGATTTGTTGCACTCAATATTGGTTTTGCAAAATCTATTTCTTCTTTAGAGAAGTTATATTCAGGTCAGTAATTGATTATTGAAATAACCCCTGAGTGAGCTTTTTCACCAGGGGTTTTTTTATTGCCTGTTTATGATAGTCGTAATAGGTGTATGTTATTTGTGATGCTTATACTTGGGTTAAAGCCTTATCGTTGAAAAGCTAGTAGGTGATTTGGGGTTTGTAGTGTTGAGTTTGTGAAGCAAAGTGGCTCATATGATAGATTTTTTTAAGCAGTGAATCACTCATTGGTAAGGTATTTGTCGCTATAAAACCTCTAAGTTGATGAATAAAATAATATTTATTTAATGTTTTTGTTGGCAATGTATAGTTTGGTTGTATTATATGTATGATTTTTAATGAGAATAATATGAATAATAAAATCTTAGTAATGCTATCTGTAGCAAATTTAGCTTTTGCTGGTACAACTGAAGTAACAGTTGGTGCTACAAAAGGTGTTGTGTTTGAGCCAAGGCAGCAAGGTGAGCTCTTTGGTGTTTCAAACAAAGATGGTGAAGTTAAACTTAGAGAGTTTGCAGCAAGTGAATACAATGGTGTTAAGCTTGGTTTAAACTACCTATTTGAAGGCAGTGAAAAAGGTAAGTTTTATCTTGGTACTGCTTATACATTACCTTCATTTGTAGAAGTTCAGCAGAGTAGAGAAATGCCAGTGGCTATGATGTCTGAAGAGTTATCTCCAATTGGCTACTTTGAGTTAAAAGGTGGTTACTTATGCAAAATTGGATCATCTGATTTTGATGCAAGAATTGGTGTTATCAGTACTGCAAACCTATACGGTGAAGATGGTTTGAGAGAAGATGCTACAACTGGTAGCTCTGTTGAGTTAGGTGCTCGATACAATGTTAGTGATAGCTCAGCTGTAGACTTAGGTGTTGCTGTACCTGTATCTGGTTCAGGAACGCTTGCGTTTAACGCTGGTTATGCTAAAGCAATTGCTTAATTGTTTCGCATAAAATAGGAAAGGATCTTTTTAGAGCCTTTTTTATTGGTGATAAATTTTATGTAAGTTGTTATCCTTGGGGTAAAAGGGAGTAAATGTGACCAGTAAACGATTAACGATTATAGCAACACCCATTGGTAATTTGAGTGATTTGTCACCGGGTATGGTCAGTGCTATTTCAAAGTGTGAGTTACTACTTTGTGAGTCTATTTCGGCAGCACAAAGGCTTTGTCAGTATGCAGAGATCAAAACACCACGACTTGTGCGTTATTTTTCAAAGAATGAAAAAGAGGTGATTCGTTTGTTGCAGAAGTCTAGTGAGGTTGAGATTGGATTAATCAGTGATGCAGGTACGCCACTGATCTCTGATCCTGGTTATGAGGTTGTACGCTTATTTCATAAATCTGGGTGGAAAGTCAATACGGTTCCAGGGCCATCAGCAGTGATTAGTGCGCTGGTATTGAGTGGAATGCCTACAGATTCTTTTACATTTCATGGATTTTTGCCTCCTAAATCTGTTGCTAGACAAAAAGTATTGATTAAAATTGCTCAGCAGGGCCTAACTTGGGTTGCCTATGAGTCTCCTAGGCGAATTTTAGGATTGTGTGAAGATGTCAATCATGTTTTTGGTGCTTTACATGAGGTATGTGTGATTAAAGAGATGACAAAGGTTCATGAAACAATGTTCAGAGGCGATGTAGGAAGTGTCATCAAAATGTTGCAAGAGGCGAACTTAAAAGGTGAGTTTGTGATTGTAGGAAAAGGCAGTAATGAAGTAGGCCAGTGGGAAAAGACTGCTGTCATGCTGAGAAAAGAGATTTCCATTGCAAAGGCTTCTTCTTTAACAGCAGAAATCTATAATATTTCTAAATCTTCAGTTTATCGTTACTTACTAGGGTCTGAAAAGTCATAATGTTTTCTTCTCATTGCAGAGATATTATTGTATACTAAATATAGTGGAAAGCTAAGTAGTCGCTGGTGTTAAGCCAGAGGAAAGTCCGGGCTCCACAAAGCAAGGTGCCAGGTAATACCTGGACAGCGTAAGCTGATGGATAGTGCCACAGAAAATATACCGCCGAAAGGTAAGGGTGAAAAGGTGCGGTAAGAGCGCACCGTGATTAAGGTAACTTAATTAGCAGGGTAAACCCCACCTGGAGCAAGATCAAGTATAGGTTGTGAGCTTTGCACAAGCCTGGGTAGATTGCTTGAGCCTATGGGTGACTTTAGGCCTAGATAAATGACTGCTCTCGACAGAACCCGGCTTATCGGCTTTCCACCCATGTTTGATAAGTGAGATAGAAATGACATTTCTGACAGTGATGTTTGTTGTCTTTGCAGGGGCTGCCCTGTTGTCCACTTTTGCGCTATTTTCTCGCCAATCATTAATTATTTCTTATATTATTTTAGGTGTAGCATTAGGTCCTTGGGGGTTTGATGTGATTCCAGAGACTCATTTTATTGAAGAGATCGGTGATGTTGGTGTTATCTTTTTGCTTTTTTTATTAGGCATGCATCTAGATCCACTTGGGATGATGGAAAAGATCTCCAAGTCTGCGTGGGTAGCACTATTGAGTTCGATTGCATTCATGTCATTGGGGTATGGAGTAGCAATGCTGTTTGAGCTACCATTTACTGATCGAATTGTGCTTGGGCTCTCAATGATGTTTTCCTCAACGATTATTTCATTGAAATTATTGCCAAGTGGATTGGTTTATAATAACCCAGTATCTGAATATATGATCAGTATATTATTGATACAAGATTTATTAGCAATGTTTTCCTTATTGATTATCCCTATGATTGGTGGCGATGGTCTGAGTATTATAGCACTTGCAAAACCCTTTATTGCGTTGCCTATGGTGATTGTAATTAGTTTTGTAATTGAAAACCTTATTTTATCAAAGTTATTTAATTTATTTGAAAAGAATAGGGAGTATCTGTTCTTGCTCGCAATAGCATGGTGCTTGAGTGTTTCTGAATTATGTCACTTTATGGGGTTGTCTCATGAAATTGGTGCATTTATTGCAGGGGTTACGCTTGCATCAGATAGTCGGGTTTCATTATACTTGGCTAAGGCACTTGAGCCTTTACGTGACTTCTTCTTAGTGATGTTTTTCTTCTCAGTTGGAGCATCGTATAACTTTGGAATGTTAGATATTGTATTATGGCCAACATTGATTTCTGTATTAATTGTATTACTATTTAAGCCTTATGCATTCAGGATATTGATGGTGCAAATTGGGGAAACATTAGATGAAGGCTGGGAGTTAGGTTCAAGGTTAGGGCAAGGGAGTGAGTTCTCATTGCTGTTGTCTAAAGTGGCACTTTCAGCTGGTGTGTTAAGTTTTGAAGGCGCTTCTATTATTCAAGGCGTAGCGGTTCTTTCATTTATCATATCATCATTTATGGTGGTGAGGTACTTTTCAACATCCATTGCTTCAAAAGTGGATATTGAATCGACATAACTTGATGGAAAGAGATGGAAACAAAATTAAATCAGGAAGATTTACAGGACTGGCAAGCAGCAATTGAAGTTTTAGAACAAGAAAAAGGACATGGGTATACAGCTGAACTACTGCAGTACTTAAAGCAGAATCTCAGGCATCATATGCACTGGAACACACCTTGTGTAAGCTACCAAATTAATCTTGAGATGATTCAGAAGACTTCTGAGCTTATTCGTTGGAATGCTGCTCAAATCGTTAATCAAGCAAGTCATTATGGCAGCGAGTTGGGCGGTCATATTTCAACATATGCATCATGTGCGACATTATATGATATTGGTTTTGCATATTTCTTTAGAGGCTCTGATCAGGAACCAGGCGATTTGGTGTTATATCAGGGGCATGCTTCACCAGGAATTTATGCACGTTCATATTTAGAAGGCGTTATCAGTCGTACGCAAATTGAATACTTCAGAAGAGAGTCTACAGGAAAGGGCGTATCATCATATCCTCACCCATGGTTAATGCCAAACTACTGGCAATTTCCTACTGTATCAATGGGGCTTGGGCCACTTCAGGGTATTTATCATGCTAGGCTTTTGAAGTATCTGTATGCTAGAGAGTTACTTGAAGATAAAGGCAGAAAGGTTTGGGTGTTCTGTGGTGATGGCGAAATGGATGAGGTGGAGTCTATTGGTGCACTGGGTGTTGCGAGTCGAGAGCATCTTGATAATCTGATTTTTGTCATCAATTGTAATCTGGTGCGTTTAGATGGTCCTTGTAGAGGGAATAGCTCAATCATAAAAGAGTTAACACAATACTTTGAAGGTTTTGGTTGGGACGTGGTTAAGGTCATTTGGTCACAATACTGGTTGGAATTGGTAGAGAAAGACTCAACTGGCCAGCTTAAGAAAGACTTGATGGCATTGATTGACGGTGAAATACAGCATATGTATGCAACCGAAGATGGAGTAAAGTCATGGCTTTTAAGTCAGCCATATTCTGGCATTGTTAAAGACTGGAAAGATGAAGATTTTAAAAAGTTAGTTGCAGGAGGGCACGATCCTCAATTGGTTGCAAACGCTTATGCCAAAGCAGTTCAGTCAACTAAGCCTTGTGTCGTGTTAGTCATGTCAGAAAAAGGACACTTATTGCCACAAGTAGCTAGCTCAAATCGTTCGCATAATCAAAAGTCTTTATCTGAGCTGCAGCTTAAAGATTATTTAGAGCACTTGCCTACACTGCCACAAGATGTGAAGTTGAATGATTTTTATCACCCAGGCGATAACGATGCCGTAAAGTTTTTACATTCAACACGAGAAAGTTTAGGTGGTTTTTTACCAAAAAGAGCAGAGAGCGGTCCACCATTAAGTGTTCCAAAATTAACGCTATTTCAGCCATTATTAGATGGGAGCACGGATCGAGAGTATTCCACGACAATGGCATTTGTGCGGTTTTTATCTCTTTTGTTAAGGGATAAAGGCATTAAAGACTTTGTTGTGCCAATTATTGCTGATGAAGGTCGAACGTTAGGTATGGAGGGACTGTTTAGACAGATTGGCATATACTCTAGTGTTGGACAGAAGTACCAGCCACATGATGCTCAGCAAGTGAGTTCGTATAAAGAGTCTAAAACAGGGCAGTTATTACAAGAAGGGATCAATGAAGCAGGAGCAATAACCAGTTGGCTATGTGCTGCAACTTCATACTCTGTGAATGATCTAACTTTGGTGCCATTCTATATCTATTATTCTATGTTCGGATTTCAAAGAGTTGGTGATGAGATATGGGCTGCATTTGATAGTCGTGCTAGAGGTTTCCTAATCGGAGCAACTGCAGGTAGAACAACTCTGGGTGGAGAGGGGCTACAGCATAATGATGCAACCAGTCATCTGATTGCATCAACGATACCGTCATGTAAAAGTTATGACCCGTGTTATGGCTATGAGCTTGCCGTCATTTTACAATACGGCATGGTAGAAATGTATGAGCAGCAAAAAGATGTGTTTTATTATATTACAGTCATGAATGAAAATTATGCACACCCTCAAATGCCCATAGGGATTGAAGATGATATTCTATCAGGTTTATATGTCATAGATGATGTTGATAACCCATCTGTGGAAATACTTGCATCAGGTACGCTGTTACTTGAAGCACGCTCTGCTGCAAAAGTATTATTGGATGAAGGAATAAGTGTAAGGGTTTGGAGTGTAACAAGTTGGTCTGAGGCTGCACGTCATGCAGATAAAAGTCCTAATTGGTTAAGTAGCAAGATGACTGGGCAGCAAGTTTTTGCTGTATCGGATTACGTTACATCAGTTCCTGGATTGTTGAGAGAATATATTCAACAGCCATTTCACACGCTTGGTACAGATGGCCATGGACTAAGCGATACAAGAGAGGCATTGCGTGAACATTTTGCAGTTTCAAAACAGGCTATTGTGAGTAAAATTAAGGCATCAATGAGGGAATAGTATGGATCAGACAGTCACAAAAAAGGTTATTGTTCCAGACCTAGGTGGACATGCTGAAAGCCGAGTGATTGAAGTTATTGTTCAGCAAGGTGAACAAGTTGAGCTAGATCAGGGATTAATTACATTAGAGTCTGAGAAGGCGGCCATGGAAGTGCCTTCTCCATTTTCTGGTCAGGTTACTGAGATTTTGGTGAAGCCGAATGATATGGTCTCACCCGGTGATGTAATTGCTATAGTCCAAGCAGAGATGAATCATAAAGGTGATGACAGTGTAGCAGTTGAACCTGAACTGGAAAAAGTGATTGAACCACAACCAGATATTATGGTTGAAGCCAACTGTGATCGGGTGCATGCCGGGCCATTTGTGAGACGGATTGCTCGTGAAATGGGGCTAGATCTAAGTGAAATTAAGGGCAGTGGTTCTTCTCAGCAGATTACCCCTAAAGATATTGAGCAATACCTTCGTGGGCAATCAACACAAACTCAAGTACAGCAGTATGATCTAAGTGCTTATGATCAGCGAGACTCTATCGCAGTTTCATCTACTGGGGTATATGCATCTCAGCATTTAACTCAGTGTTGGCAATCTATTCCTATGGTGACACACCATTGTCAGGTTGATATTACAAAGTTAGATGATTTAAGGCGCAAGCACCAAAGTGCGTGCGAAGAGATGGGAGGTAAGCTTACAGTACTACCAATACTTTTGAAAGTTATCAGTAAGTTGTTAGATCTCCATCCAGTCTTTAATCGTCTCTTTGTCGCACACGACAGTCATGCACAGATAAAAACACATCATATTGGCATTGCAGTTGATACACCAAATGGTTTACTGGTTCCAGTGCTGCAGAATGTGAATCATAAAGATATTGTTGCAATTTCAAAAGACATTCTTCGCTTAGCGTCTTTGGCAAAAGAAGGAAAGTTATCAACACAACAAATGCAAGGTGGCAGTACAACAATCTCTAGTTTAGGGCATCTAATTGATGGGTACTTTACTCCAATTATTAATGCACCACAGGCATCTATTTTTGGTGTGACCAAAGCAACTCTGGTGCCTAAAGTTCTAGATAAAAGAATCGCACCAAGGTTAATGTTGCCAATTTCACTAAGCTATGATCATAGAGTGATTAATGGTGCTGATGCAGCAAAACTGTTAAAAGATTTTCAAAGTATCGTAGATGAGATTGCAGAATTAAATGATTCGCTATTGATGTATAACTAGATTGGGGAGATAGAAATGAGTGAAGTAACACATGAGAGTTTTGATGTTGTTGTCATTGGTGGCGGGCCAGCTGGTATTGCAGCAGCATACCGTTGTCAAGATGGTGGTTTAAGCACGCTACTGGTGAATCAATATGAGGATCTTGGAGGCGTCTGCCTTAATGTGGGCTGTATTCCATCAAAAGCATTATTGGGCATTGCGAAAACAATGTATGATGCAAAGTCTAGTGCAGCAAGAGGTATTTTATTTGAAGAACCAAGTATTGATATAGAAGCACTAAGAAACTCGGTAAATGAATCTGTAGATAAGCTATCGATGGGTTTGGCAATGCTGGGTAAAAAACGACGTGTGCGCAGTGTGGTTGGGCATGCTTCTTTTAAGGATGCATTTACATTGGATGTACATGGCGAAGAACCAATGCAGGTGACATTTAAGCATGCAATTATTGCAACAGGGTCAAAACCAAATCGTCCACAGTTTTTACCAAAAGATGATCGCATATTTGATTCAACAGGTGCACTTAGACTAGATAAGTCTGACGGTGTGCTTGTAGTGATTGGGGGAGGCGTGATTGGCTGTGAGATGGCCACCATTTATAATGCACTTGGGTGTGAAGTAGTGGTGATAGAATACTTTGATCGTATTATGTTAGGTGCTGATTTGCAGCATGCAAATCTATGTAAAAAGACCATGGAAGAACGGGGCATACAATTCATTACCGGTGCTAAAGTTGCTTCAGTTGATTGTTCAGATTCAATTTTGGTTCAATATGAAGTAGCAGGCAAAATTGAAGAAATTAATTGTGATCAAATTTTATACGCAGTGGGCCGACATCCTTATACAGAAGGCCTAGGCCTTGAAGGCATTGATGTTGGTGTTGATGAGCATGGTTTTATTAAGGTTGATGAGTATTTACGAAGCCACTTGGATCATATCTATGCAATTGGGGATGTTGCAAAAACAGATTTTGATAATGCTATGTTAGCTCATAGATCATCTGCACATGGTCATGTTGTATCTGAGGTCATTGCAGGTAAAAATATTCGTTATGATCATATTTGTATGCCATCAGTTTCTTATACGGATCCTGAAGTTGCATGGGTTGGAAAGCAAGAGGATGAATTAAAAGATTCTGATAAAAGCTATCAAGTTGGAAAATTCCCTTGGGCAGCATGTGGGAGAGCAGTTGCAACACATCATACAAATGGACATACAAAAGTATTTGCAGATGAAGATGGATATATTCTAGGTGCAAGTATTGTTGGTCGTGATGCAGGTGAATTAATTGGTGTATATTGTCTTGCAATAGAAATGGGTGCTACTTTATCTGATTTAGCATTGACGATTATGCCACATCCAACACTGGTCGAGACAACAAAGCAAGCATGTGAAGTTGCATTGGGGACTAGCACTGATCAGTAAGCATCGTGACTGGAGCACTTTTGTATCTGAGGTATAGCCCAGAGCAGGCTAGAATCCCATATAAAGGTAAAATCACTAAAGGTAAAGTGGTAGGTGTTATCGATAAGTAATTGGCATAGATAAATGTAGGTAGGACTAAAAACCCCCACATGTTAAATGAGAATATCACCATTGACATAAATGTATCACCAAATGCTGCAAGAATATTGGTTAAAATATAAGCAATACCATCTAGTAAGAAGAATATAATAAGGCCATTCATGGCCATGATAACTTGGTTCTTGATGTGTATTGACTCTGCATCTAAGTTGAAGATGCCAACAACCCATTCTGGTTCAACTAAACAGACAACACTGAGTGTAAACACAAAGCATAAATGTATTTTTAGTGCACTGCCTAATAGGGTGCTAATGTCATTAAGCTGTGATGCGCCTACATAGTTAGCAGCAAGTGTTTTTACAGCATTTCCTAGTTCACTATAGGTGAACATAAATAAAATGAATAAGTTTTGAGCGATAGAGCTGATCAGTAAAAAGTCATCACCTAAGTTTGCCATGATTGAGATGATAAATGCCCAAGCTGACATTTCAAAAAAGTGAGACGCTGCTTCTGGGTAGCCAAGCCTAAGTGCTCTTGTCATCAGGCTGACATCAAGAGTGAATCGATGTGTCAAATATTTTTTTTGATTATGCGGTGAGAGTAGCATCCACATCAGCATGGATACCTGGAATAACATTGATGCAACAGTCGCATATGCAGCACCAACCGCTCCGAACTCTGGGATCCATAAAAGATCTAGACCAATATTAATTAAGTTAGTCATAATGAGTGTAATTAAGACAATATAGTTTTGGTATGTCCCAATTAAAAA
>JBDQEV010000023.1:0-14929 GCA_040266255.1 Gammaproteobacteria bacterium
CTTCTGGATATGGTAAATATTGTATGGGTACATTGATTAAAGATACATTGATTTGGTTGCTGGCATCGTCTATGGTGTTGGTGTCTTTCTATTTTCAATATATTAATATTCAAGCAGCATCGGCGCAGGCATTGTCATGGGCGGTCACTGCATTGATTTTGCTTTTAGGATTGAAATTCACAACTTCCGGACAAGACTTTTCTAAATATATAAAGCTATCTAGAGCAGAGATTAGAAAGGTGGTTTGGCCTAGCCAGAGAGAAATAGCAGTCAGTACGTTTGCAGTTGGTATAGCTGTTGTGATTATTTCATTTATGATTGCATTGCTAGATAATGTGCTGGTTTGGGTTTTGTCTTCGATTACGAGTTAAGTTATGTCAGAAAATAATGATGAAATAAAACTAAGTTGGTATGCTGTGCATGTAGCAACAGGCTTTGAGAATAAAATGATCGAGGAGATGACTCGCAAGATAGCTGCGCAAGGGCTAGAATCTTACTTTGGTGAATTGATTGTGCCTACAGAGGAGGTCATCGAGCTTAGAGACGGGAAAAAAGTTTCAAAAATAAAGAAGCTCATGCCAGGTTATATCTTAGCAGAAATGAATATGCATGATGATGCGTGGTATTTGGTACGAAATGCAACAAAAGTTTTAGGTTTCCTAGGTGGCAAGAAGGGTAAGAAGCCTATGCCTATGCCTAGAAATGAAATAGATAGGATCCTTAACCGTTCTGAGGGAGAGGAAGCACCTAAGCCGCGTTTGAACGTGGCATATGATGTTGGTGAAATGGTTCGTGTTATCACAGGGCCTTTTGCAGACTTCCAAGGTGTTGTTGAAGATGTGAATCATGAAAAGAGTAGATTGGTTGTATCAGTATTGATATTTGGTCGCTCAACTCCTGTGGACCTAGAGTTTGGGCAAGTAGAGAAATTAACATAACGATAAGGGCGTAAGTATGGCGAAGGCTGAGAATATTCAAATAGTAAAGTTACAAGTGGAAACTGGAAAAGCGAACCCAGGTTCAGTTGGTTCTATTTTAGGGCAGTATGGTGTAAATATGCGCGATTTTTGTGTGCAGTTTAACGATAGAAGCTTGGCAAAAGAAAAAGAAGGTACACTTGTTGGTGTAAAACTTCGTATCAATAATAAAGACCGTTCTTTTGAAATGGATATCAGTGCGCCGCCGGTTGCTGTGATGATTAAAGATATTATAGGTTGCAAAGGAAGTGGTGAACCAAATAAAAATAAAGTTGGAAAGTTAACTTCACAAGATGTGATGTCAATTATTGAGCGTAAGAAAGATGAGTTAACTGGTTTAGATGCACTAGCAATGGCTAAGACGATTGCAGGAACTGCGCGCAGCATGGGTGTAGATGTAGATTTAAAAGACATAGAAGAGAGTGAGGAGTCCTAATATGAGCAGTAAAAGAATAGTGTTTGCTCAAGAAGCTAAGCCAAATGAAAAGCTTTCATTAGATCAGGCTGTTGCAGCATGTATTAACATTTCTAAAGATGCTAAAACAGGTGAAAAGTTTGATGCATCAGTTGATGTTGCTATTAGGCTTGGTATACCAGTAGGTGAGTCAGTAAGGGGTTCAGTATGCCCTGAGCATGGACTAGGCAAGTCTGTTAAAGTTGCGGTGTTCGCAAAAGGCGAGCAAGCAATTGCAGCTGAAAAAGCCGGCGCAGATATTATTGGTGCAGAAGATTTAGCTGAGGCGTTCACTAAAGGTGAAGTTGATTGTGATATTGTTGTTGCAACCCCAGATATGATGCCAGTAGTGGGTAAGTTGGGGCGTATTCTTGGGCCTAAGGGTTTAATGCCTAATCCGAAGGATGGTACTGTATCTCCTGATCCAGCCAAGGCGGTTGAGAATATGAAAAAAGGTCAGATTTTCTTTAGAACAGACAAACAGGGTGCTGTTCATGCAAGAGTTGGGCCTTCTAGTTATGAGGCAAGTAAAATTATTGATAACATTAGGTTATTGGTAAGTGAAGTAAAAAGATTAAAGCCTGCAAGAGCTAAAGGTCAATATATGCGTTCATTTTACGTGAGCACAACAATGGGGCCAGGCATCGCAGTTGATATTCATACAGTAGATTAAGGAGCACAAGATGGCGATTTCAAGAAAACAAAAAGAACAGATTGTTCAAACAGTAGAAGACTTGTCTAAACGTTCAGTTGCAGTTGTGGTTGCAGAGAACCATGGTGTAGAAGCAACAGATATGATGCGTTTACGTGCTAGTGCTCGTGAAAAGAATGTTGAATTAATTGTGGCTAAGAATACATTATCCAGAAAGGTCTTTAGTAAGTCTGATGCATATTCAGTCTTATGTGATGATCTGAAAAACCCAGTTTTACTAGGTTTCTCATTTGATGAGTTATCATCAGGTGCAAAGTTATTGTCTGACTTTGCTAAATCAAATGAGGCACTTGTAATTAAATCTGCTGCTATAGAGGGCGTTCGCTATGGTGCAGAAAACATTGATTATGTCATGAGTCTACCTACTAGAGAGGAGGCAATTGCCATGATCGCGCGAGGAATCCAAGCGCCTACCGTACATCTTGCAATGGCATTGAAAGATGTATATGGCCAGGTAGCTCGTGTACTGCACGCTGTCTCTGAGCAGAAAGGCAGTTAAATCTATTAAACCCAACCGGAGAGAAAAATGGCAAATAAAATAGAGGATATGATCAAACAGATCAAAGACTTGACTGTAGCAGAATGCGCAGATCTTGTAAAAGCAATTGAAGAAGAGTTTGGCGTTTCAGCTGCTGCACCTGTTGCTGCTGTTGCTGCACCAGCTGCTGGTGGCGAAGCTGCTGCAGAACAAACTGAGTTCAATGTTGAAATGACCAGCTTTGGTGACAACAAAATTAAAGTTGTTAAAGCTGTAAAAGAAAAGTTAAGCCTTGGTTTGAAAGAAGCTAAAGACTTAGTTGAAAGTGCACCAGTTGTTCTTGCAGAAGGTGTCGATAAAGCTGCTGCAGATGCATTAGCAGAAGTACTAAAAGAAGCAGGTGCGTCAGTAGAAATTAAATAATCTACTGTGCCGCCGTTACAGTCTATTGTGTTAGGGTAAATCATATGAATGATAAGATGTCAGCAGTTGTAAAGTCACGCCCAAGGTTAGACCTTGGGTCGTCACAGAGTCAGTTGCCAGTTCCAAATTTGATTGGGTTGCAATTAAAGTCTTATAATGAAGACTTTTTGCAATTGGGTGTTGCGCCAAATAAGCTAAAGAATACTGGCTTACATGCGGAGTTCAGCCAATGCTTCCCAATTCATGGATCAAACATTACATTGGAATATGATTCCTACACAATAGATGAACCTGCGTTTTCAGAGCATGAGTGTAAAATTAGGGGTAGAACATATTCTGCTGCATTACGCGCTAAACTGCGTTTAGTTTACTTTGATGTATCTGAAGATGATGGTTCAAAACAAATTAGAGAAGTTAAAGAGCAAGAAGTTTATGTAGGTGATATTCCTTTCATGACTGATGTTGGAAGCTTTGTGATTAATGGAACTGAACGTGTTGTTGTCGCTCAGTTATATAGATCTCCGGGTGTTTCTATCGAGCATGACAGTGGAAAAACTCACTCATCAGGAAAGTTGCTTTACTCTGCAAGGGTTATTCCTTATAGAGGTGCATGGATTGATTTAGAGTTTGATGCTAAAGATATCATTTCTGCTAGAATTGATCGCCGTAAGAAATTACCAGTAACTGTGCTTTTAAAGGCAATGGGTTACAGCTCTCAAGCGATTCTTGAACACTTCTTCGATAAAGACTCATTTACAATAGATGGTCAAAAAATTATAGCAAATATTGTTCCTGAAAGATTAAAAGGTAAAGTTGCTACGCAAGATATTTGCTTAGAAGATGGAACAGTTGTTTGTGAAAAAGGAACGCGGATTTGGGTCAGCCACATTCGTAAGATGAATAAAGCAAAGCTTAAAACTTTAGAAGTAGAAAGAAGCTATTTGGTTGGACTTGTTTCAGCTAACCCAGTCGTCAATGAATCTACAGGTGAGTTGATAGCACCTGCTAACACAGCATTGACAGAAGAATTAATTGAAGAGATCATTAGTTGTGGCGTGAAGAACCTAGAAGTTCTTTATATTAATGATTTGGAATGTGGAGGATACATTTCAGATACACTAATGACAGACTCTACAGTCACCCAATTAGATGCGTGGGTCGAGATATATAAAACATTACGTCCAGGTGAGCCGCCAACACCTGAGGCTGCAAAGAATTTATTTGAATCATTATTTTATGATGCAACACGATATGATTTGTCACATATTGGTAGAATGAAGCTAAATGATCGCTTCAAGTTAGACAAACCAGAAGAATTAGGCACATTAGAGCCTGACGATGTTCTTGCTGTTGTTAAGTCACTGGTTGATACCAGAAATGGTATTGATGGCCATACAATCGATGATATTGACAATCTAAGTAACAGAAGAGTTCGTTGTGTCGGTGAGATGGTCGCAAATCAGTTTAGAATTGCAATGTCTAAAGTCACTAGAACAACACTAGACAGAATGTCAGAGCCTGAGAATGAGGGTAGATTACCGCAAGACTTCTTTAACTCAAAGCCAATTGTAACCAGTTGGAGAGAGTTATTCAGCACAAGTCAGCTTTCTCAATATATGGAAAGAGGAAACCCTCTTTCATTGATCACTCATTTGAGAAGAATATCAGCATTAGGTCAAGGTGGTTTAGATAGAACACGTGCAACAATTGATGTGCGTGATGTTCACTCATCACACTATGGTCGTATTTGTCCAATTGAAACACCGGAAGGTCAAAACATTGGTTTGATTAACTCACTAGCAGTTTACTCAGATTTAAACAAGTATGGTTTCATGGTGACACCATTCTTGGTAGTGAAAGCTGGTGTAGTAACTTCAGAGATCACATATCTTGCTGCACATGAAGAATATAACTCTTACATTGCACAGGCTCATGTCACTCGTGATAAGAAAGGTAAAATCTTAGATCAAACCATTGAGTGTCGTTATAATGGTGATTATACAAGCTGTACACCTGATCAATTGGGTTATATAGAGGTTGCAACTAACCAGCCAGTATCTGTTGCAGCATCATTGATTCCATTCTTAGAACATGATGATGCAAACCGTGCGCTGATGGGGTCAAACATGCAACGTCAGGCTGTTCCGACTATTCATGCAGATAAGCCACTTGTTGGTACTGGTATGGAAAGGCTTGTTGCATCAGATTCTGGTGTATCAATTGTCGCAAAGCGTTCAGGTATCGTTGAATCAGTAGACTCTTCAAGAATCGTGATTAAGACCAGTGAAACTAGTGGTACTGATATTGGGGTTGATATTTATCGTTTGACTAAGTTCTTTAGGTCGAATCAAAATACTTGTATCAACCAAAGACCATTAGTGAGTGTAGGTCAGCAAGTTAATAAAGGTGATATTTTAACAGATGGTGCAGCTACTGACTTAGGTGAGTTGGCTTTAGGGCAGAATATGTTGGTCGCTTTCTTATCATGGAATGGGTATAACTTTGAAGATTCAATTATCCTTTCTGAGCGAGTTGCACAGCAAGATAGATTTACTTCTGTACATATTGAAGAGTTTCAATGTATTGCTAGAGATACCAAGCTTGGATCAGAGGAAGTTACTGCTGATATACCAAATATAGGTGAGACCTCACTTGCTAAATTAGATGAAGCAGGTATTGCTTATGTTGGTGCTAAAGTAGAGGGTGGTGATATCTTAGTAGGTAAGATTACCCCTAAAGGTGAAACACAGCTTACACCTGAGGAAAAGCTATTGAGAGCAATCTTTGGTGAAAAAGCATCAGATGTAAAAGATTCATCTTTGCGTGTTCCTGCTGGTAAATCAGGTACTGTTGTTGATGTTAAGGTCTTTACACGTGATGGTGTAAAGAAAGATGCAAGAGCTTTGCAAATTGAAGCAGAAGAGCTTGAGCAGGCAAGAAAAGATTTATCTGATGAGCTGCAGTTAAAAGCAGGCATTGTTTACCAAGCATTAATTGAAAACTTGAAGAATAAATCATACAAGAGTGGTATTAAGGGCAAGAAGTCTGGTGATAAAATGTCACAAGACTGGTTAGCATCAGTGGAGAAAGTTCAGTTAGCTAAAATTGTATCAGATCAAGATGCAGTGAATGAGCGTACAGAACAGTTAGCTCAGCAGCTTACTGATTTGCAAAAGACCTTTGAAGAAAAGCTTGCGAAGCGTGAAGCTCAAATTAAAATGGGTGATGAATTAGCGCCTGGCGTAATTAAGATTGTTAAGGTATTCTTGGCAACAACCCGACGAGTCCAGCCTGGTGATAAAATGGCAGGAAGACATGGTAACAAAGGTTGTGTATCAACCATTATACCAGTTGAAGACATGCCTTATATGGAAGATGGTACACCAATTGATGTGATCTTGAATCCCCTAGGTGTTCCTTCTCGTATGAACGTAGGTCAGATTTTAGAAGTTCATTTAGGTTGGGCATCTAAAGGCTTAGGTGAAAAGATAAGACGTTTACAAGCGAAAGACGATATTAAATCTCTGAGAAAGTTTGTGAAAGATATTTATAGCTTAAGTGATGCTCAAGCAGTTAAAATCGATCAATACACGGATGAAGAATTCTTGAAGCTTGTAGATAATCTGAAAGCTGGTGTTCCAATGGCAACTCCAGTATTTGATGGTGCAAAAAGTGATAAGATCAAGAGCATATTAAAGCTTGCAGATTTACCTGAAAGTGGACAGACACAGCTTTACGATGGTAGAACTGGTCGTCCATTTGATCAAAAGTCAACAGTTGGTTATATGTACATGCTGAAGTTAAATCACTTAGTTGATGATAAGATGCATGCGAGATCAACTGGTTCATATAGTTTAGTTACTCAGCAGCCATTGAGCGGTAAAGCACAGTTTGGTGGTCAAAGATTTGGTGAAATGGAAGTATGGGCGCTTGAAGCATACGGTGCTGCACATACTCTGCAGGAAATGCTCACTGTAAAATCAGATGATGTGATGGGTAGAACCAGGATGTATAAAAACATAGTTGATGGTAACTACAAAATTCAGGCAAGTATTCCAGAGTCATTTAATGTTCTTGTAAAAGAAATTATGGCCTTGGGTATTAAAGTTTCAATGAACGATCAGCAGGAATAGTTTATGGTAATAAAGAATATGAGAATCAACATGAGAAAGGACTTAAATGCAGCAGCGTCTACGTTCAAAGATAACTGTGATCCTCAGACATTAGAGTCAATTAAGTTACAGATCTTTTCACCAAGTGAAATTGAAGAGCTGTCCTTCGGTGAAATTAAGAGTCCTGAAACAGTAAACTATAGAACATTTGGTCCAGTTCCAGACGGTTTATTTTGTGCACGTGTTTTTGGTCCTACAAGAGACTGGCAGTGTGAGTGTGGAAAATACAAGCGTTTGAAGCACCGTGGTGTGATTTGTGAAAAGTGTGGCGTTGAGGTTACTTTAAGTAAAGTTAGAAGAGAGCGTATGGGGCATATTCGTTTAGCGACCCCTGTTGCACATATCTGGTTCCTTAAATCTTTGCCATCCAGAATTAGCTGGATGCTTGACATGAAAAGAAAAGATGTTGAGAGAGTATTATACTACGAAGCATACATCGTTACAGACGGTGGCATGACAGAGCTTGAAAGAGGACAACTTTTAACTGAAGAAGAGTACTATGAGCATCTTGAATTACATGGAGATGAATTCGATGCTAAAATGGGTGGTGAGGCGATTCATGAAATTCTTGCCGCAATTGATATTGATGTAGAAATTGCTGAGATTCTAGAAGAGCTTCCTTCAATTACTTCTGATGCAAAGCGTAAAAAACAAACTAAGCGTTTAAGTATGTTGAACGCATTCAAGACTTCTGGAAATAGACCACAAGATATGGTCATGACTGTTTTACCAGTTTTACCTCCAGATTTACGTCCTTTAGTGCCTCTTCCAGGTGGAAGGTTTGCAACTTCTGATTTGAACGATTTATATAGAAGAGTGATTAACAGGAATAATCGATTGAAGCGTTTACTTGAATTAGGTGCGCCATCAATTATTGTTAATAATGAAAAAAGAATGTTGCAAGAAGCTGTTGATGCATTATTTGATAATGGTCGCAGAGGTAAAGTAATTACTGGTACAAACAAGCGTCCTTTGCAGTCTATTGCTGGATTCTTAAAAGGTAAGAAAGGTAGATTCCGTCAAAACTTATTAGGTAAGCGTGTAGATTTCTCTGCTAGATCAGTAATTGTTGTAGGGCCTACATTAAAGCTTCATCAGTGTGGTATTCCTAAGAAGATGGCGATTGAGTTATTTAAGCCTTTCGTATATGGAAGACTTCAGAGACTCGGTCTAGCAAGTACGATTAAGTCTGCTAAGAAAATGGTAGAACGCGAAGAAGCTGCGGTTTGGGATATCTTAGAGCACGTGATCAGGGAGCACCCAGTGTTATTAAACCGTGCTCCAACATTGCATAGATTAAGTATTCAAGCTTTTGAGCCTAAATTAATTGAAGGTAAAGCAATTCAGCTTCATCCATTGGCATGTGCATCATTTAACGCTGACTTTGATGGTGATACTATGTCAGTACATGTTCCATTAACATATGAAGCTCAACTAGAGGCTAGATGTCTGATGATGTCTACTAATAATATTCTATCACCGGCAAGTGGAAAGCCAGTTGTTGCGCCTCAGCTAGATATTATTCTAGGGCTTTACTATCTTACACAGCAGCGTTTTGCAGTGAAGGGTGAGGGAATGCTATTTTCTAATGAGAAAGAGTTAATCAGAGCATATGAGCAAGACTTGGTTGATATTCATTCCTTAGTTAAAGTTAGAATTGAACATGCTGGGGAAACCATGGTTGTTGAGACAACACCTGGACGTATTATAATGAAGCGCGTATTGCCTGCGAATATTCCATTTGATATGATTAATAAGGTATTGAAGAAAAAGGATATATCTAGTTTAGTCAATGAATGCTATAGGCGTTGTGACACAAAGCAAACAGTTGTCTTTGTAGATCAAATTATGTATCTAGGCTTTGAGTATGCAACCAAATCAGGTGCATCAATTGGTATTGATAACATTGAAATTCCTGAGCAAAAGCAGTCCATTCTTGATCGAGGTGAAAAAGATGTCGCTGTCATTCAAAAACAGTTTGATTCAGGTTTAATTACACAGAAAGAGTTCTCAAACAAAGTGATTGACGTCTGGTCAGATGTAGCTGATAAGGTTGCTGATATTATGATGACCAATATGTCAACTGACTTATACACTGATCAACAAGGAAAAGAGCAACAACAGCCTTCCGCAAACCCTGTTTATATGATGGCAGACTCTGGTGCTAGGGGTTCAGTAGCTCAGTTAAGACAGCTTGCTGGTATGCGTGGACCAATGTCTAGACCAGATGGTAGTATTATTGAACGGCCAGTTACTTCAAACTTAAAAGAAGGTTTGGATGTATTGCAGTACTATACTACAACACACGGTTCAAGAAAGGGTCTAGCAGATACAGCGTTAAAAACAGCAAACTCAGGTCACTTAACAAGACGTTTGGTAGATGTAGCACAAGATTTAGTTGTCACGGAGAATGACTGTCAGACTGAAACTGGCATTGAAGTAGGCTCACATATTGAAGGTGGTGAAATTGTTGAATCATTAGTAGATCGTGTGTTAGGGCGTGTGCTTTCTAAAGATGTGACAGGTTTAAATGGCGAAGTAATCATCAAGCGTGGTGAAATGCTAGATGAGAAAAATGTTATCCTTCTTGACGAGCATAGAGTAGAGCGTGTAAACGTAAGAACTGTTATTACATGTGAAGCAAAAGAAGGTGTGTGTGCTTTATGTTACGGTCGTGATTTAGCTAGAGGTCGAATGGTTAACCTAGGTGAAGCAGTTGGTATTATAGCAGCGCAGTCTATCGGTGAACCAGGTACACAGTTAACATTAAGAACGTTCCATATTGGTGGTGCGGCTTCTCGTGCTTCAGCTGAAAATAATGTTCAATCAAGAATATCGGGTAGCATTAGATTAAATAATATTAAAACACTACAGAATGATGAAGGTAGATTGATCGCAATTTCGAGATCCGGAAGTATCAGTGTTATTGATGAATCTGGTCGTGAGGTTGAAAAGTATCCAATTTCTTATGGTGCTAAAATCATGTTCTCAGATGGTGAAAAAGTTGCAGCAGGTAGTGTTTTAGCAGAATGGGATCCATATACGCACTCAATTATTTCTGAAGTATCAGGTTATATTAAATTAAATGATATGGTAGAGGGTGTGACAATTAGTCGTCAGGTAGATGAAATGACAGGCTTATCCAGTATTATTGTACTGCCAACTGATCAAAAATCTAGTAATCAGAAGCGTCCAATGATTGGTGTTATTGATGATAAAGGTGAATCAGTTATGATTCCTGGAAGTAATATGCCTGCAGCTTACTTCTTGGGCTCTGGTGCAGTAACCAACTTAGAAGATGGTGCTAAAATCCGTGTTGGTGACATAATAGCAAGAATTCCAAAAGAAAGCTTTAAGACCAAAGATATTGCGGGTGGTTTGCCACGCGTAGCAGACTTGTTTGAAGCAAGACGTCCAAAGGATATTGCAGTATATGCAGAGCATAGTGGAGTTGTGAGCTTTGGTAAAGAAACTAAAGAAAAGCGTCGCTTAATCATTACGTCTCATGATGGTGTTGCCATTGAAGAGCTCATTCCAAGATGGAGATCTATCACTGTTTTCGAAGGTGAAACTGTAGAGATGGGGGACATTATTGTAGACGGTCCAGCTGATCCACATGCTATATTAAGATTGCTTGGTATTGGTGCATTCGCTAATTATATTGTGAATGAAGTACAGGATGTTTACCGTTTACAAGGTGTAACAATCAATGATAAGCACATTGAGGTGATAGCTAAGCAAATGTTACGTAAAGCATTGGTCTTAAATCCAGGTGATAGTGAGTTTAGTGAAGGTGATGTGGTGATGATTCGTGATATTGAAGAATCAGCTAATAAGCTAACAGGTGTAGGAGTAGTACCAAAGTACGAGCGTGTACTGTTAGGTATTACTAAAGCTTCACTAACTACTGATTCATGGATTTCAGCAGCTTCATTCCAAGAAACTACACGAATTTTAACAGATAGTGCAGTACTAGGTAAGAGTGATGTATTAAGAGGGTTAAAAGAAAATGTAATCGTAGGTCGTCTAATTCCTGCAGGTACAGGTTTTAGTAAGCAAAACGAAATGCAGAAAGAAAGTGCTGTGAATATGGATGATATATTCACAGGGTCTTTATTAGGGGGGGATCAATCAGAAGAGGCTCAAAGCTCTAATGAAGGATCAGTAGATGATATTAGTTTTGAGCAAGTAAGAGATGAAAAAGAGTGATAACTGTATGATTCTTAAAATCTTGCTTGACAAAAATACTATACATCAAATAGAATACACGCAGTGTAAATACTTAAATATATTAGGGTGAGATATGCCAACAATACAACAGCATGTTCGAAAGGGCAGAAAACGAAAGAAAGCAAGTGGTACAATTAGAGCACTTAAAGGCCAGCCTCAGGTTGGAGGTATCTGTATGGTGGTAAAGGTTGTAAAGCCTAAAAAGCCAAACTCAGCTAACCGAAAAGTATGTAAGGTAAATACTAGAACTGGATTTGAAGTGACAGCTGCTATTCCAGGTATTGACCATGATTTAAAAGAGCACTCAGTTGTTTTGATTCAAGGTGGAAGTCGTAAAGATCTACCAGGTGTGAACGTAAAAGTTGTTCGCGGTAAGTATGATGCGACGGGTGTAAAAGACAGACGCCAGGGTCGTTCAAAAGTAGGAACAAAGCGTCCTAAAGATAGCAAGTAAGACGAGGTTAATATATGTCTAGAGGTAAAAGAGCATCAGTAGAGTTTCATGGCAATGCTGCAAGAAAATTAATTGATAATAGATACGTTGAAAGTGAGCATACTCAGTTAGTAGAAAAAATGATCCGTGCTGTAATGAAAGATGGTAAAGCATCATTGGCTAGAAGAATTGTTTATGATTCAATGACAGCTGCTGCTAACCGTGCATCTGATAAGCATAAAGAGCTTGTAGGAGATGTTGCAGACGTTAGAGACCTAGAGGTTAAGATGCTTGCAAAGGTTATTGAAGTGATTACACCAAAGGTTGAGGTGAAGACCAAGCGCTTTGGTGGGGCAAACTATCAGGTTCCAATTGTAGTTAATAAAACTAGAGGTCAAACTTTAGCACTAAGGTGGTTGATTTCGTCATCAAGAGATCGCTCAGAAGGTGCAAGTATGACCAAGAAGCTATCTAATGAAATTATTGACACCTTAGATGGTAAGAGTGGTTCAGTTACTAAGAAAGAGACGCAGGATAAAATGGCAATGGCCAACCGCGTTAATGCAAATTTAGTTAGACGTGAACGTACACAAACCGAAGAATCTTAAACACAAATACTATTGACGAAGAGAGAGTAAAATGGGCAATCCACAGAAAGGTAATGTTGACATTAAGCAGTTACAGAAAAATGTAAACTTAGTACAAACACGTAACATTGGTATTTCAGCGCACGTTGATGCTGGTAAAACAACAACTACTGAGCGTATTTTGTATTACACTGGTAAAATCAGAGAAATTGGAAATATTGATGTAGGTAATACCACCATGGATACCATGCCCCAAGAGCGTGATAGAGGGATTACTATTTCATCTGCAGCGATTACAACCGAATGGAATAACCATAGAATTAATATAATTGACACTCCAGGACACGTTGACTTTACTGTTGAGGTAGAGCGTTCACTTCGAGTGCTGGATGGTGCAGTTGTTGTATTCTGTTCAGTAGGTGGTGTAGAGCCGCAATCAGAAACAGTTTGGATGCAAGCGAATAGATATGGTGTTCCAAGAATTGGTTTTGTTAATAAAATGGACCGATCTGGTGCAGATTTCTACAGAGTGGTAGAGCTTGTAAGAACACGATTGAAAGCTAGACCTTTGATTTTAAATATTCCAATTGGTAAAGAGGACTACTTCGAAGGTGTAGTAGACTTGATAAAAATGAAAGCAATTATCTGGAATCAAGAAGATAAGGGTGTAACCTGGGAAGAGAAAGATATTCCAGCAGATCTTGAAGATATCGCTGCAGAAAAGCGTCAAGAACTGTTAGAAACTGTTGCTGAGTCTGATGAAGAGCTGATGGACAAGTTCTTTGAAAGCGGCGATCTTTCTGTTGAAGATATTAAAGCAGGTGTTCGAAAGCTAACTCTTGCTAATGAAATTATTCCAATGATGTGTGGTTCAGCGTTTAAGAACAAAGGTGTGCAACCAGTTCTTGATAGTGTTGTTGACTTTTTGCCAAGTCCAGTAGATGTACCACCGGTTAAAGGAACAAATGAAAATGAGGAAGAGGTTGAGCGTAAACCAGACCCAAATGAGCCACTGTCAGCGCTAGCATTCAAAATTGTGACTGATCCATTTGTTGGAACCTTAACCTATATTCGTGTATATTCAGGTGTTCTTAAATCTGGTGAAGCGGTGCTCAATGTCGCAACAGGTAAGAAAGAAAGAATTGGTCGTATACTGTTAATGCAAGCAGATCAGCGTGTGGATATTGAAAGTGCGCAAGCAGGTGAAATTGTTGCAGCTGTTGGTCTAAAGACATTGAGAACAGGTAACACAATTTCTGATCTTAATCATCCTATTTCATTAGAGTCAATGCATATTCCTGAGCCTGTAATTAGTGTTGCAATTGAGCCTAAGAATAAAGCAGCTCAAGAGAAGCTAGGAATTGCATTATCAAGACTGACAGTAGAAGATCCATCCTTCCAGGTGAAGAGTGATCCTGATTCAGGTCAAACAATTATTATGGGTATGGGTGAGTTACACCTAGATGTTATTGTCAATCGCTTAAGGACTGAATTTGGTGTAGAAGCGAGTGTTGGTAAGCCACACGTTGCATATAGAGAAGGTATTAAAGGTACAGTTAAGCAAGAAGCGAAATATATTAAGCAGAGTGGTGGTAAAGGTCAGTACGGACATGTTTACATTAAGCTTGAGCCATTAGAGAGTGGTAAAGGGTACGAGTTTGTCAACGAAATTGTTGGTGGTGCAATTCCAAGAGAGTATATCCCAGCAGTAGACAAAGGGCTTCAAGAGCAGGCAGAAAATGGTGTGCTTTCAGGTTATCCTTTAGTGGATATTAAGGCAACATTGTATGACGGTTCCTATCACGATGTTGACTCAAGTGAAATGGCATTTAAGCTTGCAGCAATGCAGTGTTTAAGAGAGGGTGTTAAGAATGCTCAGCCGTATTTATTAGAGCCAATCATGCATGTTGAAGTTATTACTCCTGAAGAGCATGTTGGTGATGTCGTAGCAGATTTAAATAGAAGAAGAGGGTTGATCTTAGGAATGGATGATGGTCATGCTGGAAAAATTGTAAAAGCAGAGGTTCCACTAGCTGAGTTATTCGGTTATGTTACACAGCTTAGATCAATGACCAGAGGGCGTGCAGTTCCTAATATTGATCCAAAACGATATGGAGAGGTCCCTGCAAGTATTGCAGAGGCTGTAATTAAGGGTGAGTCGAAGTGATCTGTATTTAGCACTTGATTTATTGGTATTAAAATGTTAAAAAATACAAACTGTTTTGTAAGTATAAAGCGAACTGAAATATATTGGAGCAACTAATGGGCGAATTTGAAAGAAATAAAGTACACGTCAACGTAGGTACAATTGGACACGTTGATCATGGTAAAACAACATTAACAGCAGCGCTTGCTGGTGAAGTAATGGGTGAGATCGATAAGGCTCCAGAAGAAAAAGAACGTGGTATTACAATTAACACTGCACACGTAGAGTATGAAAGTGAAAAACGTCACTATGCTCAC
>JBDQEV010000024.1:0-13146 GCA_040266255.1 Gammaproteobacteria bacterium
ATAAAAGAGTTTATCTAATGCCAAGTCCAGAAGCACAACAAATTTACAAATTACTAGATCCAAGTACTGAGGTCAGTACAGAGAATCTATCTGCTTTAAAGAAATTATTAAGTGAGCAACCTCAAGTCATCAAAGAGACATGCCTTATACAGATAAACCGCTATGATACTCGAAGCACCGTCAATATGTCTCCCCTCCTCTATGTCATGCGCGAAAATCCGAACATAGATCTTATCAACCTATTATGTGAATTTGGTGCTGATGCTTCTGAGTATGAATCTTATTTAGACCCAAAATTTAATCCAACACTACACTATCGTGACCCTCGCCAAACAGGTTGTGACTACTTTGTTGAACGTCATGTTGCAAAAACGCATATCAAACTGCAAAATACATTACCCCATAGCGCTACTCCAGTCACATATGAGTTCTTATCCCTTCTCACTACGACACGGTATAGCCCATTGCATTATGCCATTCTAAGTGACGATACTGAGTTATTTTTCTTACTTTGGAAGAGACATAAACAAGCCTATTTACAAAAAATACAGCAAAGCAAAGGTGCATCTGTATCACTTCTATCTGTGGACACGGCAGCTGAGCTTACTCAACTTGCAATTTTGATGGGACGTGTTGATATTGCAAAGGTATTTATTGAAAGAGGACAGTTTGTAAAAAGTGATAAAATAGACGTGTTGGTTAAAGCTGCTATTGCACATGATCAAGTAGATATTCTTAAGTTTCTTACTGGTGATGATACTGAGTTCAAAATCGATGGTCAAACTATTGGTGAGGTTGCTGTTGCAATTACTGGAAACCAATTTCAAAGTCAAATTCATATTCCATATAGTCAATCTAAATGTTTACAGCACTTAATCAGTAGCAAGTTTAAAAAAGATGGATACTACCCAACATATGAATGGCTTGGGAACATCAATTTTGAACTCTCCAAAGCATTAGGAGCAATGTGTGAAGTTAACCAACGTTTACAAAACGCAGTTGCAGAAAAATCTGTCTCTAAAGTAAAGCAGTTCTTTGAACAATACACATTTGACCGAGCAATTCACTTGGTCGTCTCTAATAATAGCTTAGATGACCTCAAATTCCTTGAAACATGTGGTGCACCTCTAACAACTAATATTGCGCTTACATGTGCACTTGCTGGACACTCAGATGACATGCTGCTGTATTGCTTAAATAAAAACCATGATTTTGAATGTGGCAAAATTAGTTCAGAACACATATTACATGATGCTATCATCCGAGATAGTAGCCAGTTTATTCAAGCTATCATTGATAACCCTAAGATTTCTAGAAAACAACTCAAAGAACTTGCTAAATTAGCCGTTGAACTAAATGCTATTAACGTTTTTAAAATCCTATGTAGATCAGGCCTTGTTCAAGACATTCAGGGTGAATTAACTAATATTGCATTAAAAAAGAAACATGAAGAAGTCCTAGAAGAACTATTGTGCCAAGTGGAGCACTCTGATCAATACTTTTATAACTTATTGCTTTCTGCAATTGAGCACAAAGACCTAGAATTAGTAGAGTCACTGATTCCAAGAGTTCCTATAAACGTAATACACGATCAACGACTGACTCCCCTTCAAACCGCAGTCTTACATTATGATCAAGCTATTTTTAATTTGGTTCTAGCACAAACAACAGATGTCAATGCATTCTCTAGGTCTAATAGTCCTCTGATTTTAGCAATAGGTCTTACTCCAGATATCAATAAAGATGTACTTCACATCGTAGAAGCGCTACTCATGAAAGGAGCAAAGCCAAACCAAATGGAACGCTTAAGCAAAGAGAATCGAGCAAAGATTCCCTTCTGCAGTAAAAAGTTCACTACACTACAGGAAAACAAGCTGCACTCTAAAGGCAGTACTTTCAATAAAAAAGCTCCTAGTACCAATGCTTTTCTACTTGCAACAGCAACCTTTCCAACGATAAGATTTACTATCCTTGATAGAGTATATAAAGCTGATACTGCCATATTCAATCTCATGCTGGCACATGGAGCAGACCTAACGTTGGTTGATGGGATTGGAAATAATCCATTAATCACCTTATTAGCCAATATGAATTATCAATTCGAGGATGAGGGAACTCTTCAGCCTTGTTTAAATCTTTTGCCTTTCCTGCTGAGACAGGATAAGAGCTTACTGTTTAAAGAAAATAACTTCTCTGTTAGCGCACTTAGTTTAGGCAAGTCCCTTGGAGAAAAGTACTTCAAGTCTATACTCACTACAAGCTTCTCTCTCCTAATTGAGCATCATTTAAAAGAAGAAGAATACTCAGCAGCTGAAGAAGCTTATCATATCATGTCATCTATCCAAAAGCAGATGGAATGGGATGACCTTTGTGCAGAAGTTACATCGTTCTCTTTTTGCATTATCTCAAAACATGTCCAATTCATTCCAACTATTGCAGATTATGTTGTAGACCTATCAAGTCTCGTCATTAAGAAAACACTAACTTCAGTAAAAGATACCTTCGCTGAATTTGATCAAATGGCACCAAAGAATTTAAAAAAAATGTGGGCCAACAGAAAAATACAAAAACCTGGAAGCTTTCAACTTGATGGTTGTTTTAAAATATCAAAGAATTCAGGCACCCGTCCCCTTTCACCCCTTATTTGGGCGTTAAAGCATGATCAAAAAGATCTATTCTCAAAATTGGTTACACTCAACCCTGAATCTTTAAAGCATAGTATACCCTCTGCATCCAAAACCCATATGCAAAGAAAGTGCTCGACTGAGGGCATAGAGACTGATAACAATATTAATATTCTGCAGTATCTCAAGGTGTTAATTCAATCATCTCATAATAGAGACTTTTCGCATTACATTACCGTTATGTTGCAGCACTATAAAGACTTTAACCCTTTAGAATGGCAAGCACTACTCACTGGCATGTTAGCCTACCAATATATAAACCAACATCTCAAAACTCATATTTTAGATTGTATCCAGAAGTTAGGAGATTATATCTCATACGATACTGGAATTCCCAGCTGTGCCGATCAGTCTGTGACTATATTTGCAGGAGCCTTTGGTGATACGGATATCCTTGGGGCAATTGAGCAAGCTCATGAACTAGAAACGCTCAATCTTAATTATGAATCTCCCCGACTACAGGCGAATGCTTTAACCTCTGCAGTAGACCATTGTAATCTTGAGTCTGTACGATGGTTAATTTGCCGATTACACATACAAGGTAGCCTTAATCTATTTTCCCGCTACTTTAATCAAACATATCTAGATGCAGCATATGATAAGGTGGAGGCACTGTGTTTACATAGCAAGTCTGAGCCAGACCCCAATCTAGGCAGTTGTATTATGATATTCAACGACTTCTTAAAGATTCATTTAACATGGAAATCCGTTCCCAAAGCTAATGTATTTGAAGACCCTGAAATACGAGTAGCCTGTAGAAGCCTCGTTAAAGATCCAAGATTAGCTAGCATGTTTGATAAATTTATTGAAGAAAAACAGAAATCAGCAACTGCTAATGTTAAAGTGGAGGAAACACGATCCAATGTAGCCCCCTAACCGCTACACAGCACAATTAGTTAATTGAATGCGTTAATATTTGATCAGAAAGCAACACATGATGTAAAAAAGTCAGTTTACTTAGGCTTATTCTTGCATGCTGCTAAAATATCTGTAGACTTATCGTAGGCTATTTAGGCATTTAGTTAATATGAAAAATATTCGTAATTTCTCAATTATTGCACACATCGATCATGGTAAATCAACTTTATCAGATCGGTTTATTGAAAAGTGTCAAGGTATTACACCACGTGACATGCGTTCTCAATACCTTGATAAAATGGATATTGAGAGAGAAAGAGGGATTACTGTCAAAGCACAAGTCGTCACTTTATTTTATCAGGCTAGAGATGGAGAAACCTACCAACTTAACCTCATTGATACACCAGGACATGTCGACTTTTCCTATGAAGTCTCTCGTTCACTGGCAGGATGTGAAGGTGCCATGCTTGTTGTCGATGCAGCTCAAGGTGTCGAAGCACAAACAGTTGCAGTGTGCTTTATGGCTCTAGAACAGGACTTAGAAATCTTTCCAGTCTTGAATAAAATTGATTTACCACAAGCAAGACCTGATGAGGTAAAAGTAGAAATTGAAGAGATGATTGGTTTAGAAACTGATCAAACATGTTTAGTCAGTGCCAAAAGTGGAAAAGGCATTGAAGATCTTCTAGAACAAATCGTCAAAGAAGTTCCTCCACCGACTGGAGAGGTCGACGCGCCGCTTCGTGCTTTGATATTAGACTCATGGTTTGATAGTTATCTCGGTGTTGTTTCTTTAGTACGTATCGTAGATGGAGAAATCAACTCCGGTGATAAAATTCAAGTCATGTCGACTCAAAAGACTTATAGTGCAGAGCAAGTCGGGATTTTTGATCCTAAACAGACACCTACAAAATCACTAAAAACTGGTGAAGTAGGCTTTATTATCGCAGGAATAAAAGATATTTATGGTGCTCCTGTAGGTGATACCATTACCAAAGCAAAAGAACCCACCAAAGATGTACTCAGCGGATTTAAAACTGTTCAGCCACAAGTCTATGCTGGATTATTCCCCTCCTCAACAGATCAGTACCAACTACTACGTGAGTCCTTGGCCAAACTAAAACTCAATGATGCTGCGCTCTTTTATGAGCCAGAAAGTTCTCAGGCATTAGGCTTTGGCTTCAGATGTGGATTCCTTGGTATGCTGCATATGGAAATTGTACAAGAAAGACTAGAGCGTGAATATAAGCTAGATCTCATTTCTACTGCGCCAACAGTCATCTATAAGATTGAAACCAAAGCAGGTGAAACACAAGATGTGGACTGCCCATCAAAACTAACTGATAAATCCAAAATTGCAACACTTTCTGAGCCAATTGCTTCAGTGAATATTCTAACGCCTCCAGATTATGTTGGTGCACTCATTACACTTTGTATCAATCGAAGAGGAATACAGCAGTCTTTAACCTATGCTGGAAAACAAGCTAATTTACACTTTCATATCCCTATGAATGAGGTCATCTTAGACTTTTTTGATCGGGTCAAATCACTTTCTAGAGGGTATGCTTCACTTGATTACCACTTGCTTCGCTACGAAGTAGCACCATTGGTAAAACTAGACATTATGATCAATGGTGATCCAGTTGATGCTCTTGCATTGATTGTACACCAAGATGCGGCATACAGATTAGGGCGATCACTTGCGAAAAAGCTAAAAGAGATCATTCCAAAACAAATGTTTGCCGTAGCCATTCAAGCCGCTATTGGCTCAAAGATTATTGCACGTGAGTCTATTAGCGCCATGCGGAAAAATGTAACAGCCAAATGCTATGGTGGTGATATCTCTCGAAAGAAAAAGCTACTTGAAAAACAAAAAGCCGGTAAAAAACGCATGAAGCAAATTGGACAAGTCCATATTCCTCAAGAGGCATTTCTTGCCATTATCAAATCTGACGAAAGAGATTAAATATGTTTATTTTTATTGCGTCACTGACTGTTATTTCTGCACTCTTTATCAGTTATTCTAGGGTGCTTTTCTACCAAAAAGTTACCAAACCCAAATGGCTTGATCACTTGCAATATGCGTCTGTTTTTGCCGGTGCATATGTTATTATTCAGCTTTCAAATGCCAGTACATTTCTCTCTATTGCCGCAGTCACTTTAACACTAGCACATCTTTATGATCGATTATTGTGTTCACAAAAGCCTGACAAAGAAGTTGCCATGATTGTTGGTGTAAGCCGTGAAATGTGGCTGTTTGTTTTAATATTTTGCCTCTTTAGAGCGCTTATTTATGACTACTCTGCAGTCCCATCAGGATCAATGGAGCCCACACTCTATGCTGGTGATTTGCTAGCCATCAACAAATCTGCCTATTATAGTAAGATTCCACCATTCCAAACACCTTTGTTCAATATCTCTCAGCCAAAAGCAGGTGATGTGATTGTATTTTTAAGCCCTGAAGATAAAAATATGCATTACATCAAGAGGGTGATTGCTGGACCTGGGGATCATGTGGTTTATAAAGATAAACAATACACAATCAATGGTAAAACAGCAGAATTTTCAGAAGAGTCCCTGCAAGAAAACAATGACCACTGGCTATCAACATATAATGAGAACCTATCAGGCGTTCAGCATGCAGTACAAATTGATCAGCGCACCTATAACCGTAATGATGTTGATTTAGTTGTACCCAAGGGACACTACTTTGTTTCCGGAGACAACAGAGACTTTAGCTATGACTCTCGATACTTCGGACCAATTCATCAAGACCTCATTGTTGGTAAAGCTACTCATATCATCACTCAATTTTCTTATCCCATACCTCTGAGCTTTTCTCGCAGTGGAAGGATAGCCTAAGGGATTGATTAAATTATGATTTTATTGTATAATGAATAAAAAAACAATGATGATTGAAGAGATACTGGATTACAACTTTGAAAATAAGTCTTTGCTAAAGCAAGCACTAACGCATAGAAGCAAACATACTAAGAACTACGAGCGACTTGAGTTTGTAGGCGATACTGTTTTGTCCCTTTGTGTCAGCCAATACTTATATGCGCATACAAACTATAAAGAAGGCCCTTTATCTGTTATCAGATCTGACTTAGTGAGTAAAACTAACCTAAATGAAGTTGGGCTTAAAATTCAAATTGATCAGTATATCATCACAGCCAAAAAACAAGTCATTAGCGAAAGCATTAGAGCTGATGTAATTGAAGCACTGATTGGCGCAGTATTTTTAGACTCAAATCTAGAAACGTGCTATCAACTGATTCAACAACATATTATTGATACATCATCACTCAAACCGATCAAGGATAGCAAAACCATGCTACAAGAGTGGACACACCAGAAAAAAACTGCCCTACCCAAGTATAATCTTGTCAATACTTCTGGGCCTGCACATGACTTAAAGTATGAAACTGAGTGTCTACTGGAGTCAGGTCAATCTGCACGAGCTACAGCTAAAACAAAGCAAAGCTCTGAACAAAAAGCAGCCAAAATACTTTATCAACAACTAACGGAAGAAATTGCATGAAAAAAACAATTCGTATCTGCTTCACAGGAAGACCAAATGTTGGAAAATCAACACTAACTAACCTATTGCTTAAAGTCCCACTGGCAATTGAAAGCCCAAGACCTCAAACAACATGGTATGCAGTAAGAGGCTTATTAAAAAAGCCACAAGCAAATTTCATTTTGACTGATACACCTGGTATACACCAGTTGATACACCGTGAACAAAACAAGCGCATGAACAAAATTGCCCATCATGCAATGATGGACAATGAACTCATTTGCCATATGATCACTCCTCCGTCTTGGCGTGAAGAAGATGAACATATCAGACAAATGATCATGGAACTTAATAAGCCTTGTATTCTACTGGTGAACCAAGTTGACCGTTTTAAACCATCACAACTTCTCCCATTTATGGAATATGTTAAGCAAAAAGGCTATGTGCATATTTTACCCATTAGTGCAAAAACAGGTCTTAATGTTGATCTGATGATAGAAGACTGGTTACAAATCGCACCAGAGACTCAGTATCCTCATTTGATTAACTTAGAGTACACTGAGGCTTTCTTAGCACAAGAAATGATTCGTGAGCAACTAATGCTCAACCTCTCTTCTGAAATGCCATACTCTACATATATAGAGATCTTTCGAACCAAGCAGGAAGAAAAAAGGCTGCTAATTGATGTCAACCTCCACGTTAAACATATTGGACAGAAAAAGATTATCATTGGTGAAAATGGTGCAATGATTAAGAAAATTGGAGAAACTGCTCGGAAAAGGCTGCAAAACGTTCTTAAAAAACGTATCATGTTAAAAACATGGGTCAAAGTGAACCCACAACTTTCTGAGAATCGTTACATTGATCAGTATCTTGACAGCTAACTCTTTAAGACAGCTACTAAAAAATAAGTCTGTCTATTTATCCGCATACTTTATTGTATCTCTGGTATCGTGGTTTTTAAGTGTGGAGTCTACTGCTACAGCATCAAGATGGCTTGGTGATGCAGCAATATTTGGTGATTTCAGTAAAGCGCTACGATTGTCTCACTTCTTAGTTCACTTGTTTGTAATGGGTCAAGAAGCGATTATTTTGATGTTTTTAGCTAAATATCACCCCTCTAAACCGAATCATGTTTCTGGCTTAATTCGCTGGATTGCTAAATCAACATTACTCAAATCTATCGCACTATTTGCATTGATTAAAATTGGTTTGGCCTTTTACCTGCAATGGCCATTTTACTATATTTCTAAATATGTATATATCAGCCTCATTGCAATGCCCTTTGTTGTTATTAGTGGCATCTATGAACGATTTTTCCTATTCTTGCAGAAATTCTTTATCTCCTTTTTACCTCGAGGAATATACCACCCCTTACTCTTCATGCTCATTTTATATTTGTTACCTGACTCTGTAGAGAAAAGACCTGATAATGCACTTTATGTATATACCTTTGCATTTATGATCATTTCATGTATATCAGCTATCCATGGCTACTTCTCTGGAATAGCAATCAACGATACACCAGACTATAGTGACCAACACATATGGACGCAGTCTGGCTGGCTATATACATTAAGTACCCTAATCATCAAAGGTACACCATCTATGGCCATATTTTTATTAGAAAGATATGGCAGCAATGAGAAGTCCGTTGGTTTCTTTGCTGCTATTGCAGCACTAAACTACGGTTACCATCTGCTCACAAAGCCATTTGATAGCTACCTTAAGCCCTCAATCGCAAAACTTTATCACCAAAATGATTTAGCAACCTTACAGATGAAGATTAATCAAGTAAACAAAGTTCGTTGGATTATCTTATCAATACTAACTCTTACTTTGATTCTATTTGGCCCCAAACTACTTGCACGTTACGGAACTGAATATCCACAATACTATCCAGCACTTGCAGTTGCTGCAATTTTATCATTTTTACAATATCTAGGGCAGCCTGCTCATGAGATTTTAAACTACACTGGCAATCAAGCTGTGCTATCCAGAATCATGACGCTACAACTCGTCTCTATCGGTATACTTGGTAAAACATTAATTCCTATGATTGGCTTATATGGTGCTGTGATTGCACAAGGCTTACCTTGCTTGGTCTGTGTAATCTATAGTGCATATCAACTCCGTCAACAAACAAAACTAAAGATCTATTTTGTAATCTAATTGATTCTCTAGTGCAGTTAGATTAATCTATTAATGAGCTTTATCTTTGGCTAAAATGTCTAAGAACGTACTGTTATATCTATCTTGTTTTTTCAGCTTTGCCTGCTACATTATCTTTTACATTGGTAATGTTTATTTGCTCCATCATATTTCACCAGCACAGTATGGCGATATTTACAGTACAATCAAAGTATTGATTCTACTCTCATCACTAACAGTTGCAGCAAAACAGGCTATTATTACTCTATATAAACCTCAGTATGAAAGAACACATCGTCATTTAAATCGACTTGGTCTTTCTAGTTGGATGAGTGTCAACTTAATGATGGCAGCTGGAGTATTTGCAATTGGAGGGGCCCTAAGCCTAGGACTTCACTACACAGCAGAAAGTCAAATGTTCCAAGCTGCTTTTCAAACCCACCCAGTGCACTTCGTTTTATTTTTTCTACCCATTGTCTTATTCTGCATTGTACTGGTCAGCTTAGGTTTATCTCAGCCAAACTTGTCGTCTAGAACATCATCTTTACTAACGATGATACCTAGCATTACAATCACATCTATTTTAATTTTAGGCATTCATGTTCTTCAACTAAAGCCCCTATCAATTCTACTTACCTTTATCCTTTCACAGGTACTGATTTTTAGTATTTACTTTTTTATCACCTTCCAATTTAATAAATCAAGATTTTTAACGACACATGAACCTAGAGAGCATCTACATTATTATACTCAGGGAGATCGATTCTGGATTAGCACATTCAGCTATCAGCTTTCAATCGGACTTTCATTACTAGCACTTGAAGCATTTAACACAGAAGCTACCGTTGGACAATATGCAATTATTTTACTCTTTGCAATTGCCTACTTTTCAATTCTTTCTCCATTATATACCTACCTATCCTCTCAGCTAGATTTACATTTAGAAACTGGCCCTGATATACTACATCCTTTATTGAAAAGAATTGCACATCTACAAGCTTTTTCAGTCATTACATTAACCATACTCTCTATTATATTAGGCCGTTATATTGCACCACTTGACCCTACTTTTCAGCATACAATTACGCTATCTTGTCTACTGTTTAGTATTTGTATGTATACCGCTCCTGCACTACGCATATTGTTACACTCTAAATACCTCAGTCTTGGTCAAAGGCTTCAAACTGTTCAACTGGCAGTGACAGTGCTAATGCTCATCATATTAATCCCCCAATACGGTATTGTTGGCGCCCTCATTGCTGATACTATTCCTCTAATCATTACACATATCATCGCATACTATATTTGTTGCTACAGCCTCAACATTCACCCTTTCCCAGCAAAATGAATAACGCCTACCTGATTCACAGCAGACCATATAATGAAAAAAAACAATTCCAGGTCTTATTTACAAGAGAGAACGGTATGACATCTATTGCTGTAGGCTCTAAAACTGTACACCACCCCTTTACTAAATACATCATTACATCACTACCCCAAAAAAAAACAAAACGCATCACTCATGCTAACTCTGCCCCCCTTATTTTTAGTGGAAAAAAACTGTACTGTGGCTTATACCTCAATGAATTACTATATCTATTTTGTAAAGAAAATGCTGACTACCCTCAGCTCTTTGATCAATATGAGATTACCTTAAGTGCTCTTAATCAAGCTGCTAGAATTGATCCAGTATTAAGACAGTTTGAGCTTGCTTTAATTGAAGAGGCTGGCTATGCATTTTATCCAGACAATGTTACAAAACCTTATGTAACGTTTTGCACACAAGAAGGCTTGATTGGACACACAGCGATGGTTAAAGATGCGATCAGCACCCAAGATCTTGCAAAGATGCGCTATGCACAATTTAGCTCTACAGCTGGGAAAAAGTTTATCAAATCGATATTAAATCAACTTCTAACGCGACAAACTCAGTCTAAATTTTTCTACGATTCAGTATTAGCACATTAACTCTTTTTAAAACGTTTTGTGGGCCAAGATGGCAATATTATACGACTTAATGCACACAGATCTTATCATCATGAACGACCAGATAAACCATTCATTAGATACCAATAGCTTTTAGCTCTCCATCTGTATACTCAAACTACCAGACAATCCACTGATATCCTGCTCGTTCGCTGCACTCATCTGAACATTCAAACGTATACTTGTTCTATCTGTCACATGATACCCTAGCACAAAAGCTCCTTCATAATAGAGTTCGTCCTTCGTTGCAGTATAGCTTGTTTCTGTTGCAACGTTAGTTAAGCTTGTAATGGTATATTGATGCTCTTCTCCAGATAGTATATTAACATAAGATAGCCCAACCAATGCATTCATATTATATCTACTGTCTGTTGACTGAAAGCCAATCGTATACTTTGCACTTGCATTTAACTGCGTCGTTCCATTCCTATGCATCACAAAATACTTAGATGACTCATATTCTGGCTGGCTTTCATAAAGTAAGTTTAACCCTAAATGCACGTATTGCTGAATTTGACTATGGCTTGAGTAAGCACGCAGCCAATCAACCCCACCCAGAAATGTTACTGTACTGTAAGAGTCTGAAACAGTTTCTTCACCTAAGGCAACTGCATTATTCAGTACTTTTAATTCTCCTTCATTTGTAGAAATGCCTGCTACAACCTTCAATGACAAAGACCCATTGAGCACGTCCCCATAGTGAGGAGAATATAAACCAACAAGTGCTGATGTTGTATTTAGATCATGCTCTGATGAACCATATTCAGCCTCTATTTTTTCAGCATTTACAAACAAATCCCAGTTATCGCTCAACTGGCAACCAAATGTAATGCCCGTATGATTAGTATCAATCTCTCTATTTAAAGTGGTTCTCTCACCTTGATTGCGATAACCACTTACCCAATACGGCTGTCTGCGACCATCTTGATCCATTCTATGCTGAAATGCTAAGTCATTATCTAATTGCGTAAATCGTTGGTAGATACGATTATACGTATCTTCTACGTCTGCAACACTACGGCTATTTGCAGAACCAAACACCACTGCCTTACTTGTATCTACAAGATTCCAATTACCTTGAGTACTAAACATATAGCTTGATGCATCCCCCATATCAAACCGCAGTGTATTACTAGCATCACCATCATTGACAAAAGCACCAATAAATCGACTTCCTTTGCTAAAATTAACCGTATTATTTGTGGAGCCCGCTTCAATCTTAATACCGTGAGTAGTATAGTTTTCAGAAGAGACAACTCCACTGATATTCGCTACATTATAAGAAGCCTGATTTTCACTTGCATCACTATTACCAAAAATAATTGCATCATCTTTTGCTGTTATCTTACCTTTTATCGTTGCAGTATTTGTCACCGAATCAGAACCATACAAAATACCAGCAGTATCGCTACCTTCCGTTACTATATTACCGTTTACATACACCTTATTACTTGTAGAATTCAGAAAAACTATCCCTATAGCCCTGATCCCCTCCGTTTCAATATTACCAGTCATTGATATATTATTTTCATCGCTTGAAGAATTATATATCCCATGGCCCCAATTTCCCTCCGTTTCAATATTACCAGTCATTGATATATTGTTTTCATTGCTTGAGTCATTATATATCCCCTTAGCACCATACCCATCCGTTTCAATATTACCAGTCATTGATATATTGTTTTCATCACTTGAAGAATTATATATCCCATGGCCCCACTTTCCCTCCGTTTCAATATTACCAGTCATTGATATATTGTTTTCATCGCTTGAAGAATTATATATCCCATGGCCCCAATTCCTCTCCGTTGTAATATTACCAATAATAAATACTAGGTTGCCAATACTGTTATTGTGATAGACCCCATAACTGTTAGCCCCAACCGTTTCAATATTACCAATCATTGATATATTGTTTTCATCACTTGAAGAATTATATATCCC
>JBDQEV010000025.1:0-12506 GCA_040266255.1 Gammaproteobacteria bacterium
ATGCAGTATTAGGATCTGACATTTTAATCTATGCAAACAATATCATTAACCATAATAATTTGTTTCCCAATAAAGTTGATCGACAGTCTGACAAAACACATCTTATTGCCAATGCAGAAAATGATGATGTAACTGAGAATAGCATTACCTTTGATAAATCACTCAATCAGAATATCGTTGCTTACTTTGATTACTTCAAAGATGATACGAATCCTCCCCTTTTTACCGATAACGATGACAATACTGTCGCTGGGTTGATTGCAGTTAATTATCCGTCAAATGAGGGTATTACTGACGATAATTTCAAGTATCCTGCCACTATAACTGCCCCGAATGTAAACTCAGCCGGTGTTATATCCTATACTGTTAACACGGCAGTGAAGGCAGGAAATAACAACAGGTTTTTTCCACTTGTACAAGCCGATCAATCAACAAAGTTTTTCATTTCTCAATCAAGTGATATGCCAAGCAAAATCCAAATGAACAGCGTATTAAAAGACAGCGTTAGTCTTATAGAAGGCAATCATTCTCCTTTTTCCTATACAGATATAGACACAACCGAATATTTAGAAGCATCACTTGGCATTATATCAACATTCCATCTTAACAGTGGTGCAAAACTATCCTTTGATCTGGGCTTTTCTGCACCACTAGAGTCTTTGGAACATCAAGGGTTTTATCACCAAATTGACCCTCAATTTTCTATTCATAGCATGCTTTTATTCAACTTAGACATGGGCTTATCGTCAATCTCTCTAGGCCATGGCTTACGCCTTGATCAGTACTCTAGTGTTACACAAACACTCGAAACAACTGCAACTGCAGTTGAGACAGTCACCAATACCAATAGTCTCGTTAGACGCACATTTGAACAAGATATCTTCACCTTAATGCAGTTTTCAGAAATTACTGCTGCTTTCAAAATATATGAAGATGTTAGTATGACACTGGGCTATAGTGTCAGCGAGCTGAACCAACAATTTGAACTCAAAGGTCTAAGTTCTAATGATAAAGCCAGTATTCAATTTGAATCCTATTCAATTGGTCTTCGCTCTTCATTTACAGATAGGATGTTAATGTGAGATTTTATAAACCACTCATTATATTCACTATAAGTGCATGCTGTGCACAGTTTAGTGCCACTGCTAAATTAGGTATTTCTACACACCGCATGATGATTGTTGGTGACTTACCAACACATGCTTCAGAAATGGCAATGTACTCTGATCTCTTCGATGCCAAACATATCAGCACAGGATTAGATAATCTTTTAATTGTACCTCATCGATCTATTTATGTGAAAGGTGTATCAAAAGGTAAACCGTGGGAAAGCACTACTATTGAAACACATTTAATCCGCCTTGCAGATGATGCGGGAGATACTACAGAAAAATTAGATCAAACTGACTTTCTTACCCTCAGTGAACCCCGCTCAGTAACTGTAGCATTAAACGCTGAAGACAGTCTCAATATAACGCTAACCAATGCCACCATCAACTTAGAAACACTAGATAAGCATGTTGTTGTAAATAAGCTATATTCAAATTCAAATCCCCCTCAAACTATTAACTTTCAAGGTGGGGTTGATATCGATTTTTTTGAAAACGAGCCAACTGTAGCACTTGTACCAACTGAACTTGCGCAAAATATTTCAAATACAAAACAGCAACTGACTCAGCATGCAAATGAACAATTGACGTTGATTCATAAAAACACCTCATACCAAGCTCTTTCAGGCTCAGCACAGCTCCAATATACATACGACTTTATTCAAGCTGTCATACAAGCATATGTTGATATCCCATTACATATTACATCTGATAATGAAATGAGTCTTATTCAATATAATCCAACTCACAATGCTGGTTTAGGCGTTGGTATTGGTTTTGGTGAACAAGGCCTAGCTCAGCTTACAATCTCTACAGGTCTTGACTTTTTTGTAGGAGAAGTGAGCAGCTCTCTACCAAGAAAAGTAAATGATAATGCTCTTCTGCAACCAATTTCGTTTACAGATGATGACGGCAATATAGTAAGCCTAGTTGATTTTGCGTATCAAGAGCTTACAAGTGAGCGAGTCAGTGATTCTCACTTTTATATTGCTCTAGATCTATCTTCAGCTAGTAAACACCAACTTACAACATCAGCATCGATTAGATATGCGTTCCAAAAAGAGCCTGATGCCCCAAATTTTAAAAACCTTTCTTTTGAAGAAACCACTCTCACTGTCTCAATGAACTATAGCTTATGAAAATGCCTTTTCAAATGAAACTCAAACAGCTCATGTGCCTCACATTGAGTCTATTCACAACATATACTTATACTGCCTCTATTCGGCTACACGGTCATGCTCAGATTGCTCGTAGCACTTATAGCCTCAAAAGCACGGTTACAGGATCCCTACATCAAGCAGCTGGATTCATTGACGAGGCTGATGATGATGCAAATAGACGAATTGTCGATCAAATCATCTTCAGACTACTTTCTCAACAACCTCTTTCTCAGAGCAACCCTGATATTATATTACAAGGGCCTGGAGCGATTACAGTTGACTCTAAAGATAACTTCAAACTAGAAGTAGCTGGTCACCCAGATAAAACGCCAAAGAGCATTAAAGGCTCTCAAATCAAATTTTTAGCAGAAGATAGTGTCACTAATACCGAAATCACAAATATAGGTGATGGGAAAACCGCTCTAATTGCAAAAACTGATGGCACAGGGATTACCGAAGCTTCGATTAACCTTGAAGCTAATAAAAACACTCTACTTCGGTCAACTGGTGACAGTATAGTTCCAAACTATGTTCCTTCTCTCATTCCCAATCCCAATCCAGGAGACAATCTAGATACTCCAACAGGCGCTGGAGTTGATTCTGCAGGAGTTATAAAGTTTAAACTTGTAAGCCCAGCACAAGCAGATCTTTTTTTCAAAGCTGTAAAAATAGATGATGCTGCTGTCACTCATTCTACAAAATTCTTCTCACTAGTAGAGTCTGAGGATAATAAAGATTTTTTCTTAATGAGAGCAAATCCTAACAATAATAATGTTCCACTTGCGGTTATCAAAGATACAACCATACAAGGTGCAGATAATTTTGATGAACACACAACACTAGATTATTTATCAGTTATTTTTACTGGTGGTGTTGACTTTAATATCAATCCCATGGCGACGATTGCAACATCAATTAGTCTTGAAGCACCGATTGAGTCCATCGATCAGGAAGGCGAGTACCTTGCAGTTTTCCCTGAAATCAGTGCAATGTTTGACGTAGGCATTAAGGCTGGAGGACAAAATAATACCTTTGGTGTATTTATAGGAAAGAAGTTCACTCGCTATACAACTAAAGTATTAACGTTTAATAATGCACAAAGTCCATTCATCACAGCAGTGCGCAGTGATGATGAGCTCATGTCGCACAACTTTATCAGTATTAAAGCTGATATAACAATGACACCCTTTATGCAAGGGCATATAGAATACCAACACAGCCAAGAAGATACGGATCTTTCTCTTCCTGGTGCAACCAATAGTATTATTCAGGGTCATCGCCTTTCTGCAGGTATTGCAACAACTGTGATCTTATAGGAGAAAGACATGTTAAAGCATTTGTTCATTACAATCAGCACAAGCGTTGTGATAGCTCAGTTAACCGCATCCATCAATACTGGTATCACTACACATCAACTCAATATCATTGGAGATGTTGTCAGGGAGTATGATACTGAACTACTATTCAATACACATGTAGAAAATCAAGCGATGAATGAAACCTATACTAGTTATCCTGTAGTAAAGCAACGCTCACTCTTAGTGGAAGGAGACAATACAGGTGAGCTTTGGGCAGATGAAACACAGACTGGCATACTTATTTCAGCTCAGACTGTAGATAATGGGGGGGTTCACTTTTTAGAAATTAATGAGCCTAATCTTATTGCAGTTGGTGATACACCAACAGTAGAGGTAACTGAAAATCAGTCAAGTGATCTTAATATTGTTCTCACCAATGCTACCGTTGATACAGGCCTTCTAAAGACATTCACTTATCCCTCATTTACGGCACCTGCGAACCCAACTGTTGCTATCGTACCAACAACTGATGCAGAAATACTAGCTGATATTCAGAGAAAGTATGTTAAAGCAGCAGAAAACAAAGCATCCCTGCTCTCGTCACCAAACTTATTCCAGTCTTTAGATATTGGTGCTGAGATCAATTATCAAGTAGAAAACATCATTGCCAAACTAGGCGGGGGTGTTCACTTCCCTTTAGAAACAACAGAGTCTACTACTAACCTGATTAGATTAGAGCCAGAAACAGTTTTTTCAGCACATGCAGGCGTTGGCATTAATTTTTATGAGCGCAACGTACTTTCATTAAATGCTGGACTCACATCAATATCTGGACAGTTTGTATCTCAGCAACCAGCAGACCCTATTATAATAGCAGCAACAACCTATCCTGCTGTCACTCAAGATGTAAGTGCCTTGCTGGCATTTGTGGAAATCAGTTTATCACATCAAATACCAAACAACCGTATTGGATATAGTGCATCAATTAAACAAGGCTTTGATACATTTGGGTTTGATGAAGAAATAAAAGGGATGAGTATCAGCCACACAAGCACACACTTCGCTGTAACATACCAAGTATAGTAAATCATACTTGATTAAATCCCACCGAACGATTAAAATCGATTCAATAGAATTGAAGTAAAGGAGCATACATGCAAGCGCAACAACAATATAAAATTTTAGCACTCATGCTTTGTTGTCATTTGATACAAGCTAAAATTGATCTATACGGTAGTGCAAATATCAATGAATCTTATTTGAACATTAGGCACAAACTTAAACTGACTCCTGAACGTAGCCTCCCCCTTCCTGAACAAAACATTATAGTCAGCATTCCTTCAGGCCATGTTGAACTACAAGGCACCTGGAACTTTGATGACGAAAAGGGAATTATAGGTGGTGTTGAGTTCGGATTAACCCAAGAAGATGCTCAACTGACAGCAATGGGGTCATATGAAACATCTATTTCTAATCTTTTTGCTGCGAGCATAGGTGGTTTTTACCAAACTCAATCTGGCTCTGAATTATCAGCTTCAGTGAGGGTAATCGCACCTGAGATTCAAATCACATCGAAAGCTGATGGTCTTCTCTTTAATGGCCATACCCCAGCTGAGCCACATCAGTTTCGACCACTATCAGTTCAAATTATGGCTAAAATAGCATTGCCAGTTTCTTCTAGCTTCGATGCATACCTGAGTGGCGGCTATGGCATTACTAGCTTCAAAACAGAGTTACCATTCAACCCTGACGCAGATGCATGTACAAATTTTGCACTGGTAGAACAAGATGCTAATGAACTTGCCATTGGAAATCAGATGTCACGATCCCCTAGCATACTGTTCAATCATATCAACTTTGGTTTCAGAGCACATATCTATACACAAAATTAAGGAAAAGCAATGTATTCAAATCAAAAAATTTATAGCAAAATTCTTTTAACTCTAACAGCGCAAGCGATGTTTACGCACGCGGTAGACCTCAGTTTAAATCTACGTATAGCTGGTCAAGCCAACTATTTGAAAGTTGAAAACATCAAGGATCAAGCTTTTCCGTTTTTAGCCTCTAATAGTGCGACCTATACTTGTAATGCAATTGAAGTTAATGCCAACCCTGCATTCACTGCTGCTGCTGAAGACCCTGCTCCAGAAAATAGAGCAAAAACTACAAAAGGCAATGTTGATGTGAGCCAATACTCACAGTTTTCAGTAGGTCTAAAAGGCATAATGACACAAGAGCATACAATCCCATCTGATACGATGTCTTATGGCATGACAGCATCTATCAATGGCACATATGAAGCTTCAGCTTTAGCAAGTCAAGCTAGTTTATATGAAACTAAGCCATTAACATCAGCGTATGCAGACATTGGCTTACTCAGCACGATCAATGGCAATACTTTTGAGATTGGTGGTGGAGCAAACCTGATCAGATATGAGTTTGCAACAGGTGAAGTGTTTAACGCATTAGGGTTCATGACAGTTCCCGAAGAGACTGACCCTAACACAACTGTTTTTATTAAAGCAGATAAATCTCAATATATCACCAAAATGGATTATGTCGTTGCGCCCTACCTATATGCTGAGTTCAGCACGCATCTAGGCGATACAACGACTATATTCCTTAAAGGGACGCTTGGACGTGAATTCAATCCTGAGTTTAAATCTGAAACCGAGATTGCTGATTCTGAAATGTTCCCTAGCTCACAAGCAACCTATGAGGCAGAACACAACTGGTCTTTATCTAGTATTAATCTTGGAGCTCAAACAACTTTGATTAGTCACTAGCGAATAAAGCATACATTTTCTGGCACAGGTTCGTGACGAGCAGCATAGAGGCCTTCTCTAAACCTATCTGCAGTCTGTTCAATCATAACGATGGTCCCCCCAGATGATTGGCACCATGCTGAACCTTTGTCATTAATTAACTCTACTGCAGCTTGGCGGCGTTGTGGATCCATTTTACTTAATAGCTCATCTAAACAAACATATTTAACCTTAGATACTTCTCCCGTATTGAGTTCCAGAGCTGCTAGCAAACCACTACACACTAGTGACTGCCGTTCTCCATCTGAGTACTTTCTGTCCCCTACAGGCAAATCAAGAGACTTTTCTAAATTATTGAGAATACCAATACTATCTAAATTTTCTCTCAGTAATCTTTCAAAGCCTTGAGCACCCTCTTGTGTAATGCTAAATCTATTCTGCAGCTCTTGTAAAACCGTACACTTTTTGCTTGATAAAATTAAGTTTTGACAATCCCCACGAATGACCCAACTTTGGTGACTTTGAAAGAACGGTTTTGTGTTTGGGTTTTTCCCTGAAACAACGCCTGCAAAGATTGTAGATTTTCCTGTTCCGTTTGGAGCCTGACACCAGTTCACTTCTCCCAACCGCATTTGAAAATCCTTTGCGATCTTTTGTGCTGTTTCTTGACCTGGAATTAATACAGCTCCAGACAAGACTGTGCCACTAACAGGTTCATAATTGGACTGAACCTGCTGAATGACCGGCTGATCATTACATCCATGCTTGATACATACAAATGCAGCACTCCACTTAATGATTACTCTTGCCGCCCAACCAAAATCAGAGGATGAGTATGAAAGCATATAGATTAAAAGTGGGACTGCCACCATTGCTTTGAAGATAACAGCAGGAGCAAAAATATAACCCATTACACTCATCCCTAAAGATAAAAAACCAAATGCTCTAATTTGTGTACCATATAGACGCGTATCTTGCTTGACATCAATTTGGTCATTCTGATTACTAAACAGATTCCACTGACCTAGTAGCTTTTTAACATTGACAGTTAAATTACCTTTAGACCTCCCACCTCCACTGATTGTTTTCGTCATCAGTTTTGAGATTTCATCACAAATTGGCATCAACATCATGATCATTGGAATCGTGATGGTACCTAAGTACAGACCGACTGAAAAATAGATAGAATAACATATGATCGAGGCCTTATGCGCAAGGCTTGTAAATATCGCTTGTACTCTTAATGCAAACTGTTGAGAAAGGGTTCTACTCTCACTTTCTGCAAACTGTGAAGTAACAAGATCTCTGAAATCATTCTCTTTTGATAAGTTATACAGCGTATCAGCATTTTTTAAATTATGATTCACAGCTAACTGCCATTCATCACGTTTTTCAGATGCAGATTCAGACTTTTCTTTTAATTTAGACTTTATATAAGAACCGATCTTTGAGTTAAAATATGCAAGCACACATGTGACTGTAAGCAATTGAACATTTAAATATGCGAGCGCAATTGGTACTTCAATTAAAAAGATGACAATCAGGTGTACAACAACTGGAATACTTGATACCACTTGCTCTAAGACATCCCTGAGCACATCTTGAAAATCTTTTTCAGATTGAAGCATTGGCATTTTTTCAGCTAAATTTTCCACCAACCTTGTACGTATTCTTGTAATCGTGCCTTCTCTTGCAGCATCATAATAAGCGTAACCAATCAGTGACACCAATGCACTTGAACACGTTGCAGCTAATGTATATCCAATTGACGACCAAATTTCATACTGCACGCCAGACTGAATTGCGGTCATAACAGTTGGAAAAATAAATGCACTCACATAGAAAAAGCTCGCTGCACCCAACCCCATAATTGCACCTGAAAACAGTAGCTTGAAAATTACTTTATAGTCTCGCATCCTCAGTGATTCATTACGACTTTTCTTAGATGAACGAACGTATATATGAAAAAGCACTCGAAATGCTTGTATGAAACTTAAACTCTCTTGCGACGTTTTCTTTGAGTCGTTAACTGGCCATGGATCATATGTTTGTGAGACCATTTATCTTCCTATGAATATCCTTCATTAAGAGTAACATAACCCTTTACCTGTCTCAAGGACCCACTAAAGTCCTCTCTTTCACTTCTAGCCAGATGTTGTTGCATTTAGCAACTCAAATGCTTTTTGCAATCCTGTTGGAATAGCGACAGTAATACTATCCTGACTGCACCACTGATCTGCAATGACAGATTCTTTAGAAAGATAGACTTTGATCGATAAGCGTAAGTGCGTTAGTAAGTGTTGATACTCACCTATCAACTTCGATTGAATATGACTAAACTCTGCAGTACTATCATAAATGCTTGGCGCATATAACTGCTGCCAAATACCCTTTTCTCGTTTTGATAGCGCAACCTTTCCATCATGAGTATGTAATACAACATGGATCACTTTGTTTTTGACTTTTACCTTCTTGGTCTTATATGGAATACTTGCAACCTTATCATTTAGCTTAGCGTAGCATGTTCGTGAAAAGGGACAAAGATGACAGCTTGACTGTTTAGGTGTGCATACAGTTGCACCAAGGTCCATCAAGCCTTGTGTATATATATTTGCATGCGTTGAAGGCAAAATTGATTTAGCCAACTGCCACATTTTTTTTTGAGTCTTGCTTAATGAGATATCATCTTCAATACCAAAATAACGTGTTAAAACCCTTTTAACATTACCGTCTAGAATTGCTGCTGGTTGTTCATATGCCAGAGATATAATTGCTGCTGCTGTAGACTCACCAATTCCAGGTAGCTTTACCAGCTCCTCTAACACTGTTGGCAAAACACCATTATGTTGTTGCACAATAATTTTAGCTGTTTGATGTAGATTTCTAGCTCTTGCATAGTAGCCAAGCCCCTGCCACAAACACATGAGTTCATCTTCTTCTAGATCAGCTAAGTCTTCTATCTTAGGACAACGATCTATAAACCTATCAAAATACCCTATTACAGTTTTAACTTGCGTTTGTTGAAGCATAATTTCTGATAACCAAACACGATATGGTGTACGTGGCGTTCTCTGCCATGGTAGATCAGACCTACCAAACTGTTTCTGCCACTCTATTACTGCTTTACTAAATTGCACTACCATTACTCATGCTATATTCATAACTATGAGGTGCTGAAGCTCTTACTTCACCTGCTCTATCAGTATCATGAAAAACCGAGTAGCTTTCATGACTAGAAGTATTTGGCTCCACATAATTATCATATGTAGCATCAAATATAGCACCCCCAGCCGCATTCACGATAATGCTACCTGAAGCCATATCATATTCAGCTAAACCATGAGAAGCAGTTGGATCCATGGGAACAGCATAAATATGGCTCCCATTATCATACCCTCCTGTTGATCCTAAATCATTCCCCAAGTCAAATGGTAGAGCAGCAGGATTAGCGATTGTACGAGGCTCTGTATAATAGGGTGCTGCTGAACCCTCTCCTCCTACAACAGGTTCTGTATAATAGGCTGCATCTGCTTGTGAGTTAACAGGTTGTTGATCATAAGCTGGATTATGTTTAACATGAGTATTGCTTTGTACGAGAAAATTTCCTAAAACTGCTCGTTCTTTTGACCTGTTATAATGTTTTTTAGTAATGAGTACAACAATCATTACTACACATGCAGCACCAAAAACCCATAGCCATATCATATTAGTATTCCCATTATTCTGCTGATCAAGGCGAGACACTACTTCAGATGTCACATTACCAGAGATAGAGATTGTAGAAGATGTACTTGTAGGAGATGCTGTTGTACTTGAATCTTGGCCGGTTAAAGTTGCAAAAAATGTCGTGACTTGAGAAACAACACCAGAGTTATCTTGCTTTTCTTGTTGTGCAGGGGTAGTAAGCTCACTTTCAGTAGTAAAGAATGATGCTGCTGTCGAGTTATATGTCTTATTTAAAGCATTGTAAACTGTAGCTAAGGTTGTTTTCACCTGACTAGTGACAGTAACACTACTTTGCGTTGTACTAGATTGCTCTAATACTGGAGCATCATCTGGTGTTATCCCTGGTCCTAGTGTTGTGATACGACTTGTTACTTTAACTGTTGATGATAATAGCTGAGCAATCATCTCTTGTAAAACCTTTACTGGATCGCGAGTTGTTACTGTCGTCGAGCTTAATGTTGTCAATGTTGAAGAAGAAACTGAGCTTATAGAAGATGAGGATGAAGTTGTTGATGTTAATGTAGCGGTAGTTGAGGTAGTTGGGAACGAACGATTTAATGCTGCAATTTCAGCTAAGCGATTATCAATATGAGCCCTATCATTCTTACTAAGATAAATACCATCAAAAATGATTTCCTTCATTGGCCACTGAATATATCTATAAGCACCAAGTGACCATCTGCCAACAGCTTTAGGCGCATATGACAAATTAAGCACTTCAATATATCCACCTAAACCACCAATTAAATTAGTTAGACAATTGAAAGTGATATTAGAGTATGAAAAATCAATTACTGTAGGCTTTGGATCTAGGTTATACCTTGAATATTTACATGTAAAATCATAAACGTCAAAAGTTTTTCTACAATGACTAAGCATAGTCCCTGATCCCCAACACCGTGTTTTCATCTAATACTCCTTATGACTCTTATCTATTCTAAATCAATTATTACCTAAAAGGAAAGGTACCATAATTATTTGGCCGATGAGCTGCTAAAAGTTTCAATTTATCAGATGACTTCTGTGGCAATTGAGCATTAGAAAATATTGACTCATGAACTTTTTGAAGTTTATCTCCATATTGGAACAAAGAATGACGTAAAAATTTTTTATTGCTATCTTTAAAGCAGCTAATCACTTTACTAAGGGATAAATAATGATCTGAAAGTTTATGCTGATTATCGACAACATGAACAAGAATAACCAGCCAGCTTGATAGTTTGGAAATAGATGCTTTATATTCACTTTTCTCAGCTTGAATAATATGCTTTAAACAATCTAGTATTAAAGTGAAACTTTCCTTCTCCACAAGTAACTTAACTGGCTTAAAGAAATGTCTAAGAAAACTATCTAACTTATTTTTTTTAAGTGATTTGTCAACTTCAGCATTATACTTACTGATTAGAATATCATAACTAAAGTACATTACATTCCTAAATTCAATAGATACAATTATATCACATTAAATAAAATATTGATTTAAAATCCCTATGCCATCAATGTAACATGGGGAAAATTATCCCCTAAACACAACATCCTGGTTCAAAGAAACTGCTAGAAGAGAGATCCTACCTTCTATTTTTTTGAGGCTCTTCAACTTTGCTAGTGTAGTTTTTTTGAGATGTTGGGAATGAAAGATTCAGTGCTGTAATTTAGCTCGTTTCTGATTAATATACGCCCGACTATTGTTACTAAGGTAGGTAGGAATAATCAAAATGCCCCACAACCATAAATTTTAGGCAAAAAAAAACCCGCCTAAAAGACGGGTAAAAAAATAAAAGTCTGGCGATGACCTACTTTCGCGCAAAGCACTATCATCGGCGTGAAGCGGTTTCACTTCTGAGTTCGAAATGGGATCAGGTGGGTCACACTCACTATAGTCGCCAGACAACTCTAGCAATTTGACGATAGTCCGATACTTATTAATAGAAATTAAGCCGCTCGGTTAATTAGTACTGGTTAGCTTCATACATTACTGCACTTCTACACCCAGCCTATCAACGTTGTCATCTACAACAAACCTTACGTCTGACCCGAAGATCAGAGGGAAATCTTATCTTAGGTGAGGCTTCCCGCTTATATGCTTTCAGCGGTTATCCCGTCCGTACTTAGCTACCCGGCAATGCCATTGGCATGACAACCGGTACACCAGCGGTACGTCCACTCCGGTCCTTGCGTACTAGGAGCAGCTACCTTCAAATTTCCAACGCCCACGGCAGATAGGGACCGAACTGTCTCACGACGTTCTGAACCCAGCTCACGTACCACTTTAAATGGCGAACAGCCATACCCTTGGGACCAACTACGGCCCCAGGATGTGATGCGCCGACATCGAGGTGCCAAACACCGCCGTCGATGTGAACTCTTGGGCGGTATCAGCCTGTTATCCCCGGCGTACCTTTTATCCGTTGAGCGATGGCCCTTCCATACAGAACCACCGGATCACTA
>JBDQEV010000026.1:0-12329 GCA_040266255.1 Gammaproteobacteria bacterium
ATGTTATATATTGACGTGTGAATAAAATGACTTTAATCGATATGATGAGAACTGAGATTATATGGTTGACAAGCATTGAAATTGTGGATAAAATTCCCCTAACTATTGATTTCAGAGAGTATTGATATGAAAAGAACGTACCAACCACGTAACTTGAAAAGAAAGCGTACACATGGTTTCCGTGCTAGAATGAAGACAAAAGCAGGTAAACTTGTATTAAATAGACGTCGTGCTAAAAACCGTCATAGCTTAGCTGTATAATGACACTTCCCCGATCAATGAGATTGGCCTCAACTCAGATCACCCATGTTATGAAGCATGGGGATAGAAAATATCAAAATGGTGTTGTGACCCACATTATTCAAGGTGAAAGAAATTTTGGCTGTGTTATTGTAGGGAAAAAAGTAGCAAAAAAAGCAGTCATAAGAAACCGCATAAAACGCCAAATTAACCATTTTCTTCATGGTGTATTCAAAAACAAGTGTATAGGAAAGGTTGTAGTTAGAGCGACCTCAACTCAGGTCAATATGAGTAGGATCACTTTATGCTCTTAAAGCCAGTACTATTGAAAATAATTGATATCTATCAACAAATGACCAAAAATGGTATCAGGCGTTGTGTCTATACCCCATCCTGCTCAAACTATGCTAAAGTTGCATTAGAAGAGCATTCCTTACTTTCAGCGATTGTTTTAATAATAAGACGTTTAGTACGTTGTAGACCCGGTGTTCAGCAACACTATGATCCAGTTCCAAATAGGAGATATCAATCATGATGAATCACTTGCGTGAAGAAATAAAAAAAGTTGATAAGTTAAAGTTTGTAACAGATATATTATTAAATGCAGCACTTGTTTTTATCGTTTACACGGTAGTAACGTCTTTCTTTGGCCCAAGTCCTGCCCCAGAGTCAGAAAATACGGGTGCAGTATTTGCGCAGCGCATGCTAGAACAGTCTCCTAGTGATATATCGTCACCACTGTATGTGAGAACTGATAAAATGGATGTAGTAGTAGACCGTGCAACTGGTGCTATTGCTCAAGTTACACTACGTGATCAAGGTTTCCAGGTCGTACCATTCTCTGCAGAAAACAAAATGATGCTGAATGCTGGTTTTTCAGATGAAAACTTAGTCTATAAATCTGCAAAAAAATCATACGAAATGGGAGAAGCTGACACTTTAGAAGTTAGTTTAAGCGCCCAAAGTAAGGGCGTGTCTTATACCAAGACTTTATCTTTTGTGAAAGGAAGTTATGAAATTGATGTTCAAAATACCGCGACAAATCAGTCAGGAGAAGATGTTAAAGTGACACCAAACTTCTCAATATCAGTTGACAAGAATACCGATGCAGAGTCAGGTCCAGTTGCTTTAAAAAGTTACAGTTTGCAAGAAGGTGGTGCAACAACCGGGATGCCAATGGCCCGCCTCTATGAGGGGTTTTCAAGCAGCGGAGCGCGTAAAAACTATCAACGCTTGCCCATAGCTAAGATAGAAGCCTCTAAACCGAGCACAATTAAAGATGGTTGGCTGGCATATCAAAGTGGTTATTTTGTTGCAGCACTAGTCATGCCAGAGGGAATCTCTACAAAAGTTGGTCAATCTTATCAACAAACAGTGGATAAAGATTCAATTCAGCAACGCGCAATCACAGCAGCAAGATCAAACGCTAAAGTTTTACAGCCAGGACAATCTTATTCAGATCATACAAAGTTATACACAGGTCCGTCAGATCCAAGCGTGCTTGCACAAATATCACCAGGGCTAAAGCTGGTTGTTGATTATGGTTTCTTTTGGCTCATTGCAAGCTTATTACATAAGGCTATGGTATTTTTTCATCAATTAGGGCTAAGCTGGGGATGGAGCCTAATAGCTGTAACGGTAATATTGAGATTAGCTCTGTACAAGCAAGCAACAGATCAAGTCAAGCATACCAAAGCGATGAATAATGCAAAACCAGATTTAGATGCAATAGAAAAAAAGTATCAAAACCAATCAAGATTTGACCAAAAGCGATCAGAAGAAGTATTAGCTGTGTATAAAAAGCATCGCATTAATCCTGCAACCAGCTGTATAATGCCGCTTCTAAACTTACCTATTTACATGGCTACTTACAGTATGGTGTTGGCTTCATACGAATTTAAGTCACAAGGGTTACTATGGATATCAGATCTATCAATAGCAGACCCCTATTATATTATGCCAGTATTAGCAGGGCTAGGCCTATTTCTTCAAGGTCGGTCTATGGCTCCGGACGATCCTACGATGAGACTTGTTATGCGTTCGATGCCAGTAGTTTTCTTGTTTGTTATGCTAAATGCACCTGCCTGTGTTGCGCTGTATGTTTCTTTACAAATGTGGATCCAGGTCATCATCAGTAAAATGATTAGAACATGAGTACGATTGTTGCCCCAGCAACAGCATTGGTCGAACAGCCAATTGGTATTGTAAGAATATCCGGCTCAGATGCGTATCAAATAGCAACCCAGTTAACACATAAAACTCAACTAACAGTTAGAAAAGTATACACACTAGATATTGGTTTGACTGAAAAAATTGATAAAGCTGTCGTGATATACTTTAAAGCGCCCTACTCTTTTACTGGTGAGGATGTTATTGAGATTCAAATGCATGGAAACCCGCACTTGATGAATAAGCTAATACGAGAAGCTGTTTCATTAGGCGCAATCGTTGCACAGCCTGGAGAGTTTTCACTTAGGGCGTTCAAAAATGGTAAAATTTCGTTAGTACAAGCCGAGTCAATAGCAGACTTGATTCATGCCAAGTCAGAAAAAGCAGCTTTAAGTGCAAGCCGCTCTATGCAAGGACAATTCTGTCAAAGAATTTTTAGCTTACAAGATCAAATTCTAGCATTAAGGGCAGAGGTAGAGTCAGTCATTGATTTTGATGAATCTGATATCCCAACACTATCCGTTAGTGAGCTCAAGCAGCGTTTGGAGAACATTATCTCAGAAGTTGAAGCTGTTATTAAAGTTGCAACAAGTGGCGTGCGTTTATCTGATTCTATTGAAATCGTTTTGGCTGGTCGCCCCAATGTTGGTAAGTCAACATTGATGAATGCTTTATGTCAGGATTCAGTTGCGATCATCACATCACAAGCTGGAACAACTCGAGATGCAATTACCAGAGATATTGTTTATGATGGCATTCCCATGCGAATTACAGATACTGCAGGTTTAAGAGATAGTGAAGATGTTGTTGAAAAAGAAGGGATTAACCGAGCAAAACGACTCATCCAGCAAGCCGATTTAGTGCTGCATTTACTAGATGACTTACCGGCGGAAGTGTTACCATCAACAAATGCAGCAATCTGGAAAATCAGAAACAAAGTTGATTTGGGTTCAGTCCCACAGCAAGTAGTTGATTATAAGATCTCAGCTAAAACAGGACAAGGTTTAGAAGTGTTTAAGCAGGCTTTAACTCACTTTGCGATTAAGTCTGTAGGTGAGGAAGCAACACTTAGTGCAAGAATGCGGCATATCCAGTCACTCGAAGAAGCATTAAATGTATTGCTTTTAGCCAGGGCAACTCATGAGCATGATATGCTCGCACAAGAGCTAATGGTTGCACATCACTACTTAGGCCAAACAGTAGGAGAGACGACACCAGATGATATCTTGGCCAATATTTTCTCAAAATTCTGTATAGGTAAGTAGTGATCAAGGATCTAGTTTACTTTCAGGATTAGCTTGTGTAGTCACATTAGTGTGATCTTGTGCAATAACACCAGGATTATCTAAGCCTTTACTTTTTTGGGCCTTTACTTTTGCTTTCCCAAGATTAAGCCCCCAGTTTTTAATTGTACTCAGTAAATTGAAAAACCAGGTAACAAGTCTAGTCCAAAATGTTTTAGGTTGCTGTTTCAGATCAGCTTTAAGAGATTTTTCCTCAGACTCTGTTTTTTCCTTTGATTCATCTTTCTCCTCTGCTTCTGCTGCTTTCGCCTCTGCATTTGTTGCAGCTTTCGTCTTTGCCTTTGCTGCTGCTTTCGCCTCTGCATTTGTTGCAGCTTTCGCTTTTGCCTCTGCTGCTGCTTTCGTTTTTGCCTCTGCTGCTGCTTTCGCCTCTGCATTTGTTGCAGCTTTAGTCTGAGGACCAGCTGCTCCACCAAGTGTTTGACTATCTAACTTAGTTTTTTGTAATTCTTGAATAAAATTAATGGTACATTCTTCCATAATTTGAGCTTTTATATATTCCAGATGTTTTATCGCTTGTTCCATATTTTGTACAATCTCACGTGATTCCTTTTCAGATGATGCAATATCAGCAAGTAAACTTTTGACTTTCGGAGTTACGTTGGTAGAAGAATCGAGTGTAGCAATTGCTTGTAAACTGGCTAACTCGTCTTTTTTCTGTTTGATTGATTCGTATACCCTTCCTGCATTCTCAGCGGCTTTACTATTATTTATAACATCAGGTTGTGCGTTATATGCTTGTTTAATCTGATGTGCAAGAGTTGATTCTCGTGGTTTAATTAAGCAGTCTTCTGTGTTCTCAAAGTATAATTCAAAGTGATTACCACCTGTGTGGTTAATATAAAATTGATTACTTGGCAGCTCTGTCAAATGAGAAAGAAGTATGTTCTTATCGTCTATAGTTAAGGACTGAATATCATATGGAGATCGAAGCACAGGAGTTGAAAAATTTCTTAGTTTAAGTTTGTTAATTAAGTATGGTGCTACTTCAGCATTTAACTCCTGTCCAAATGTGTCATACATTAATGGATCTTCAGTGCCAACAGTGGTATCAATCAGCCGATATTCTGTGATATCTTGTGTATGAGAGTCTAAATAACGACGTATCGCGGTGGCAATGACATACTCGATTTCTCTAATGTCACATGTTGATATAAAATCATGCCAGTCAACTTCACCAAACTTTGGAGATAGTACTTCTTGAATAATAAAGTCAAAGTCAGGTCGAGGAACTGTTTCATTAAGGTTGGCTTGTCTATACTGGTTAATCGCAAGAGAGATTAAAGAGTTAATGAGACAGTTATTTATTTCTCCACTTATTTCAATGCGGATTGCCATTTATTCTTCTCCATTTATTACTATTACTGTTATATACACCGATGAATAAAGTTCAGGTTTAAATAACAAGATATTTTTTATAAGGTTACAGTACTGATGGTTAGAAGATAATACTTGAGAAAAAAGCAGTATAAGTTTATAATTGTATGATTTTTTTGAGTATTATGATGAATTTAACATATGATGTGATTGTAATAGGTGGTGGTCATGCTGGCTGTGAAGCAGCGACAGCAGCTGCTAGAATGGGAGCAAGTACGCTTTTATTGACACATCATATAGATACTTTGGGTGTCATGTCTTGTAATCCCGCTATAGGTGGTTTGGGTAAAACTCATTTGGTCAGAGAAATAGATGCTCTTGATGGCTTAATGGGGAAAGCAGCGGATGCTTCTGCAATACACAAAAGAACACTGAATTCATCAAAAGGTGCTGCAGTACAAGCAACCAGAGTTCAGTCTTGTAGAGATCATTATCGTCAAAGTATTAGGCAGCAAGTTGAAGCAACAGAAAATTTAGTCTTATTTCAAGCAGAGGTAGTAGACTTACAGATCAAAGACCAAGAAGTTTGTGGGGTAGTGACGAAACAGGGTGGAGCATTTAGTGCTAAGAAGGTAATTTTAACCGCAGGAACATTTTTGGCAGGTCGTTTGCATATAGGGCAGCAACAAACAGACGGAGGAAGAAGTGGTGATCAAAATGCAGATCAGTTAGCAACATTGTTATCACAACATTTTGAAATGGGTAGATTAAAAACTGGTACCCCACCCCGTATTGCAAGATCAAGTATTAACTTCGAAGAACTAGAAGTGCAGTCTTCAGAGCAGCAAGTTCGCTTCATGTCTGATTTGGGTAAACAGCCTTTATCACAAATGGACTGTTATATTACACATACCAACTCTAAAACACATGCTATTATTGAGAAACATATGCATGAGTCTCCTATTTTCCAGCAAAGAATGGACCTAAAAGGACCAAGGTATTGTCCATCAATAGAGCAAAAAATAGATCGATTTGCGCAAAAGGATGCACATCAAATATTTATTGAGCCAGAGGGGCTTTATTCACAAGAGATTTACCCGAATGGCATCTCTACAAGTTTACCTTATGGTGCACAGCTTGAGTTTATCAAAACGATTAAAGGGTTTGAAAATGCGCACATCAGTCGGCCTGGATATGCAGTCTCTTATGGTTACTTTGACCCAAGAGGCCTAGCCGCATCATTAGAAACAAAAATTATTCAAGGGCTATACTTTGCTGGGCAAATCAATGGTACAACAGGTTATGAAGAAGCTGGTGCTCAAGGCATAGTAGCAGGTATCAATGCTGCACTGTCTTTACAAAATAAGCCTGCATTAATTCTCAAGCGTTCTGAAAGCTATATAGGCGTCCTGATTGATGACTTAGTGACCAATGGCACTATTGAACCATATAGAATGTTTACTAGCCGTGCAGAGCATCGTTTGAGCCTTAGGTCTGATAATTCTCACATAAGATTAACCCAGAAAGGTATTGATTTGGGTGTTGTAAAGCAAGCGCGACAAAAGTGGTTTGAACATCACTTAAATAAACGTCAGAATCTCAGAAATCAATTTGCAAATACGCGTATAAAAATTGGTCAGGAGTCTATTTTACTCAATGACTATGTCAAAAGAGAGTCCTACTGTTTAACATCAATACAAGAAGTGTTAAAAGATCAATCACCTGAAATAGAAGATGTAATTATTGAACAAAGATACCAAGGCTATATTGAGCGTCAAAATCGTCACTTATCAAGATTGCGTGCAGCTGAGAACGTAAAAATACCACAAGACTTTAATTACGAGAGCATTAAAGGCCTTTCTAACGAAGCCCTTGAAAAGCTAACTTTAGTCAAGCCTGCTACTATTGCTCAAGCAAGCAGAATATCAGGTATTACACCAGCAGCAGTTTCTCAAATCCTAGCTTTTCTAGTTGTTAAGGCTTAGGTGGTCCAGCACCACCCATGCTACCATCATCAGGTGCTTGACTAGATGCTATATCACGACCATTTTTTAATGATGTTGAAGGTGCATAAGGATGTAGTAGTTGAGTAAAACCAAGATCTTTTACAAAATCTGATAGTGATAACTCACCTGTTAATCCTTTTCCTTTAGGGAAGAACTGTATGACTTGGTCAATAATTGAAGGTAAAAATACATTTGGATTAAATGTTGTTTTGTTTATTTTTTCAGTGATTGTTGCACAACGTTTTTTACACTTTTGATAAAACTCTTTTTGATCGTCATTCAGTTGTTGTAGATCAGAAATTTTAGGGTCAGTGACTTGGAGCAATGCATATATTGCAATAGCTGGGTTATGCCCTTTGTGCCCTTGGTGCTCTGAATTGCGAATAAGGTCATGTAAGTAGTAAAATTTACTATATTTCTCCTTGAACTTCTTGACCTTTTCTCCAAGTTGTTTATCCACTTCTGATTTTGTTAAAGGCGGACGTTTTTCATTGAGCTCTCTAGTAACTTTGGTTCTGCAGTTTTCAACCTGTATATCATATTCATTTAGCTTTTTGTTAATCGCTGAAGTTAGATTAGGATTGATTCCTGCTATCATCTCAGTATTGAATGTTTGTACAGCGTCATAAGTTTGTTTAACCTGGATTGTTTTATAAATATCGTAAACAATAATGATCAAAAATACGATGATGGCTAAAGCAAGAAAACCGCCACTGAGAAGAGCGAAGGCAGTTGCAGCAATAGATGCTGTAGCAGATGCTGTCATTACAAGTGCCATAAAGCTTATTACAAATCCTGCGCCAAAAATAGAGGACATTGTTCTGATTAGTTGTAAGTTCTTATCATAAAGAAACGTATTTAGAAGCCATTTAGAGACAGATTTAAATATGCTCCACCAAGATGGAGGGGGAGAGATACAGTTATTGATATAAGTTTTGTTGAAAGCATTAGTACTAATGAGTTTCTTTTCAATTTCATTTAAGTATTTTGCGCAAACTTTACCTTTGCTTAATAGATATTCATCATTCTCTTCAAGTACTTGGGATAGGCTTTTAATGAGGTCTTGTGTACCTGCACCGCATTTTGCATATAACAATGTAACTTGAAGGAACTTGGCAAACCAATCACTTTCAACGTAGGTAGCTGTTTCATGCAGTTTAATCTTGCTAATACGTTGGATTAGGTTAACTCCATCTCTCCCAGATTCTAATAAATTATCAGCAAACCTTTTCCAAGTTGTGCTGCCTTCTGCATCTAGATTTGTTAGTTCATCAATTAGAGGCTTGATTTCTGCGCTATAATCTGATCCTTCTAGATCAAAGTTTAGTAGTTTATTAAAGACCAATCCGCCAACGATAACAGCTGGTGGCGCTTTTAATGGTGTACAAACACGTGCAACTGTTTGCAATAGAATATTTACATCATGAGGTTTAACATCAGCCAGTAAACGGAGTACTTTTCGATCTACTTCCTCGAATTCCTCCTCATCTTTATGGTAAGTAGTCCATACCGTAGCTAGATTTTCAAAAACATTCTCTTCTACTTCATTGAGTGTGTCTATGAGTACCTGATAGCCGTCTGTATCAGTGGTTGTAAATAAACCTGTGATCCAGTTAATACCTTGCGTATTTACTCTCAAGGCATCAGATGAGTTGATTGGAGAGCTAAGAAGCTGCATTAAACCTTTGAGCTGATTTGGATCTGATTTTAAGCTATCGGGTAAGCTTTTAAGCATCTGCATGGCTTTGAGCGTTACTAAAGTTGTATCCTTTTCAGCTTCATTCACAAGCTCAATGACTTTACAAATTTCATCAATATGTCTTTGCTCTAATTCGTTTAATTTTGGTAGAAGACCTTTAGCTCTTATTAGCGCATCAACTGTAGTTTCATGGAAGGTGATTTGACCAAGTGTCTGAGCTTGTTCTAGTACCTGCTCCATTTTATCATTAGGAATATCATTAAATGCCTTGAGAGCTTCAATCATATTGTTAATAGGCTCATTTAGTGCAGCAGCCTTGACTCCCACTGTTTGTCGTTCAGAGAGTTCTGATATGGACTCAGTAAGTGCATCAATTTTACCATGATGTTGGTTCACCACCAGTGCTGCATCGATCATATTTCTAAAGCCAGAGCCCTTATTAAGTATTGGTAATGCATTGCCTAAGGTATCAAGTAGTACTGTCGCATCGTCACTGCAGGCTGCAATTTTTGTTTGAATGGTTTTTTGTTGTGTTTTTTTCAGTGTGTCAGAGAGTGCAGTATCATTCTTATCCTCAGCGTTGTAGTCTGGATCAATCCATGCTTTATAAGCTTCTTCTAGGTGTGAAAATGTGTCTGGTTGAATACGACTGAGCGCACCAGTTAGGACTGCTACCCCACTTTGTCCATTTGTTGCAAATTGACTCATAATGGCATTTATTTTTCGCATGATTGGGTTGATATCACTTTGGTTGATATCACTGGTTATCAATGCAAACAGTGCCTCAATGGCTTGAGGATCTGAGAATAGTGCATTAGGCAAAGACTTTAGAAGAGAACAAGCGTTTAATGTTAAAAGAGTAGTATCATCTACATGTGGAATTTTATTAATGAACTCAGCTATCTGTGTATAGTGATCATCTGTCATATTGTCCAAGTGTCTTAAAAGAGGAATAGCTCCCTTTATGTATGTAAGCCACTTTTTGATAGGAAGCTCAGGGCGTATCACATTAGATGCGTGCGCAAGAATGGGGTCGAGCTTTTCAGCACCAATTGTGTTTAATTCACTCAGTGACTTAAATAGCTTTTGGACACTTGTAGCCTGAACACTTGCTTCAGTTGAGGATAACTGATCAATGCTATTGACGAGTCCTTGAATACATCGACCTAGAGCTCTGGTGTCTTCTGAAGAGATTTTTTGTAAAACAGTATTGCCTGGAATATGATTGCTGATATAGCTTTCTTCAATCAGGAAGTCGGCCATACCGATAGCGTCCTTTATTATTTTATGAGGGATATGTGTTTGCAGCACACTCATTATATCGCTAACAGACATGTCAGATGACTTAGGCGTGTGACTAATAATGCTAAGTACTTCTAGCACAATCATTCCTATACATGCAGGAAATACCTGACTGGTTGCTTCTAGTCCAATTTTTTCTGTTGCTGTGATAGCTTCTTTAGTAGAGCTTTCGCTATCTTCAGGGTTAACATCAACTACAGTTCCTCCTAAAGGAAGGGGTTCCTTAATAACTTGAGCGATAGAAAAAATACGGGCTATTCTATCACACATAGACCCGACACTTTCCTCAGTTAGCTTCTCAGATAGTTTGAACACTTGCTCTAGCTCAGGTGTATTATCAAACATGCTCTCATAAAAAGTGAGGATATGCGACGTTAGCCCCTGTTTTTGAAGATTAATTGCATTATTGAGAATAATCTTTAGGTAATATGATATATCTTCTTGATTGCCATAATCTGCAGATTGAAGCCCCTTTACAGCACCAATAATGTTAAATAATTGATTAATTTGCTCTGCATTTAGGCTTTGAGAAATACCACGAAATCCACTACGGTATTTTTCAGGTATAAAGTATTTGATAGGATCTGCTATAGAAGTGTCTGCTAGCTGACTAATAGCAACATTACTTCCCAAGATAATATGAGCAATGCCATAGTAATTTTTTAAATCTGCATCAATATCAATTTCTAAGCTATCTACATTACATCTCTCATCAACAACTGGTAATGGAAATCCAAAGAGTTGCTCAAAGTCTGTGGTATATGCAGCGTTTGGATCTTGAAAAGTAGTGGCTAACTTGTAATAGTCTTTTTCGGATAAAGCTAAGACGATTTGGTCAATTTTGGCGTTATCAGCTTCAGTCTTATTCGTAAACTTTAGTAACTCAATGATCTGTTCATCAGGAATTCTGCACAGGAGTTTGATCAAGTCAGATAATGGACCAATACCAGTTAGTTTACTAGCAATGCTAGTTGGTAACGCCCCCATTATATTCTTTAGTAGTGGCAAACAAGACTTGGAGTTTATTTCATCTATGTCTAAACGCATAGCTCTAATGAGTTTTAAAGTATATAGAGGGTCTGTTTCTGGATGAGGATCATGGATTATATCCTTCAGTTTAGCATCGTCACGAGATGGTGGGCTTAGGTCTGTGTTGTGATATGCTTTGTAAAACTCAATACAGAATTCTCGGAAATGATTGGGCTGGCTAGGTTCTTGTAATGTGGAGAATATGCGCTCCATGTTTTCTGGAGTAATTTGTTTTGCAATACCAATGAAGCTCTCAGTCAGTGTAGGTGGTGCAGGCTGTGCCTCATAGAATGCGTCAAAATCTCCCTGTAGTGCATCAACTTCTTCTGGTACTTGAGCTTGAGGTATGGTTGGGGCATATTGAGATACTAGGCCACCAACGGTTTGTAAAAAACCCAAGGTTAGTTGCCCACCATATTGTACATATGCATTACCAGCTATCCTATCTACAAATCTTGCAGCTGGCTGTAGAGTTGAGGCAATACTTTCTGTAGCGTAGTTAGCTCCTGCGCTTAGGGTGGTTGTATTGGGTAACCCCATATGCTCTAGCCCAGATTCTAGCCCAATTTCAGCAGCAGCTTGTTTGAAATTGCCGCGTAATAAGCCGGCAATTAATTTTGCATAATCTTTAGTATTCATTCGTTATACACCTAGTTTAATTTTAATTTATATTGCTATATTATACGCAATTAACAATGTCTAAGCAAATTATCGTTAAAACGCAGGGAATGTCAGAAAAAAAACATAATCTACTTGACAATAAAGCAAATTAAGTCAGAATAAGAGCAATATTGGGGCGTAGCCAAGCGGTAAGGCATTGGTTTTTGATATCATGATCCCTGGTTCGAATCCAGGCGCCCCAGCCATTTTAGGAAGATGGTCGACATTGTCATTATAACAGGAGGTTTAATATGAAAGTAAAAGCACAAGTACGTGAAAGCCAAGGACGTCGGTCTTGTCAGAAGATTAGAAAGCAAGGGTTCTACCCTGCTGTGATGTATGGGAAGAAAGACCCTTCATCTACAATACAAGTTGATCAAAGAATTTGGGACTCTTTTATGAAGACGCATGCAGTGCGCTCACAGCCCTTTGAGCTAGAGTTGGGTGCTGATACCTATGATGTGCTAATTAAGGATATTAAGCGCTCTACAGCTACTCAGAAGATAGAGCATCTAGACTTCTATACTATTGAAAGAAACAAGCCAATTACAGTTAGTGTTGGTCTACGTTATACCAACCAAGAAGAATCTGTGGGTCTTAAAG
>JBDQEV010000027.1:0-12056 GCA_040266255.1 Gammaproteobacteria bacterium
CTCTAATTTTATTCCCTTTACCATGCGCTTCATACCACCAAAGGCCTTTACGGTCTTTATAAAATGTAGACATTGCCTTGAAACGTTGATCACTCGATAGTTCTGAGATCCTCAGTCCAAGTAAATAAAATATCGATAATAAAAATAGATGTCTTTCAAACTTTGGTGATGTATCAGCTGTTTGCCTAACCAACTTAATCATCGTCTCCCACTGAATCTGACTCAATCTACGTTTTATGCGCGTACTTGTGGTTGACACCAATTGCTTCTTTTGCTTTATTCGCGCAATTGGATTCCCTAAAAGCACCTCCTCATGAACCAAAAAAGCACAAAAAGTTGAAATACATGCCAACATCGCCTTGACTGACTGAGCACTTACAGTTTGCTGATCACACTTAAATACAAACGGTCGCCAATTGGGATTATACTCTACTTGAGAAGCATCTTTAAAACGAGATGCGTGCACCTGCCCTCGCCACTCTTTTGCAGGATTTTGGAAAAAAGCAACATAAGCCAAAGCATCTTGATATGCAAAGTCTTTAAGCGACTTTTTCTCAATAAACCAGAGCCACTGGCAGAACCGCTCAATATCTCTTCGATAAGCATTAAACGTATCATTTGAGTGTATATATGATAACAAAAATAGCTTTACAACTGCAAAATCTGCATGCGGATACTCCGAGGCACCCATTCTAGCTAACTTTTCTGCAGCAGGAACCATCGGCTTAGGTGTATAAAATTTCATAAATATTCTTTAGTATTCACTTGACTTGAGGAGGATTTTTGCTAATATCTTGATACATACTATATTAATATAAGCGAGATTTAATCATGGCACAAGACATTCATCCGAAACGCACACCCGTTAATGTGAAGTGTACTGGTTGTAATTCTGAGTTTGAACTCAGCCTTACTAGCAACTTAAAATCACTCGACGTTGAATCATGTAACAACTGTCACGTAGCTTATACTGGTATTATGAATATCAGCCAAACTGGTAAAGTTGAAGCGTTCGCACAGAAGTATGGTGAAATCAACTGGGATGACTTGGCTTAATGCTTGCGATAGAAGATCCCATCTTCAGCAAAAAAATTTTCCAACTGGGCAAGGATGCACAAAACAACGCTTACTGTCCATATTCTAAGTTCAAAGTAGCATCTGTTATTGTCACCAAAGATAACCAAGTATTCAGTGGCTGCAATGTTGAGAATGCCAGTTACTCATTGACGATATGTGCAGAGCGTTCTGCAATCGTCCAGATGATTACTGCAGGTCAAACTTACATCAAAGAAATATACTTATTTTCTAATAGCTCAAAGTTTATTTCTCCCTGTGGTGCTTGCAGACAAATGATTGCTGAATTCTCAGACCCATCTACCAAAGTCATACTATTAAATCAAGAAAGCCACATGCAAGTATTTACTGCCTCTGAGCTTCTACCGCTTACATTTGAGCTTGAGACCAGTAACACTCAAGCATAACCACTCATCAACATACTTTACCTCTCCTCATTAAAAATCTGATTTTTAATTCCAAGGTCCTATAACATTAACAGTGAATAACTTGGAAAAAGAAATGGTAGAATACAGACAAGTCATATATGAAGCAGCAATGAGAGGTGACTTTAATACAATTGAAAGTTTGGATACAGAAAACGAAACTTTTAACCAGGAACTCTTTGGCCCAGTAAAACAGCAATTGGAAAAAGAGATTCAAAGAAGCATTAAAGATAATTCTGTATGTGAAGAGGTATCATGATCTCTGCATGTATTTAGAATTGAGCATGGGATTAGACTATACTCAAGATGAACTGCAAGTATACATGCAAGCAAAACTTACTCATGCAATTTCAGGACAGAACTATGATGAAGCGAAAAAAATAATTGGTGGTAAAACTTCTCTTTTTACTGAATTTAAACAGCAAGTATTAAATAAGTTACAAAGCAAGGTAAACAGTGAAAAAGTTAATATTAAAACACTTAAGCTTGCACAGAATTGTGTACAGTATGACATGAAGCATGGTTCAACAGATGAATATACAGCTAACTCTGAGCTCTTATCAAAAGCAAGTGCTCTTGAGAAAAGATCTAGTAACCCCCATTATAAGGGCGCAAAAGCATTAGTTTTGAGAAAATTAGAAGCTACCAGCACGGTTAAGGCTCAAGCTAGTTCCCAAAAGCCCCCAGAATCTGGCCTAAACATTTAATACATCGTTTCTGTTATTCACTCTTATACCAACTTAAATGAATACCAAAGTATAAGTAACATCCTATTCAACTAACGGATCAAGTACTAGTAATTAAAATGGCAGCGGAATGAAAGGGTGTAGGAGTTTGTAGATATGGCCAATATATCTTGGAAGCATCCAATCGACAAACTGTTGTAGCATCAATCTCTATTCTACTTAACTTACTGAAAGCATGATGTATTATAATAACGTCAATACTTATACTTTAGACTCAAGATGATCTTGAATGACAGATAGCGCACTTAATGCATCAGCTTTAGATCTAACTTCTGATAATATTCTTCTATGTGCCTTTGCACCATTATAACCAATTAATGCTGAAATTAGTGGTGCTAAAACAATCTTAACTTGTTGTTCTGTAAGCATCGATTTTGCATATTGAATATAGGCCTGGATTGCTTGAGTATAAGTGAGCTCACTATTACCAACCTGATGAATCAATGGCATATTTTGATATGCTGCTCGACCAATCATCACTGAGTCGACATGATTCAATGCCTCATTGACAGACTCAAGATCAGTTAAACCACCATTCAGTGTAATGTGTAAATGTGGAAAATCTTGTTTGAGCTGATAGACGTATTCATAGCGAAGCGGTGGAACAGAACGATTTTCCTTTGGGCTCAATCCTTGCAACCAAGCATCTCGTGCATGAATAATCCAATGATGACAGCCAATGTCCTGAATCTCGCTGACAAATGCTTTGATAAAAGCATACGAATCTACACCATCAATCCCTAATCTGGTTTTGATTGAAACTGGGTGTGCTGTTGCATCTAACATTGTCTGCATCAGCTGCCTTACTTTTTTGGGCTTCTTCATTAAGCAAGCACCAATATCGGCTCCTTGTACCCGATTTGATGGACAACCTGCGTTTAGATTAAAACCATAATACCCATAGCTTTGAGAAACCTGCATAGCATTGGCCAACAAATCAGGATCACCAGAACCTATTTGTAAAACAACATCACCTTCTGAATCAGACTTTGCCAATAAATGCTCGACATCACCGTGCATCAATGATTGTGCTGTAACCATCTCTGAATACATTAGCGCACACTCTCCAGCCATTAAACGCATTAATACTCTAAAGTGGCGGTGTGTCCACCCCATCATTGGTGCGATATGTAACTTATGCTGCTTCATAGAGAGTCAATTCATATAATTTTCAGAATTATTACATATTTTTCAATTACTAGCAAGACAATCTGCGTGCTTCACCATCAGTTGCAACGTTCTTTTGCCTCTAAAGTCATTGATCCCAATATGATAAATCACTCTAATCTTTTCGAGCCTTGATTCTAACCAATGTGCAGGTGGAGAAAACCAAATTGCATCATAGCTCCTACCTTGATCTTCTAGTTCCAGCTTTAAATGTGACTCACCTATTTTACGCAGAGATTTAATTTGGAATTGATCATCGAATAATGGCTTCTCAAAGTTTTGCCCCCACGGTGATATTTCACCGATTTGTCTTGCAAATGGCAGTGTACGATGTGAAATCGGCAACGGACCATCCACCTCTAAAACCTTTTCTAGCAATTGATCTGAAATGTGCTGTGCTAAGAGATCTTGCATACCAGATTTAAACTGATCTAGGCCATCTTTTCTCAAACTTAAACCTGCAGCCATCGCATGACCACCGTACTTCACTAAAATTCCTGGATACAAACGATCAAACTCTACCAATACATCGCGTATATTTAATCCTGGTATAGAACGGCATGAGCCTTTTAAGATAGATGCATCAGCATCTTGTGCCATCGCAATCGTTGGTAAATGGTGTGTTTCTTTTAACATTGAGGCAACCAGACCAATTACACCTTCGTGCCAATCTGGTGAATGCACAATAACAACACGGCTGGACTTCACTTTAACCTGTTCAACTGCACGGCTTGCTTCATCCAGCATCTTTGCTTGAATCTCTCGACGTTGTTTATTAATCCGATCAAGTGTTTGAGCATGCACAGATGCTGTTTTTATACATGGCGCCAATAAGCACATCACACCAGTTGTCATATCCTCTAATCGACCTGCTGCATTCAATCTTGGGGCAACTGAGAATCCAAAATCATCCGCTTCTAGTAAATGAGGATTTCTATTGGCAATATCAATCAATGCTTTAATACCAGGACTCACCTGACCTGCCCTAATCCTCTTTAAACCTTGTGCAACCATTAATCGATTATTCTGATCAAGCTTGACACAATCTGCAACTGTTCCTAATGCAACCAAGTCAATGAGCTCAAGCAAGTTAACAGTTGCACCAGGCGCATGATGCTCTCTTAGCTTTGCTCTGAATGCAATCAGAACATAAAAAGCAACACCTACCCCTGCAAGGTTCTTACTGGGAAAAGCACAGCCTGGCTGATTTGGGTTGACCACAATACAGTTTGGCACTTGCTCTTGTGCCATATGATGATCAGTAATTAAGACTGACATACCTAGACTATTGGCCTTATCTACCCCCTCAAAACTCACAATACCATTGTCAACTGTAATGATACACTGAGCACCCCTTGCATGTGCTCTTTCTACCAATGCTGGGGTTAGACCATAACCATCTTGGATTCTGTTTGGGATTAAGTACATCAAGTTTGTTAAGCCCATTTGAGATAACCCCTTGATCATCACAGATGTAGATGTTGCACCATCAACATCATAATCACCAATCACACAAACACACTGATTGGTTTGCATCACATTATACAGCCAGTCTGCCGCTTCTGATATACCTTTAAGGGATTTATAACTTAGTAGTTGACTGAGCTCATACTCAATCTCAGAGGCACAAGCAATACCCCTGCCTCTAAATATTCTGTCTAATACCTGGTCTTTGCTGACCGACCCTTTCGTTAGAGGTCTTTGGACTATCTTCATGTACTTTACTCTTCTTAGGTTTTAAATTTTCAGCGACGATTCTTGTTTCATCTAGTGGCGCTTGGAAATATAGCACTACCATTCGATTTAAAAATGCTGCTATCGTACAAATGTGTAAATAGTATACTGATATTGAGCAACCAAGCATGCTTTTTGCCAACTCATTGATAAAAGCAAATGAAAACATATTATTAAAGACATCTAGACCAACCAATAATAATTCTCTAGTCACTGCAGTGATAGCACGTGTATAAGGCAAAAAGTAGTATAACCTTGCCGTTAGTGGATGAGTTTTACTCAATAATTTATACTCTCCTTCATCACGATAGATCTTAAAACAAAGATTCTTTCCCCACATTTGTATTTTTTGCAAGTATGATATTGCACCCAGCACCACGCATGCACCAATAGATAACATTGATAAATAGCCGAGTTGTTCAAGCACCATAAAGCCATTCATAAAGTCGACGATAAAGTATAAACTCGCGCCTAGTGGCAATAATACAGCCAATAAAGTATTCCATATGCTAGATTCTTTCAATCCTGCCTTTTCAATACTCTTCTTGCTATTTTTATTGAAAAAAGCAATCTGGTAAGAAACATAGGCAGTCAGTACGCACAGGGCTTGCGTCCAAAATAACTGCCCAATTGGGCTATATAAAACAGCAATTGAAAACACACTTAACGAAATAGGAAACGCAAACTCCTGATAGTGATCACGATATTTATTCTTAATGAGTCCTAATTGATCCCAATTAATATACGACAGTAAAAAATGTGATGCCATTCCCATCACGCCACCTAAGACGGCTATATTACTGACTTGATAGCCGAAATAACTATAAATATTGCTGCCGATTGATGTTCTAGCGAAGTTTTGCATCAGCACATAGTTTCGGATGAAGAACTGAACTGAACCCATAAAGGAAAATACTAAGGCAATGAAATAGTATAAATACGATGATGCAATTGACTCACTTAAACCAAGTCCTGTTGTACTTGTTGAGTTTTCTGCAACTGATGTCATTACCTCAAAAGGTGCTGCACAGAGCAATAAAGATATCGCAATCGTAGTTGTCAGTGATAATGAGGCACTGGTTAAAAAGTAGGCGAATAATTGAGACACATACCCAACTGCCACAACGGCATAAACTAAGTTGAGTAAATTCGAGAACACCATATTCGCAAATTTTGCAAAATAACTATGACGTCCCACTGCTGCTGATAAAAAATCCACAATCAACATAACAAATCCATCTTGAAGTAAAAATAGACTAGCAACTCACCCTCACACATTCAAGTACACATGAATAACATCTTGAAATAAAGATAACAATTTGAGATACTTGCTATAGTTTAAAAGGTTGATTTAAAAAATGAGTAACAAAGGTCATATTCTAGCAGAAGGTTTGGTCACTGAAGCATTACCAAATGCAAGCTTTCGTGTTGAATTAGATAATGGACATAAAATTATCGCATCTATATCCGGCAAAATCCGAAAGAACTATATTAGAATTCTGACTGGCGACCGTGTGACTGTAGAACTAACCCCATATGATTTAACCAAAGGTCGTATCACCATCAGACATAAGCCTGGCCGCCAAAACAAAGAATCTTAAGAGTCTATTCTCTCCTTAACATAGTCAAGCTGTAGATCATCTTTCTTCTCACAGTGGTCGACTTTGATTTCGACACTACCCTTGTGCTTAAAGAGAATATAATCTGCCAGTGGCTTTTTCAATGTATTGGTAATCAAGCGCATCAATGGTCTTGCACCTAACTCTGGATCTAAACCATTTTTCACTAACCATGCTCTTGCTTTTTCAGATATGTTCAGCTTAATAGACTTCTCTAGTAATGTTTGTGCAAGCTCAGCTAATGAATGATCAACCACCTTTTGCATTACCTTAGTATCCAGCTGATGGAACGGAATAATTGCATCAAGTCGGTTACGAAACTCAGGTGTTAAACCATGCTGCACTGCTTGCTTTAAATCACTGACGTGTGATTGATTATTGAACCCTAGATCAACTTGTTTAAATGCATTTGCACCTAAATTAGATGTCATAATGATAATACAGTCTCTAAAGTTGGCTTTTCGACCTGAATTATCAGTTAAGAAACCATAATCCATAACCTGTAATAGTAAGTTAAGAATATCTGGATGTGCTTTTTCAATCTCATCAAGTAGAATAATACTATGTGGATCTTTAATCACAGCCTCTGTCATTAAACCACCTTGATCAAATCCTACATAACCTGGAGAGGCACCAACTAGTTGTGATGCATCGTGTCTTTCCATATATTCAGACATATCAAATCTTGCTAAATTGACACCCAATGCTTGGGACAACTGTATCGCTAGCTCAGTTTTACCTACCCCTGTAGGTCCAGCAAATAGGAAACTACCAATTGGCTTGTTTTCCTGTTTCAGTCCTGAACGTGAGAGTCGAATCGCTTCTACTAGATGTGATACTGCCACATCTTGTCCATAAATTCTTTTTCTCAAGCGTGAATCCAAACTTTTAAGCAACATCTTATCACTGGTTGTAATATGATGTGCTGGCACTTGCGCCATTTTAGCAACAGCTGTTTGAATATCAATTGGCTTAATACTAACTTTTTGACCAGACTTAGTATGTGAAACACGCATTGCACATGCCTCATCCAGCAAATCAATTGCCTTATCTGGCTGATAGCGATTATGCAAATAACGATTTGATAGGTTTACAACTGTATCATACACTTCTGGTGAAACCTCTACTTGGTGATGCTGTTGAAATTGATCTTCCAGTCCTTTCAAAATCTTTAATGTTTCATCTGAAGATGATTCTTTAACATCAATCTTTTCAAATCTTCTCGATAGTGCTGAGTCATTTTCAAATACATTTCGATATTCTTTGTATGTTGTTGCACCAATAATTCTTATGCAACCTCTATTTAACTCTGGTTTAATCAGATTGGCTGCATCTATTGCGCCACCGGATGCTGCACCTGCACCAACTAAAGTATGAATCTCATCAATAAAGATAATTGCTTCTGGTTTCTTTTTAAACTCTGCAATAACATCTTTAAAGCGCTTTTCAAAATCCCCTCTATATTTGGTTCCAGCTAACATAGCACCCATATCTAATGAATATATTTCAGTCTTTGCTAATTTTTGCGGCACTTTTTGATTCACAATCCAGTGCGCTAAACCTTCAGCAATTGCAGTTTTACCAACACCTGGCTCACCAATTAATAATGCATTTTTCTTAACACGTTTACATAATGTAATCGCCAATAAGTTAACCTCATCACTTCGGCCTATAATTGGATCTATTTCTTCATTCTCTACCATTTTATTTAAATTCTTAGTATATTTGCTAATCAATGAGTCTGATGAAGTTTCTTGCTCCATTGGCATCACAACAGCGGGAAAATCACTCATCATTTGCACTCCTGTGCCATTGATCTGTAAACTATCCATGTAACCAATGACATCATACAAAGAGATACCTTTGTCCTTTAAGATTGTCGCTGCAATACAATCCTCACTCATCATTGCAACAAGCACCATTACTAAATCAACCTCTGCAGACCCATTTGTTGTAGCCAGGTAAATTGATTGCTGCATGACACGATCAAATCCCGGCGTTAACTGAAAGTCCCGACTAGAATCTTTAGCAACATAAAGTTCATTTTTAGTAATGTGTGCTCTCACCTTTCTTTTTACTGGTGCTAACTCAACATTAAATGCCTTAAATAACTTTTTGACTTTAGAATCAGATAGCATCTCATAAAATAAATGATCAACTGAAACAAACTCCAATCGATTTTTTCTTGCCCCTTTATAGACTTGATCTACAGCCTCTTGTACACCTTTTGAAAACATAGCACTCTCCTTTTGCATACTATGCTTATACATCAATAAACAGAGCTGTCAGAAAAAATTACATTTTTTTACAAATTTCTTTTGCGAAGTCTGAAGTACTAATAGGATCAACCCCATCATAGAATCTTGCAAAGTCATAAGTTACCCTTTGAGCCACAATGGCTTTTGATACTCCTTTGAGCACAAGATCTGCTGCTTCCTTCCAGCCAATATGTCGCAACATCATCTCTGCTGATAGAATTAATGAACTTGGGTTTGCTTCATTCTTGCCTGCATGTGAGGGCGCTGTACCATGGGTTGCTTCAAATAAAGCACAGTCTTTTCCAATATTCGCACCTGGAGCAATACCAATACCCCCCACTTGTGCTGCTAGTGCATCAGACAAATAGTCACCATTTAGATTCATTGTTGCAATCACATCAAAATTTTCTGGTCTCAGTAAAATATGCTGAAAACATGCATCTGCAATTACATCCTCTACAATAATTGTTGTACCTGTAGAAGGGTTCGTAATTTCATAGTGGTCACCTGTATTGCGGCCATTGTACTCATTAACGACAACTTCATAACCCCAGTGACAAAATGCACCCTCAGTATATTTCATGATATTACCCTTATGAACCAGTGCAATTCTTGAACGGTTTTCAGCAATCGCATAATCAATGGCCTTTCTAATCAATGCCTTTGATGCAGGTTCTGAAATCAATTTAATACCAATACCTGTTTGCTCTGGATGATAAATACGATCAACACCATAGACAGTTGATAAATCAGTTACCAATTTTTTTGTGATACTGTCACCGGCTTTGAACTCTACCCCACAGTAGATATCCTCTGAGTTCTCCCTAAATACGATAGCATCCACTTTCTCTGGTGACTTAATTGGAGATGGTACACCTTGGAAATACTTGACTGGTCGCATACATACATTGAGCTTTAATTGGTGTCTAAGCGCTACATTTAATGAACGAATTCCACCTCCCGTAGGTGTTGTCAGCGGGCCTTTTATTGCAACGTGTGCACGCTTAATCTCATCTAAAGTCACTTGAGGAAGCCATTCACCAACTAAGTCATATGCCATTTGCCCGGCATAAACCTCTTTCCAAATAATTTCTCTTTGGCCTTGATAAGCCTTTTGACAAGCATGGTTTACAACTTCTAGCATTGCAGGGGTAATGTCTGATCCAATACCATCACCTTGTATATATACAATGGTTGGATGAGTTGGCACTTCTAGCTGTGTTTTAACTCCAATGTAACTTCCTTCTGTATTGGCTTGATCTGTCATTCCTTTCTCCATTTTGTATCATACTATCGCAATATGCAGCTGCGTTCAAATCCATGTTTTACAATATAAAAAAACTTGATTATAATAGCAATAAACGATTGTATTATGAGCAACTTAAATAAAGTGATGTTAGGGTTATCAGGCGGTGTAGATTCAGCTACATCTGCTGGCATTCTATTGAAAAGCGGTTATCAAGTACAACCCATATTAATGCACAACTGGCAGGATGATCAGCACTGCCATATTGAGGATGATTTACATGCATGCCAACAAGTTTGTGAACATTTTGGCTTATCCTTAGAAGTTGTCAACTTTGCTACAATTTATCGCAAAGAAGTATTTGACTATTGCTTGACGTTATTCCAACAAGGACTAACACCTAACCCTGATATTCTTTGTAACCGTCAGGTCAAGTTCCAAGCGTTAAAAAACTATGCTTTTGAGAATGGTTTCCACTATCTTGCTACTGGGCACTATGCAAGATGTGAACAACGTGATGGACAAAATGCACTTTTATGTGCGCCAGATTTAATCAAAGATCAGACTTACTTTTTATCTCAGCTTTCACAAAGCCAACTAGACCACGTGCTCTTTCCTATTGGGCACTTAAAAAAAGACGCTGTCAGACAAATGGCCTCAAAATTACAGTTACCTAATGCAAGCCGTAAAGACTCAACTGGAATCTGCTTCATTGGTGAGCGCAGATTTGACCACTTTCTAAAAGAACATTTGCTAACTAAGCCTGGGGATGCCATAGATATGCACGGCAATATTATTGGACAGCATCAAGGATTGTTTTTTTACACCTTAGGACAAAGAAGGCGACTAGGGATTGGTGGTATCAAAGAAGCTGAAAACTCCCCTTGGTATGTTGTAAAAAAGAATCTTTCAATGAATCAGTTAATCTTAACGCAAAATAAGCAAGACTTGTTTAAGACATTTGTAAAGACTGAGGCACTGCACATGATTAGAACTGAAATTTCACCTCATGAAATCATTACCTGTAAGCTCAGACATGGACCATCTAGAGTAGAAGCTAAAGTATCACAGCAAGATCAGAGTGCAATTGTAGAGTTTTTATCTCCTCAAGAAGCGCCAACCCCTGGGCAATACCTAGTCTTTTATCGAGATGAGGAGTGCATCGGTAGTGCAATGATTCTAGAGCAATTATGATAAATTTTGGCTTCACATTATTACGTCAACACCAGTTGCTTAATCAGCCATTGGTTTGTATTTTACCAACTGCAATTGAGTGTGAAAATGCTCTAGCTCAACTGAAGTTTTTTACCAAGGGCATGCAGAAAAATATCGTATATCTTCCATCTTATGAGTTAAATGAAGAAGACAACATCTCTCCTTCGCCTCATATTATTGCAACCAGAGTCCATACTTTATCAAAAATTCATCAAGGTCAATTTGATATTGCACTGACTTCTGTTGATGCAATCATCAGACAGTTACCACCTGTAGACTTTGTTCAAAAAAGCATTTTTAACTTTCATGTTGGTCAAGTCATAGAACCACATATCATTATTAAGCAATTAGTACAATCAGGCTTTAACAAACAGTCCCAAGTTGATGAGCCAATGAGCTTTGCGCACCGAGGAGAAATTTTAGATATCTTTCTACCACAACTATCCCACCCGATTAGAATCATCTTTGACGATGAGATCATAGAAAGCATTATGCGTTTTGATTCACAGACACAACGCTCAGAGTCAGAAGTAAAACAAATCTCCATATCCCCAGGATTTGAATATCATGCA
>JBDQEV010000028.1:0-11876 GCA_040266255.1 Gammaproteobacteria bacterium
ATCCATTGGTGAAAACCCAAATCTACTGTGTTATGTATCAAGGAGTTTAAAAGAGGATCAAGGTTTTATGTTGGAAGTGTTGGCTGAAAATGGCGATGCACTAGAGCATGCAGCAGATGCGATGAAGGCTGATTCAGATTTTATTTACCAGGCAGTTAATAGAAACGGCTTGGTATTAAGGCATGCGTCAGAAGAGTTGCAATCAAATATAGCCATTGTGCTTGCAGCAGTATCTGAAAATGGATTGGCGCTTGAGTACGCACCAGCAGAGTTTCAGTCTGATTCAGCTGCTGTGTTTGCAGCGTTATCTGAAAATGGATTGGCACTACAGTATGTATCCTCAGAGTTAAGAGCAGATGAAGCTATTGTACTTTCAGCAGTTCAGCAGAATGGATGTGCATTAGAGCATGCTGCAGATGCATTAAAATTAAATCGAGAAGTTGTGTCTGCAGCAGTTATGGATAATGTAGAAGCATTACAGTATGTATCAGAAGCGTTAAGAGGAGATAAGGGATTTATTCTTGAAGTGGTTGCTGAAAGTGTAGAAGCATTAGAGTATGCATCAGAAGCGTTAAGAGAAGATGAGGACTTTATTCTTGAAGTAGTTGCTGAAAGTGCAGAAGCATTTGTATATGCATCAGAAGCGTTAAGAGAAGATGAGGATTTTATTATTGCAGCAGTCGAGAAGAATGCCGGCACATTAGCGTTTGCAGCAGAAGATTTTAGAACAGATCAAAGCTTTATGCTTTTAGCAGTATCTACAAGTGGATTGGCGTTAGAGCATGCATCAGAAGAGTTGCAGTCAAATGAAGAAGTTGTGCGTGCAGCAGTATCTGAAAATGGATTGGCAATGCAATATGCTGCAGATGAGTTAAAAGCAAATAAAAACTTTGTGCTTTCAGTTGTTGCGATTAACGGATTGTCGATAGCTGAGGTTTCACAAACCTTGCTTTCAGATCCAGAGGTTGCACTTGCAGCAGTTTCTAATAATGGGCAGGCACTATTTTGTATAGAAGATGGATTAAAAGCAAATAAAGACATTGTTCTTGCAGCTGTTCGAGAGGATGGAAGTGCATTAGAGTTTGCATCAGAAGACTTAAAAGCAAATCCAGATATTGTCGAGGCAGCTGTTCAGCAGGATAGAGAAGCGTTACAGTATGCAACTCAAGTATTGCAAGAAGATTTAACTTTTATGTCCAGAATAAATAGTAAACGGCCATTAAGTTTATTTGATGATCAGGAAGAAGGGGGCCAGGCTTCCAAAAGGCCTAAGACAAATAAATAAACATTAAGTTTATATTTTCTTGATCTTCCTGGAGGCTAGTTGTTGTAAGGCAATCTACTAGCTTCTTTCAACCAAGAGTTTAGAGTAGCTAGTGACTGTAAGGTGTTGCCTGAGAGTTTTCAGGCACTTTGATTAATCATATTGATATTCTTCATAGATTTTCTTGTATAAAGAATGACTGGTGCAAATGGATTTGTCGGCTGCAAGTCTTCAGGGGTGTCCTTTATTTTTCTGCATAAATTTGGGATGATATGTTGTTCCAGTATCCTGTTTTTTTTATCGCTAGTTGCGCCAAATCGAAGAAGATAGGTGATAGATAGGCAGGATTGTAACTTTATCTGAAAAAATCATTTAAGATACTATAACACTTCAAGGAGGAGATCTTATGACTTATAAAGTTCCCATAGAACATTTTAAAAAAATCGTGCAGGAAATGGCAGCAGATGTAGGAGGATTTGATCAAGCTTTGATGGAGCAGGTGATAGAGGCTGTTGCAAAATATAGCGAGACTCAGCTATTAGAGAGTAATGTTGATGAAGCCCCAGTATTTGACCCTGAGACTCAGTCAGTTAAGGTAGCAGAGGCTTATCAGAAAGCATATCAAGTGCTCTGTGAGAATGGTTATGCCTCACTGGCTTTGCCACAAGAGCATGGGGGTGGAGGTGCAAGTTGGGTATTACATCACCTGGTGTCTGAAATGCTTGCATCAGGGAATTTGTCTTTAACCACCTGTCCAATGTTAACCAGTGGAGGGCTTGAGGCACTTATTACAAATGCTTCCAATGATTTGCTGGAGCAATACGCAAAACCTCTCATATCAGGTCAGTATTCTGCAACCATGTGTTTGACTGAGCCTCAGTGCGGGACAGACTTAGGGTTGATTAAAACGCAAGCGGAATTAAATGATGATCATTATGAGATTACTGGTCAGAAAATATGGATCACATTTGGTGAACATGACTTAGTCGACAATATTATTCATTTGGTATTGGCTAAAACGCCCAATGCACCAGAAGGAACAAAAGGTATTAGTATGTTTTTAGTGCCGAAGATTTTACCCGATGGTCGTAGAAATACGCTTGGCTGTATTGGTTTAGAGCGGAAGATGGGGCAACATGGTTCACCAACTTCAGTCATGTCTTTTGAGAAGGCAACAGGCTATTTGGTTGGTGAGGAGTGCAAAGGTATGCGAATGATGTTTCAAATGATGAACCCAGCAAGAATTGGTGTTGGAGTGCAAGCATTAGGGCTATCAGAAATTGCTTATCAAACTGCTTTAGATTTTGCAGCAAACCGTCGACAATCTAGGTCATTGAGCCCTAAGCAACAAGACAAGACTGAAACAGCAGACTTGATCTTAGTGCACCCTGATGTTTGTAGAATGCTGTTACATGTGTGTGCAACAAATAGTGCAATGCGATGGATGGTGGCATATTGTAGCCAAGCATTAGATGAAAAGAAAAATGCGCATGTCGGGATTTTGACACCAATCATTAAAAGTTACGTCACTGAGCAAAGTGTCGCCAATATTTCTATGTCGATGCAAGCTATGGGTGGTATGGGTTATGTTGAAGATGGTGTTTGTGAAAAGTACTATCGTGATGCAAGGATTACCATGATCTATGAGGGTACAAATGGTATTCAAGGGCTTGATTTAGTTGGTCGTAAGATTGCTAAAGATATGGGCAAGGGATTACGTGCACTGATTAAGGATCTGCAATCTATGGAAATGCGTTATGGCCAACAAAAAGTAAAGGACGAACTCTATGCAGATGTTAAATCTGCTAATCAGTATTTGATGAAACAGATATTATCACCAGAAAATGCAGCTGCAGCTGCACCGCATTACTTAAACCTACTAGCAATTTTTATTCAATATAGCTTATTGTCGATGTATGAAGATGATAAAGAGATAGTGAATTTTTATGAACAGTATATTGTACCTGAGTCAAAATTATATTTGAGCCGCATGCAAGTTGGAGCGGATACTTTACTTCAATATAGTGTGTTTGAAAATTTACGTCATCAAGACCACTAAGGGGCTAGTAGTTATCTGAGAAATTGGTTAAGATAATATAATACTTAATCGAGATATAGATGCTATTTATGCGGTTGCTTTTATTGTTATCATCTTTGTGTTTTGCAGAATTAAAGCTTGTTGCCGTAACCGATCCTTATTGTCATGTATGCGAACGTTGGCATGAGGAAGTAGGGCAGCAGTATGATGTATATATGCAGTCTCATAATCTACCCGAACTAGTAGAAGTGCCACAGGATTCATATTCGAATAGAATGTGGGTCTATCACCGGATTGGATTATTGCATGCATTGCCAACATTTATTGTTATGAATGATGATGAAGTGCTGGGTAGTTTTGAAGGGTACACAGTTGCTTCAGAATTTATCGAAGAAATAGAAAAGGTCATCAATTAAACTGAGGCATAAAAGTATAGATATCTTGCCAGTGAGATAGAATAATAGAGGCAAGTAAAATGAAATTAGCTACTGTAATCCGCTTTTTAGTCATAGAAACTAATTTTTATGAATATATCGGTATTTTAATTCCCGGAGAGTTTATAAAATATGTTTTATCAGAGGGAAATAAGAGTAATGAAAAGTTATTAAAGGAGTTTTTAAGTAGCGTAGGGAGTGCTAATCCAATTCATTATCTTAAAAAAACATATCCAGTAGAGTCTCAGCGTCCAAATAACTTCTGGTGTAGAACTTTGGCAACAATGGAGCTTTTAAATTTAGCATATAGTCAAATTTTTCGGGTGAAAGTTTTTTGTCATGAGCGGCTCATGTTGCAGGAGGAATTGCGATTAAAGTCATACTTATTGTGTGAAGAAACAAATTCAAAAGAATATTGTGTATTTGATGTGTTTAAAATGCGTCTACCTAAGTCAAATAAATTATTAAGTCACGAGCTAACGAAAGATAGACGTAAAGTGGGCTCGATTTTCTATTATTGGGGTAAAGACTACTATGTTGAGCAAAAGCATTGTGTATATTTGATCCATAGAGAAGAAGAGGATTTGTTATCATTCAATCAGGTTCAGTCTCAGATAGATCAGCATCCTGGGCCTATAGCACAGCAGTCTATACCTAAGTATGTTGATGCCATAAAGCAAGTGCTTCCAGAATACAAACTTGAGGCTAAGTATTTGTGTACAGAGTTTTATTACGATAAAGCCTTAAAGAAGATGAAAGTTTCTGGAGCTGTGCCAAAAAGCGTGCTGGAGTATAATCAAGGGCTAATTAATGTCATTGTTTCCGGCTGTATTAATAGTCCTGAGGGGTTGGTAGAAGCACTTGATGCGTACTTTTATTTTAGTAAAACTCCCCGGGACGGACTCGAACCGCCGACCAAGTGATTAACAGTCACCTGCTCTACCAACTGAGCTACCGAGGATTACTTGAAAAGATATTACTTGTTTTTGAATCTTTGGTCAAGCATTAGCTTCGCTATCTTCTGGCTTCGGTCGTAGAATTGATTCAATTCTTGAGATCGCTTGTATTAATTTGTCTTCAGAAACCACAAATGTGAGTCGAAGGTGGTTTTTTAAGCCAAAAATACTACCGGGTAATACAGAGACTCCTGCTTTTTCGAGAATCTTCTCAGCCAGTTCAATATCATCTTTGAGTCCAAGCTTATGAATAATTTTTTCAACGTTAGGAAATAAATAATAAGCGCCTTGAGCAGGTATGATGTCACATTCATCTATCGTTTTAAGATACTCATACAAGATGTTATGGCGCTTTTTAAAGGTTGCAACTGATTGTGCAATGACTTTTTGGTTGCCATCCAATGCTTCAACTGCAGCATATTGAGAAATGCTACAAGGACAGGAAGTAGACTGCGATTGGTAAGCTTTCATTTTTTCAATTATCTCTTTTGGTCCTGCTGCGTATCCAATTCTCCACCCGGTCATAGAGTGAGATTTGGATAAACCATTGATCACAATGGTTTGGTCCGCAAGCTTTGGGCAAACATTAAGGATGTTATAGAAAGGATTTTCTCCCCAATAGACCTGCTCGTAAATATCATCGCTGATCAGAGTGATGCTTGGATGTTTAAGAAGAACTTTGGCAATCTTTTTTAATTCACTACTGGAATAACTTTGGCCAGTTGGGTTATTAGGTGAGTTCAGAATTAACAGCTTGGTGTTTGGGGTGATGGACTCTTCTATTTGCTGTGCTGTAACTTTGAAGTTCTTTGCAATATTAGTTTCAATGATAACCGGTGTGGCACCTGATAGTTCTATATTACTCAGGTAAGAGGTCCAATATGGCGCAATTATCATTGCTTCATCACCTTCTTCTAGTAAGCACATGATAGCATTGTGAATGGCTTGTTTTGCACCAGAACTTGCCATGACTTGGTAAGGGTTGTACTCAAGATCATTTTCTTGCAGTAGTTTTTGGCATATGGCTTGTTTGAGCATATTGTTACCATCAATGGCAGTATATTTTGTTTTTCCACTCTCAATGGCTTCTATGCCAGCTGCTTTGACATGTAGGGGGGTATCAATATCATCAGATTCACCAAGTGCAAGTGAGATGATGTCTTGCCCAGCTTCTCTCATTCTTGCAACTTTTCCAGAAAGTGCAAAGATTGGTGAAGGCTTCAAGGATGCTCTTCTAGCAAATTTAATGCTCATATAGTTCTCCAAATGAACGTTGAGACTATTATTACAAATAGCACTTTCTATCACTATATGAGAAACATCAAAAAGTCAATGTATTTGGTTTTTGTCAGTACGCCCTTTCCTTATATATTTTTAATATCAGTATTTTAAAGCTGAGGATGTGACAGACTTGCTTTTTTATGGCATGATAGAATAAATTTTTCAGTTGTGATGACAGAGCAAGTATTTAAAATTAAATCAGAATATCAGCCTAGTGGAGGGCAGCCTAAAGCCATAAAGCAATTGCTAGAAGGGCTAAAAAAATACGATCAACAAACACTATTGGGTGTTACTGGTTCAGGTAAAACATTCACAATTGCTCAGGTGATTCAAGAGTCAAATCGACCGGCTTTGATATTGGCGCCAAATAAAACATTGGCAACGCAACTGTATACGGAGATGAAGGCTTTTTTCCCAGATAACCATGTATCTTGTTTCATATCATACTATGACTATTATCAACCCGAGGCTTATGTGCCGGGCACAGATACGTTTATTGAAAAAGATGCAACTATCAATGAGCAAATTGAGCAGATGCGCTTAGCTGCTACAAACTCAATGTTACAACATAGAGATACAATTATCGTAGCAAGTGTATCAGCAATATATGGTCTTGGAGATCCTGGGTCTTATCAGTCTATGTCGTTAGAGCTTAAAGTGGGGGAATGCATTGATCAAGGAGACTTGGTCAAACGATTAGCAGCAATGCAATATCGTCGGCACCAACTATCTTTTGAGCGCGGTCTGTATCGTGTTCGAGGTGATGTGATTGATATATTTCCCTCAGAGAGTGAGTCTCTTGCAGTCAGGCTTGAGATGTTTGATGATGAAATTGAGTCAATAGAGTGGTTCGACCCATTGACTGGGCATATTGAGTCTAAAGTGTCTGAGGTTACGATTTACCCTAAAAGTCACTATGTTAGTAAAAAAGAGCACTTGCCGAATGTGATTGCAGCAATTAAGAATGATTTGACTAAGAGGCTTGCACAGCTAAAAGTTGAGGACAAGCTGCTTGAATCACAGCGTTTATCACAAAGAACGCTTCATGATATTGAAATGTTTCAAGAGCTGGGTTTTTGTCAGGGAGTAGAAAATTATTCTAGGTATCTTTCTGGTCGCCAAGAGGGTATGCCACCTCCAACATTATTGGATTATCTTCCTCCAGATACATTGCTTGTTCTAGATGAATCACATGTAATGTTACCTCAAATTAGTGGCATGTATCATGGGGATCGCTCTCGAAAGCAAACACTAGTTGATTATGGTTTTCGTCTACCATCTGCTTTAGATAATAGGCCCCTTCGTTTCGAGGAATTCGAAGGCTTGTCATTTAAGACCATTTATATTTCCGCAACCCCACGACAATACGAGTTAGAACATAGTCAGCAGGTTGTTGAAATGGTTGTTCGGCCAACTGGGCTCTTAGACCCAAAAGTAGATGTTATGCCAGCAAAAGGTCAGGTCGATCATGTTTTAGGTGAGATTAAAGAAACGATTAAGGCAGGTTCTCGAGTACTGATCACTACATTGACCAAAAAAATGGCAGAAGACCTGTCCTCATATATTGAAGAGCAGGGTATAAGCGTGCGTTATATGCATTCGTCAATTGATACGGTTGAGAGATTTGAGATTCTCAACGCACTGAGGCGAGGAGACTGCGATGTTGTGGTCGGTATTAACTTGCTTAGAGAAGGTTTAGACTTGCCAGAAGTTTCATTAGTCGCGATCTTAGATGCAGATAAAGAGGGGTTCTTGCGCTCAGAGTCATCATTGATTCAAACCATTGGACGTGCAGCTAGAAATTTAGAAGGCCGTGTGATCATGTATGCAGATAAGATCACAAAATCGATGAAAAAAGCATTGGATGAAACCAATAGAAGAAGAGAGATTCAGCAGCAATTCAATCAAACACATGGCATTACACCGAAAGCTATTGTTAAAGCTGTTAGAGATACTTTTGAGAAGCAGTCGTCAAAAGAAGAACTGGAGATTGGAATCGACCCCAAAGAAGCGAAGTCTAAGATTACTAAGCTGACAAAATTAATGCATAAAGCAGCAGAAGCTTTTGAGTTTGAACAGGCAGCAGAGTTGAGAGATCAGATTAAAAGCATCAAAGACCAACTCCTAAAATAAGACAACGCACCCAAATTGAGTGCGCTTTTCAAGAGTTGCGGTACTATCCGATATCAATCACTGTATTCCACAAAAAGATGTCGATGAAGCGGGTTTCTTTTCAGCTTGTGGAGTAGGGGTGCTCTTTACTGAGCAGGTAGCTTTATCAGTCTTATCTTTGATTGCACGATCTATGTGCTCTTGAAGGTGGTATACAGAATACTAGCTTGTATTGATGACTTCCATAAAGCTATTATCTAAATAGGTTCTTGTATGTAAGCTATTGACTCTAAAATCAGCCCATTCACTAACTGCATTTAATAAGTCATTCACAAGCTCTTTATCAGAGTCCTGGTAGGTTGCAGGATAAGGCATATTAAATACATGGGTATTGACTTTATCTGCTAAGGCATTGCTTAACTTGCGTCTAATATGCACCATCATGCCTTTTGTATACTGGAGTGACTCTAAATCATGCACTGCAAAGGCAAAGAAAGGATTTGCTTGTTGCATAGGCTTGTTCAATATTGGTTTGACTAAGTCAATGATGCACTGATTAATTTCGTTAAACTGTCCTGAAAGTCGTAGATCTTTCTTAGTACAGTATGTTTTCTATGCGCTTTGAATTTTATTAGCAGCGATAGTTTCATTAAGTTGTTTAGAGTTGTCTTCAATAGATTTGAGCACAGTAGGTAGCTCTTTCCCTATTAGCGGGTTGCTGCCTGATAAGTGAGACTGCCCCCAATCTTTAACATGCTGTAATAATTTAGCTGTATACGCTCTGTCATCTGGACTCGTTGCAACTTTAATGGCATCAGTATTGAACTCATGCTTATTGATTTGTCCCTTGATATTTGCAACAAATTTACGATAAATATGCTTGAATAATGCTTGAGTGTCTTTCATTAACTCAGTGCTATTCTTATCAAGTGCTATAGTTGTCAGCCGATCAAATTCTGTTAAAAAAGACTGTTTAGCAGCAGAGGCTTTAATCTGATTTATAGAAGCAGTGACTTCCTGCATATGGGTTTCTAACTGATTCATCTGCTGAGATAGTACATTTTCTTTATCGGTAGGTGCAGGAACTATAGTTTTAGCAGGTGCTGGACAAGGAGTGGTTGTTTTGTCCTCACTTTCTTCAGGGATGGGTTCTAGAGTGTTTTTTTGGGACTGAAATGCTGCAGGTTTAAATCTTACTATTTCCTTTATATGGGCCTTCTTTGCAGGCATTAGCTTTATACCTGTAAAGAACTGGTATAAACTGGATAAAATTGCAAAAAATGCATAGGCAATCTTTAAGGCAATTTTTGCAAAAAAGTTAGTCGCTTTTAATGACTGTGAGAAATGGTAATCTGCTTTAGAAGCAACATTATTTGTGCTGTATGGGATAAAGTTAATCATATTATTTTCTTATGGTTTTAGTTAATTGTATATTTTTTTTTATTCAAAGTCAATATCTTGGGTTATTCCTTCTGGGTTAGTGTGGTCGTTTGCGCTTTGTTTGATAGAGCACACTCTATTTTTAGAGGGCAGTAAGTTATAGGTTTGACTGGGTGAAATTATATTACTGGCATGTCGAATAGGCTTTTAACCTATATTTGAGAATGTAATCTCACCTAGATCAATGATTCTTATGATGCTTTCTTTGCAAGTGCTTTTAGATTGATACTTTTAGAAAGAACAAGCTCTGCTACTCTTGGAGGGTGTTCAAATGCTGCATTTTCAAACCATGAAGAAAATGCTGTTTCAGTTGATGTAATCGCTTTTAAATCCCAAGAAATCCCTGCTTTATTGAATGTAGATAAGTAGATTAATTTGTGTTTTGATAATGCGACTAGCAACCATTCTAATACTGCGCAGTTTCCCCGTCTTATTGGTGACAGGTGTGCCATGCAGTGCAGCCATTTAGAAACAGTTTTAGTAAAGCGCTTCACATCGCCAATTTCAACTTTCTGAACTTGTAGGTAAAGTTGCTCAGCATATGCCCAATGGTTTTTGTGATTCTGGATTTCTTTAGGGTTTATACCTGGAGGTTGGTTGCTGGTTAAAATGGTTAATAGTTTATTGTCAAAATATTGACAGGTTGATATAGAGGCAAAGATTTCTGGTAAACCATACTCTTTTTGAGAATTGAGTATAATGAGGTGGTTTTTAAAATTATACTTTTGGATCAGAGTGGACCTTTTGGCCATCTGGTAAATTCTTTCAAATGGATCTGTAGGCAGTGGACTTTGTTTGATCGTTTGTTTAAGAGACTTAAAGAGCGCCATTCTTCCTTTTGTCAGCTCTATTGTTCTGTAGTGTCCATCACAAATTTTATATGGAGCGCCATTGATTTCTGGTTTACAAACTTTATGTATTTCATTAAATCGAGCATGAAGGGTGTCTAGCGTTTGTTGCATCTGTGGAAGAGTTCTGATCAAAGCTTCAGCTATGCTATCATCTATTTCAAGAAGTCTAGTGATGGAGCTTCCTGCAGCACTCATTTGATATAGCGCTATTGGGTGTGGGTATAAATGAAAGTGGGCGCCATGTTGGCTTTGAGAATTTGTAGTAACCATACCCTCATTAGAAATGGCCTCTGGTTGAGCAAGTAGTATGGCTCGACTAATAGAGCCTGCAGGAAATTCTTTGTTTCGGTGGTGTAAAAGTTGATTAGTTTCTACTGCTGATACAAAGCTTTGTCTCGGTATGGTTTGGCTTGTCTCGGAGAAGCTTCCTGCTTCTTCAGGAGGTGATAAAGATAGCTGGATCAGGCTTTGTGCCACATATTGATACTGATCTTTCCAAGGTTCATCTGTGCTATGACCTATATTGCCATAAAATGTTTCGCGGGAAACTTGGCCTTTTGTTCTTAGTATGCCCATTTCTTTATCATGGCCAAGTTTTTTTGCTATTTCAGCCCTTTTTTTTGCAGCCATCATGTAAACTGTACTTAAGAACACCAGGATACAAACTTTCAATAGCATTTTGACTGAGTTTATTCCATTGTTTGTTATTAGGATAGTGTGTCTGAGCATCTTTAGATGCAGGTCCTAGTTGTTGAGTCATAATGTATTTTCTCTATTAATATGAGGTACATTAGAATAAGTGCTTGTTTTGGTCAAGAGCTATAGAAGCATGATAATTGAGTATATTAGAGACTTAGAATTCAGAAGAGTTGAATGTGCTTTGATGTATCTACATTGATGATGTGCTTGCAAAGCGACAGATTTAATCTAAATAGGATTCTAAACCATCAGATTGTAGATTTAGATATAGTAAGTTCTAGCATGTGTACATCAGCTGTATTTGCTGAGAGTCTGATGCTTTTCTCATCACTTCTAAAAGTTAGGGCTTGCTTGGTGATGGGTTTGGAGATGTTTCAGACATGTTTGTAGAAGAGGAAGCTTTCTGAGAGGGGGAAGTATTTTGCGCAGTCAGCTCGCTGGATTTTAATGGTTCCTTTGAATCAGTATTCGCTGTGTTTGCAGGCGTTAATTTTTGACCTGTTAATAACTGGTGTATCTGATCTAAAATTGTATAAAATGCGTACGAAAATCTTGACGCAAGTCTTGAAAAAAAATGATTGGCTTCGGTGGACTGTTGGCGATGGTACTCTGCTTTAGTTGCAACATTATTTGGACTGTGGGGTATGAAGTTTATTATTTTTCTCATATTTTTTTACCCATTATATATGTCCTTTTTAACTGTTAGTAGCAAAATATTCGCTGGGAATACACAAAGATAATGTAACTGCAAATTTGAAAATTTATAACCAGAGAAAAGTATAGCGAAAGTCTGCTGATGTC
>JBDQEV010000029.1:0-10395 GCA_040266255.1 Gammaproteobacteria bacterium
CTGTTATGTTCTAACATATTCCTGCATTTTCTTATATCAGTTTGTGTGAATTTGTAACCTTGCACTAATGGCCATAAGTTTTTTGGAAGATTACCAGGCACAATTCCTTTATTTAAATAATCAACAACCTAGTTGCAATTTACGTTATTTTCATTATATAATTCTGCCTACATTAATAATAAATATAATAATATGCTTTCAATTAAACACTTTTATTTCTTAGACACTCCACAAATGTGGTTAACATACTATGCTATATCTATCATATCTTTTACTGGTGTAATTATTTATGCAAGAATAAACAGCAACTCATACCTTTATGATCAAATACTATACTTTATGGGAAACATCCCTGAGAGAATGAAAAGTGAGCACTCTGCAGCAATCATCAAAAAAATATGTATTGATTGTCTGAAAGACCATAAATATCTCGCCGAGTTAGTGATTTGTGAGCCTTGCCCTAATCTAGAACTCATGAGCAACTCTTCTAGAAACTATCCTTCAATCTCTGCAATTTCAAACTGTACTGTTGAGGAGATCCAAATAGCAACCAATGATACATCAAGTCCTGGTTTATCTCAGGAAGATGCATTGCATGATACATTTGTTATGGCGTTACTTATTGCAATATTTTATTCCACAAACTCTTTTTGGAAATCATTCAGAGACTACAAGTCACTCAACCCGGTTAAGACTGACTCCCCAAGCAAGCTGATGGCATTAGCAGAAAGAGGTAATCAAGATCCCACTACACCTGATAATATACACACAATGAGTGATGATAGTGACTCATTGACTCAACATGGCGGTGATACAAATGCTGCTAGATCGGTATCTAGACAATTGATCTTTACTGCTTGTTCGGAGCTATAATTTCACTCATTTTATGCTTCTTGGTTAATCCTAATAATGTAATGATAGCCAAGGCAGAGATTAATTTATAATCACTGGGTGGAAAGCCCTGACTCAGAATTAATCCACTCAGTTGCTGAAACACTAATGCACCAATTATAGGTGAGGAAATTTGTTTGAACATTGATTGCTTCATATTGAATAGAGCCTCGCCTAGCATCAGTGCAGCAAGTGCATTTAAAATTATTCCTACCCCCATATTAATGTCAACATATTGATTTAAAGAAACACTCACTGCACCCGCAAGTCCCGATATCATTCCTGAAAAATAAAACCCACTGCATAGATAAATTTTATTATTAATACCAATTGACATTGTATACGACGGGTTATGTCCTACCGCCCTGAATTTAAGGCCAATCACTGTTCTTAAGAACAAATAAAATGTACTACACACCAATAGTAATACCATAAAAATAATGATCATCTCATCATGTACAAATAAACGTCCAAATAAGTGAGGCTGATTGAACAAGCTGATATTTGGCACACCCATGATTCGTAAATTAACACTATACGTCATACCACTGATAATCACACCTGCCAACAAACAGTTAATACTATATTGCAAATGCAGCATCACTGTTGCTAGACCCACTAAGCCACTCAGCACACTAGCACCAATGAGTGATTGAACTGGGCCAAAGCCAGATAATAGAAACACCCCCATTAAAGTACCACCTAGAGTATACGCACCTTCTGCACTTAAGTCGGGTAAATTTAAATACCGAAAAGGAATCATCAATGCAAAAGCCAATAAAGCCAGCACGCCCCCCTGAATAAAACCACTATATAGTATGCTTATGCTCATTAAAATCTCCTATGTAACGAGTTGAAAGGATTGTAATAAGTCTAATAAACTACTCATACACAGCACTGACTTCTCTTGAGCTGATAGATCAATGACCTTTCTTCCTTCATGTAATACAACTAATCGATTTCCATATAGCAACGCATCACTGAGCTGATGTGTAATCATCATTGTTGTTATATTTCTCTTTTTAACTTCCATGGTTGTGTTCTTCATTAATAACTTCTGCATCCGCGGATCTAAAGCTGACGTATGCTCATCTAATAGCAATACCTCAGGATTATGCATCAATGCCATAACCATAGCTGCTTGCTGCCTTTGTCCTCCAGACAGTTGAAAAAGTGGTGTAGAAAGATATGGCATCAATGGAAAACTAGATTGTTTCAGGCATGCCTTAATCTTGTGTTCTACAGTTTGATATAGTTGCAAACTTAACTTTGACTTTAATAAATATGATAAGGTTAAATTTTCAAGCAGTGTCATCTCTTTAACACTTGAATGATTGACATCCTGAGAGACAATTGACACTGAACCCAAATCATTTCCGAGCGTTATTATCCCACTGTCTGCTTCTTCCTTACCTGATATCAACTTAAACAACGTTGATTTACCTGAACCATTAGCGCCCAATATCATACAAAAGTCACCCGTATTTAGTGTTAAACTAAAGTCTTGTACTGCAAAACTATTCTTGGCATATGATTTCGTTAAATGATCAATACTTAACATCGTTTACTCCAATACCTCAACTTGCTTTTGTAAGCCATCATAGATTAAGTGATAATGCTCAAACTGTGACTTAGAAATCACACCTTGATGATTTTCAAAAGATGGATACAGAACTGTATTCTCTTTGATTCGTTCTTGATCTAATACTTGTTTGACTAACTGTGCTGCATTATGGCCAACCTGTTCATAACTGACACCAAAGCTTGCTGCAACAAGTTGGTCTCTAACCGCTTGAGCATCCATATTAATGACAGGAATATGCATTTGATAAGCGGACTTGGCTATAACCGGCAGTGTTGGCTGAATGGGTCCACTAGTACCAACGATAATCATATCGACTTTGTCCTTAAACTTTAAGACTGTAGTTGGTACATCTGTAGCACTATTCACTGCAAGGCTCATTAATGCAATATCATATTCTTTGGTTGCAGCTTCTAGCTCTTTTTTTAGCACTAAATCATTTGCTTCTGATATTGCATACAACACTCCTACTCTTCTAGTTTCTGGCTTGATAGTCAGCATGAACTTCAACAGTTGTGAAAGGTCTTGTTGATCACTGCTTACTAATACAGGCTGGCCATTTTGTTCTGCAACCCCAACTGCAAATGGATCTGCTAAAGTACTATAAACCACTGGTATATTATGAACAGTACCTTTCACATATTGAGAAACAGGTGTTGTCATGGCAACCAGCACATCTGGTTTTTGACTCACCAGTACCGCTATCATTTGACCAATTAAACTTGTATCAAACCCAACATCCTGATAATAAAACCTAATATTCTTCCCCTCAATCAACCCCATTGAGGCTAATGAAGACTTTAAACCTTTAACAGATGCATCAAGTGAAGCATGTGGCCCATAGTTTGCTATCGCGACCAAAGGCAAATCATTTTTCCTTGGCGTACCGTTGTACACCAAATATATCGCAAACAAAACAATTAAAACGCTGATTTTTATAACTTTCATAGAAGAACTCCTTGTGATTAAAATATTAACTCAATGTCAAATTTAAAACTGGCCCTCAGGCCACAAGGCATAAAAAACAATATCAGTAGAATGAATTAGAAACATAGGATGCACTCAGTAAAAAAAGATTATAGAAAATAAGTTGGTCTTATCGCCAACAATGCAGAGTATAATTTCCTATATTTGAGTACATGTTTTGTCCATTAACAACACTCAGACAATACCCTTTTAAATATCAAATTGTCAAACACCCACCCCCCCTTCAAATCAACTATACATTAATTATCAGCCCCTTATTTAGCACACTTGTATTTTTGTCATTGAAGATAGATCTGTCACAAAAAAATACACCACAAGCTTAAGTGACTTACTCAATTTGTAGGATAAAGCAAATACCCCAATTGTTTATAATCTTACAAAGAGCACCACCCGCCTCAATGATACCTAGCACTTTCTAAGGTATCGATGTATATAGCATTTTCTATACTTTTGCATAATATCTTCTCAATTGATCTGCGGTTTTTCTTAATGTATCTGGACTATACTGTTGTTCACTGAGCTTAGGACATACACCGTAAAAAACATACTCTTTGCTTTTTTGGAAGTAAAACTCACCATAACTTAATTGAAAATTCTTTGCGAGCAAGATTAACTTTGAGACAATGTCTTTCGGTAAAGTTATCCCAAGCCACATCCCATATTTATCATGAAATACAAAAGGGATATACAACCATGGCTTTTGCATTGTTTCAACATACATTTGTTGGCCAAGCATGCCATGTGGTTGAAACCATAAATAAGCATATCCTATCGCAGCAAAACTAGGCTTTGTAAAAAGACTTATCCTTGGTGTATTTAATTTTAAACTATCTGCCATCTTCAAAAGTGTTTTCATCTGATAATATGAAATACTCAATTGACCATAGTGAATAGGATTAAGCACCTTTTGAGAATAAAACATAGAGAGTATATAGGCCTGCCAAGCAGATTCAACATACTTTTTATCTATAGGATGATAAATCCACAACGCTTTTTTTACCGCATAAAATACCTCATGTAAAATCAGGCACTGACTTAAGTTATAGATCTGATTATTAAAGCACCAATAGTGCTCTCGATTCTCTAATTCAACCTTAATTTCAACTTTATGAACCAGATCATTGACGCTAATCATGACTGCACTTGAACCCATCTGGTTTGCAATACAATCAAAAAACTGACCACCCTGGTGTAGTAGTATCCATTTAGTCATTTATACCTAACCTTTTTTTTAAACACTGAGTAATCTCTGTCTGCTTTGTATACTGCTCATAGAATGCATATCCTGGTGAGGGATTGACTTCGAGTAGATAATACTGACCTTTCTCCTCCATCCAGTCAATACCAGCAAAACGTAACGAAAAATATTGCATTAATTGAAAGCACTGGAGCTTCAATGATGTTGGAATATCCTTCTTTTGCATTTTCATTGAACGGTCATAACGATAATCAACCCGTTTCGATGCAATATAATGCACAAATACATAGTGATCTAATACATGAACCCTAAAGTTTTTTCGACCACAATCTTGCTGAAACAAAACCGGTTCATGTACTTTCTTCCTATAGTTATCTTTAACTTTTTCCACAATAGATCGATGTGAACTGATTGATTTGAAAATCTGCTGTGTTTGATCTTTACCTCGATACTGATTCGCAATAACAATACTATTAGGAATCAATATGTCTAAATCTTTCGCAACTTCTAACTGCAGTACTTTTGAAAAATTATGCATTGTATGCTTCGGGCGATTAATCACGCTGGGATAGCACTCATCTAACAACCAATTAAGATAATCATATTGACTACGATTCTTCGAATTTGGAGCTGGCATCAGCATTCGATTATATACATGAGTTACCTGCATGTGGGAGATTTCTCCCCCACATGGCAACTTCCAACCATCTTCATTAAGCTGTATGTCTTCTCCCAGTCTTCTCATCTCAATAAAAATAACTTGTGGATACCTTTCCACATCCAATGATCTAAAAAAATGTTGAATAACTACATCTTCACAGCTCCCAATAATCAAGGTGTACATGTATTATTCCCATATGCCATGATCCACCATTGCACATATATCATCCTTTCCTTCCTTTCCATCTTTACCCTCTTTACTGAATGGTTTGCGGAACTCAGATGGGTGCATTGTCTCAATACGATTCAAGTTTAATTTAGCTTTTCTATTCATTTACGACTCCATTTTTTACACCTTTTTTAATCTGGCTTTTTTCATCTTTCTCAACTGATCCTTTGGTCAAACTATTAAAGATGATACGCCCACTAACTTGGGTGTGATCTAAATTAACTCTTGGCTTTTTTAAGTAATTACTCACTTGTAAGTCACCATTGATCGTTGAATTTCTGAGCTCAACTGTATTACCTCTAACATGAACACCCTGATCAAACGTCGTTTCATTCGCAACTAACGTCCCCCATACGTCAAGATTTTTTGACAATGTTGAGTCTTCAACATTTGCTTTACCAATCACCTGTATATCTTGCAAAATATGTGCATCTCTAAGGTTTACTAAACCATATAATGTTTGTGAACTTGCTGATGGCAATATACTCGATATCATAGGCACAACATAAAACAATCTCCTCATAGAGTCTCCTTTACTAAAAGTGGCTTCAAACTAACAGCAAAGAACACTTAGACCAATACTGGAAAATTAAATCTACTTATGGCAACTCGAAATTGGTTTATCCTAAAATACTTTTAAGTCTAAATGCCAGATCCATCTCTCCATCAACCTCTATGCGACCCATTGTAAAGAGTGACATAACATTTTCTTCACCCTGCAGGACCGCAAGCATATCTTGTTTTGATAATTTAATTGTTAGATCTACTGCCTGATCCATAGACTTTGATACCTCACCATCTTGTGAAATATAGATTTTTTCATCGCCCAGATCTATCAACACACATGCACCCATTTGATCCAATGGCAACTTTTTTAATAAAATACTAATCTCATTCATTATTATTCTCCTTTTTAAGATATTATACACATCTTGTGTTAAAATTCAGAAATATTCTATTTCCATTGAAAACATCTTCTTTTAACGTTAGATTATAGACTTTATGGAGATAGAAATGAATAGCGTCCCGCTGACTGCTCAGGGTGCTGACAGACTTAAGGTGCAGCTCAATACCTATAAAACAGTTGAACGACAGAAAATTCGTAAAGCTTTAGAGGAAGCAAGAGAACATGGTGATCTTAAAGAAAATGCTGAGTATCATGCTGCTAAAGAAGCACAAGGCATTCTTGAAGCTAGAATCAGTATGATTGAAGGACAATTACAAGACGCTACCATCATTGATATTGCTAATCTTCCATTTCATGGCAAAGTCATCTTTGGCGCGACTGTGACACTCATCAATATCGAAGATGACTCAGAAGTTACCTACCAAATTGTTGGTGAAGCTGAATCTAACATTGAAAAAGGACTAATTTCAGTGACCTCTCCTATTGCTCGAGCATGTATCGGCCAATCTGTTGAGGATGTTATCTCAGTGACTACACCTAAAGGTGTTATTGAGTATGAAATTAAATCCATCAATATGACTTCATAAACGGATTTTTATTGCCTGCAAATGCCTGATCATTAATTCTGGCTCAGCACCTTCATACAGCTCTAGAGACTTTGTAAGCTGATCGATATCTTGCCGCCCTTTCCCCTTGTAGTCTACGCCTTGATATAAAAACTGCTGTATTGTCTTTTTAGCATTATTGATATGCTGTACAGGAATATCATCATAAAAGTGTCGCCACATCAATCGCAAAGCACGGAGATAAACTGAGTGTGAAGGGGGATTGGACAGGAGCAACTCCCTTTGATAACTATCGCCTTTTACAAACTGATTGCACCAATACTGCTCTGTGCTTGATAAAAAGCTTTGGGTATAAAGTGCTGCATCTAAATCAATTTCTAACTCAGATTTTGGATACTCAAAGGACTTTAATGTTTCAAAAGCTGACTGATCACCTAACGCCTTTAAGTTGGTCTCCAAATTATTCAAGACTTCTTTTGACAGCTGAGCACTATACTTCTGATTAAATGGCAAAATAAAACCAGGCTCTCCTGCTTTCTTTCTGACAAGACGATCTTGAAGATGATCCAAATCTACTTCTAAATCTAAACGCAAATATAAATCCATATTTTTATACACAGTATGTGAACCAATATAGAGGACTGGAACATGATAGTTTGCTTTTGAGCCAAACTGTAATCCCACCATAATTCCAACATCTTTATAAGCACCAGATTGTTGCCGTATGACCTGTGATCTCTTTTGATCAATAGATTTGTCAAAATACCCCATCAAGTAATCCCACATAGGTGCATTTTCTTTTAACCTTCTTGCTAATGCCAAAGTGACCTTCACATCAAATAACGCTTCATGCGCTTGCCCTTCTAGCCATTGGTTTGCAACATTTAAATCTTCAAGCTTAAAACTGATACGGCCATCAGGATGCTTGGGCCAAACCAAAGTCTCATTGGAAAATAAGTAATAAAATGGCAATAGTGGCAAGATATCAAACCTTGCGCAACCTGACATATACTGATGGGTATAAGGAGTTAATAAACTACGAGAAAATGCAAATCGTAAATGCTGATCATCAAAGCCCAATGTGTTAAAACCACCACTTTTGGTCATTGGCACATTGAGTTCCTGATGAACCCTCTGGATCATTGCAAATTCACTAGGGCTATCCTGGTGGTCTTGTATACTAATTTTGTGCACTTGATAGGCGGACATTGATGGTAATGTATCAAGTCTCCAGCTTGCCTTTAAGTCAACTACGTCTAACTCCTCTAATGCCATATTCACACGAATACCTGCAAAAGAAAGAATTTGATCGAGCACGCTTAAGCCACTGGTTTCTAAATCATAAAAAAACAGTGTTGGTTCTGTCATATTAGTCCCATAGATTGAAACACACGTTGTAGAGTTGCGTTTGCAACCTTTTTGGCCTCTTGCGAGCCTTGTAATAAGATCTGCTGTAACAATACTTCATCTGATCGAATAGCAGAAAACTTTTGGTTAATATCCAATAGCTGAGCATTCAGCTCATTTGCAAGTGTCATTTTAAAATGACCATATCCTGCATTTTCAAACTGCGCCACGACCTGTTGAGGCACTTGATCTGTAAGTGCAGCATACATTTCAATTAAACTTGCCAAGCCCACTTGCTCCTGACGATCATATTTAAACTGATTCAGTGAATCCGTAACAGCACGTTTAATTTTCTTTTCTACTACTTTTGGGGTATCACTCAGCGCAATATAACTATTGCTGTCCTGATCTGACTTAGACATTTTCTTTTCAGGATTTGTCAATGACTTGATCCTAGAGCCATATTCTGCAATCAACGGCTTGGGCACCTCAAATACTTTTCCATACTTATCATTAAAGCGCTGTGCTAAATCCCTTGTCAATTCTAGATGTTGCTTTTGATCATCTCCTACAGGCACATAATGTGTTTGGTAAGCCAATATATCAGCTGCCATTAAAACTGGATAAATATGCAGCCCAACACCAATCCTCTCTCGCTTTAGATGTGTTGTTTTATCTTTGAACTGAGTCATACGATTCAGCTCACCCATACTGGTCATTGAGCTCAATATCCACGCCAACTCTGTATGATGAGGAACATCAGATTGTGTAAAAATTACACTTTGTTTAGGATCTATGCCACATGCTATATAAAATGCAGCCAAATCTAAACTTCTTCTACGTAAATCTTGTGGCTCTTGACTCACTGTAATTGCATGTAAATTAGCAATCGCAAACATGCATCTTGCACCTTGTGCTTGTAGGCTTTTCCAGTGTTTAATTGCGCCCAAATAATGCCCAATACCAAGTTCTCCAGAGGGCTGTATCATACTAAATACTAGCTTATCTTTGACCATTTATTTCCTCTCTTTATCTCCTAAAGCGAGTTTAGCATATTTTTCAGTTTAGTTTTAGTCATTACCTACCTTCCATATATGGTCTAAATTCTTACTTCAGAATATCTCTTAAACTTTATATCTAAATTAATGTCACAAGCACTAATCAATCTCTGCAATTAAATTTATTCATCATACTATCCTTGCACCAGTTTAAATCTCTCCTTTATCCAAATGATCAAAAGAAAATATATAATATAAAAAAATCCAGCTAAATACTTACGAGTAATATCTAGCTGGAGCTTATTCGATCAATAACGACTAAGCAGAATTCTTATGTGCAAACTCCTCTTCAGGCACATGTCCAAGATTCTGAGTCCCATTGAATTTAGCTACTGAACTGCTACTTTCAGCCACATGTCCGAGATTCCGCGTTCCATTAAGTTTGGCTATATTTTCTGATTTTGGTTGAACAGCATCTTCTACTTTCATCTTTATCTGATCTGAATCGTTCTTGGAAAAATCAAAACTTACCAGCTTTCCATAACTCTCAATTGCGCCGTATACCGATAACATGGAAAAGCAATATGCCATGAATATATTCAAAGGCGTAATAGTCAAACTAGCAGTAATAAACATACTTAGTATCAATTCCATTAATACGACCACACACCCTGCTGACAAATACGCAATTGATTCGATCTTAAATAATACTAACAAGAGTGACTTAGGTGGTGCATTTAAACGCATAGATTTCCGCATAGATTTCCCAACAATCATCATCAGGATGTTTAAGTTTGCTATAACCAATGCACATATTAAAAACACCTTGGAAGCTGTCATTGTTACACCAACAGCAATTAACAGGGTTATAATATATTTATTAAATAATATAATCATCCCTATTGGAAAAGCCATATACCATAAAAAATTAATAATGTCTTTGGAGACAGAACGGCTTTTAAGAAGTTGCTTTTTTCCTATCATTTTATTTAACCTTAATTTATTATATGAAATATTTAACTAAAAGTCA
>JBDQEV010000030.1:0-9053 GCA_040266255.1 Gammaproteobacteria bacterium
ATAGTATTGTATATCTCTTTATGAGTTTGCTGTGGATTTTTTCAAAAGTATTTCGTTTTATCTTTAGAGAAAAGCCAAAGAATTCATCTGATAATAATGCCAAAAACGGTAAGTCTCTAGTCCTGGCAGATTCTCCAATCTTGCAAGTGGGTGATGTCGATAGTGTAGTAAATCTAATCCCATCGACTAGCTCAGATAAAAAAGTGGTTTCAGCGCAGGGATCGGAAAAAAAATCAGCAGCTCCTCTTAATAATTTTAGAGGGCTTCTTTCGCAGAACCTAGAAAAACAGTTTTCGCATGATCCATTACTCTTAGATTTCTTGGCATGGGATAATAGCCATAACCAATATCAATGTGCAAAGTGCAATATAGGGCTCTGTAATGAGCAAGATATTGTGGATCATTTTAAGCATGTCTCTCATCCTTCCTATACATCTTTTGACTGTGTGGCTGACTTTAAGTCTAACCGTTTTACTTTGAGACATCATTTAAATACACTGGAATTTTTAGACGATTATCCAAAGATGATATCAGGACTAGATGCGCAAAAACGTCGCTATGATCAAGAATATTTACAAAGGCGGCAGAACAGTATGTTTCCTGGTTTTATTAAAGAGCTGAAGAAGATACAATCCACTATTAGTGCTGACAATGGTGTGAGGGCGGGTGCTGAATTGTTTAATCATTTGTATACTACAGGGAGACTGCTTACCAAAACGCACCCAGAAGTGTACGGTGTACAAGCTATTGCATTTCCATCTATTCCAACCGCCTTTTTAAGTATATTACAACAGCTAGTTGATCTTACCTACAGACCTTGCCCTAGAGATAATGACTATAAAGCGTATGGAACATCGGGCTATAAAAAAACTTTTGATCCTCTGCATATGAGGTGGAATAGTTCTGGGGATAGAGGAAAGTCTGGTCCTAAGGTTATTAAGTCGACTACACGCGCGATGCAGAAAACATCGACAAACCTGGCATCTCCTTTCGGCACTAATAATTTTATGGAGGGCCAATATAAGGTAGGACTTGCATTCGATGCAAGTAAATGTAGTATTGATGATCAGTATACTTGGTATAAGAATGGATTTACTGTTGAAAAGCCTTGGTATACCAAAAATCAATATGACTGGCCAAATTACAATCCCACAAGTTTTTTTGGTATTCAGGTAAATAATGTATTTTATGCTGCACATGGTGAATCAGCCCCTCAGCGTGAAATTTTGGCCCGCCCTTCACTTGAATCTGTAGTTGCTGTAATTGCGGAGGAAAATGGACTTAAAGACAGGGTATTAGCATTGATTCAATGTCACCTTGTTAATATTTATAGAGTAAGGGAAGGTTTTCCAGTGATTGTAGTGATGCTAATGAATATGGGAACAAAGATTTATCATGAGTATGAACCTAAGCAAATTGCTGAAGATTTATTGCAGTTGCTCAAGCTGAAGTTATCTAAACAATCACTGTATAATTGGACCTCATGTATTCTATCAGTGGACGAAGTAGATGAATTGCTACGGCAGGTATGGGTGATCAAGCTTCCTGACGAGGTATCTACAGAGCTTAATAGTATGATAGCGGCAGAACAGGATGGTTGTAAGCGCTCAGAGCTTTTAAGTTTTGCTGAGAGATTTTCAGACTCTTACGAAGACGTTGACGTTTTATCACAATGGGCACCCAAAGACTGTTTAAAGGTTTTATCTGATAAAAAAGGAGAATCAGTAGACGGCATCAAGCAGTACCTGCGTGATTTGTCAAACCGTTATTTATCTAAGGTCTCGATAAATGAAGTAGAGAAAAGTGCTCTAAAGGATAAGATTATGAAACAACCCTATAAGGGCTATAGTCCAGAGGATGTGGTCTCAGCGACAGCTATTTTAGGAGAAGATGTTATGGATCTTATGATTCCTCAATTGCGTCCAAAAAAATTGGAAAAGCTTGAAGAAGATTGTGTAAGCAGGTTAAGTTTATTCAGCATAAACTATAGGTGGTCGACGGATACGTATAGAACGATTAAGAATGGGATCGCACGTCACCGTCACAAATTAAGTCACTGTACAGCACCTTGATAGGTGTGCCTATTATTTGGTCTTATACTGGTCCAAGCGCAGCATGAAGACGCTTGGTGAGGTGAGCTAAAATAGGGCACAACATTTGTATCAAGGTGCTCTAGAGATATCTATGCTTAGCATGGATCTGGACGTGAAAAAAGTAACCTGGCGCTTGATTTATCTATTCTAATCATTGATGATACAGTGTCGTAAATCACGCTTAAAGCTATCTGCAATCTCTCAGATGAGGTGCAAAATAATCAAAGAAAGTAGATTTTTCGTACTATTTGAAAAAAATAGCTTGTAACTCATTAATCTGTCATGTAGAATGGTCGCATTATGAAGATCCCTAGATATTAAATAAGGTGTTTAAATGGCAAACCTAAAAACATTTCATGCGAAAAAAGAAGACGCTGTACCTCGTTGGGTCATCGTCGATCTTAACAACCAAGTACTTGGTCGTGCAGCTACTCAGATAGCTCGTACGTTGATCGGAAAAGATAATCCGATGTATACACCAGGTGTAGATTTAGCGCCACACATTGTTGTGATTAATGCTAAAGGAGTTGTTTGTACAAGTAAAAATAAAAAGTTTTATTGGCATACTGGCTACCCAGGTGGAATAAAGGAAGAATCAATTGAGTTCAGGTTGGAAAATAAGCCAGAGCAAGTAGTAATGAAAGCAGTGCAAAGAATGCTTCCTAAAAATAAGTTTGGGGCTAAGTTGCTTACAAAACTAAGAGTTTTTGAAGGTGCTGAGCATAGTCATGCTGCACAAAGTCCAGAAATTATGGTTCTAGAAGATAGTGAGAGAAAATAATGTCAGCTAAGAAGTCATCAAAGTCAGAAGCAAGTAGAGTGATTGCAGTCGGTCGCAGAAAAACATCTGTAGCAAGATTAGAGCTTGTCAAAGGTAAGGGAGTAGTAACTGTAAACAATCAAGATATCAAAGACTATTTTGGTTCTACCACAGTTTATCCTGCCATCGCAGTCAGACCTGTCAATATTGTAGAAGCTGAGTCAAACTTTGATATTAAAGTTAATGTATACGGTGGTGGTTTAAATGGCCAAGCAGATGCGATTAGTTTAGCATTGGCTAGAGCACTATGTAAGCATGAACTAGAGTTGTCTCCTGTTGCAGTAGCAACTGAGGAAGACGCTGAAGGTGATGTATCTCCAAATGCACATTTGCCATGGAGAACAGCGCTGAAACGTTTGAAGCTGTTGACAAGAAATGCAAGAGTTGTTGAGCGTAAAAAGGTCGGATTTAGAAAAGCGCGTAAGAAAGAGCAGTTCTCTAAGCGTTAATGAATATGATATTATATACACATCCAGATTGTATTTACAGTCACAGAGCGAGACTTGTTCTTTGTGAAAAGGCAGTCTCAGCTCAAATTAAGATTATAGATCCAAATAACCCACCAGAGGATTTTTTACAAATTAATCCTTATGGAACACTACCTACTTTAGTTGATAGGGATCTTGTCTTGAACCATTCTCAGATTATCATGGAGTATTTAGACGAGAGGTATCCACACCCGCCGTTACTTCCTGTATATCCAATCTCAAAAGCAAAATCTAGATTGATGATGTATCGTATTGAGAAAGACTGGTATACAATCGTAGATAAATTAGAGAAAAGCCCTAAAGATGAAGAGGCAAAGAAGTCTATAAAGAGGTCTTTGTTGAAATTAGAGCCAATATTCTCTGAGATGGATTATTTTGTTAGTACAGAATTCTCATTAGTAGATTGTTCAATTGCACCAGTTCTATGGAGGTTATCAAAGTATGATATTGAAATTCCTAAAGAAGCTACTTCGATTCAAAGCTATTGTAAACGTGTTTTCTCTAGAAACTCATTCCAAGCAAGTCTCACAGACCAAGAGTGCGCAATCCGCGACGACTTTGACGAAATCAACTAAGCCATATTTTTTAGAAGCACTGTATAAGTGTATTTCTGATAGTCAATTAACGCCATTAATTGTAGCTAGAACTGACATATTAGGTGTTAAAGTCCCTTTGGGTTATGATCATGATGGTATTATCGTATTTGATGTTGCCCATGATGCAGTGGAAAATTTAGAGATCAATGATCGTTACGTTAGCTTTGAGGCAATTTTTGACAATAAGCCTTTTAATATTTATCTTCCGATGCATTCTATCTTAGCGATTCGTTGTGCAGAAGAAGCTGTATATATTGATTTTGCGGAAGAGTCAGTAGATAATAACGTGGGTAGTAGTGATGAGGGTGAAGGTTCATCTACGCGCTCAAAACCAAATCTGCGTGTTTTATAATTGGAGTTCAGTATGGAAAGTTATTTTGTATTAGGGGCTATTATTGCTTCCGTATATCTGATTTATTTATATAATCGTCTAGTTGCTTTGCGTGAAGCAGCGAGAAATGACTTTAGACAGATAGACATCCAGCTTGATCGTCGTTTTAAAGTTTTTGAACAACTGATTTCAGCTGTAAATAAGATCATGGATTATGAGCAGACAGTTCTTAAAGATGTTGTAGCATTGAGGTCACAAGCTCAGTTGGCTAAAGAAACTGGTAATGAAGGTGACAGGATTGCTGCAGAAAATGCAATCAGTAAAATTGTGTCCTCTGGTTTGAAAGTATCTTTCGAAGCCTATCCAGAGCTTAAGGCAAATAAAAATATGATGCAATTCCAAGAAGAGATTGTTCATACGGAAAATAAGCTTTCTTTTGCAAAGCAGGCTTATAATGACCGATGCGAATCCTTCAATGCTTTTGTCATCAGCTTCCCAGTTAATCTCATTAAACCATTATTTGGTAGTTCATTTGATACCTTAATCTACTGGCAGATGTCTTCTGAAGATGCTGCAGAAAAAGAAAGTTATTCTGCAAAGTTTTAAGCAATGGTGTCTAATTGGCGAGAGATAGCAAAATCTAACCAAAAAAAAACATTTGCGGTTATCTTATCATTTGTAAGTGTTTATTTGGTACTTGGTGCTTTGGTTGTTTTGGTGCTTTATCCACGAACTTACTCTATTGAAGATATCCCTAGTATTTTACTTAAAGAAGAGTCGCAGTTTATTTTGTCAATATTTCTAGCCTTTTCTGGTATTGCTGTTTTACTGTCAGTTTTCTTTGGTGCAAAGTTTTCACTATCCGGTACAGATGCTATACGTGTGACGGCGGAAACAAGTGATCCGGAAATGAGGCGGCTGTATCATGTTATAGAAGAGATGAAGGTTTCTTCGAGTTTGAGATTTATGCCAAAGATTTATATGATTAATGCACCTTATATGAATGCATTTGCTTCTGGGTGGAATGAAAAAAGCTCAATAGTTGCTATTACTAAGCCACTATTGCAGGCGCTCAATCGAGAGGAGTTGCAGGCAGTTATGGCGCATGAACTTGCGCATATAAAAAATAAAGACACCCAAGTGATGACAATTGTATCTGTATTGTCTGCTATATCTATTTTGGTCATTGATACGATGTTCAGAGGTGCATTATATGGTAGTGGCAGAAGAGGTAGGAGCCGTAACCAGCGTACTGGAGGTATATTGCTGATTATTGTCATGGTGCTTAGAATCGTTTTGCCAATTTTAACTGCATTTTTAGTGATGTATGTTAGTCGAAGCAGGGAAATGCTAGCAGATGCTGGCAGTACGCAAATGACTAGAAATCCAGAAGCGTTAGCGAGAGCGCTATTGAAGATACATACGTATCATCAGTCAGCAAATACTAAAGATGCATATGCTCAAACAGAAAACAATAGTATGCGTTCATTGGCTTATATGTATGATCCAAATTCATTAAAGAAGGTTGATCGATGGGATGTAAATGCATACTTTGCAACCCATCCAACAATACAAGAGCGTTTACAGGCGCTTGGAATGCAGCACTTACTTGTAGAGTAGATGATAAATCAATAATTGGTCGGATCATATTTGAATTATTGCTTTAAACTCTGTAGATTATAAACAGAGTTTTAGGAGATTCGTATGTCATTCAAACAAGTTGCTTTTTATAAGATGTTATCACCAGTACTATTAGCAGAACAAGATTTAGAAAATGCGCTGCTGGAAAAGAAAGCGCATAAGCCACATGCGACACAGAGTCGGTCAATGGGCTGGGTCAGTCCGCTAGGGCAGGGAGAGCCTATGGTGATCTATCTGAATGGATTGCTGTGGATGCAAGTACGTATAGATCAGAAATTGTTGCCTGCAGGAGTGATCAAAGAAGAGCTGGCAGAACGTTTGCTTGAGGCTGAATCAACTCAAGGTTTTCCAGTATCTGGTAAACAAAAGCGTCAGATGCGTGATGATATTACACTAGAGCTATTGCCAAAAGCATTTGTACAAAGCAAGTGGGTGAATGTCGTAATTGATCCAAAGGCACAAAAACTTATGCTGGATGTTACATCAGCAGCAGTAAAAGATAGTGTCGTTGATTTATTAAGACAAACTGTTGGTAGTTTACCACTGAATCACTATCATGAGAATAAGCAAGAAACCTCTGCAACATTGAAGTCTTGGGTATTAGGGCAGCAGGTTCCAGATTTTATTGAGCTACAGTCAGATTGTACCTTAATACACCCAGATAACCAGCAAGCTAAGGTTAGGGTTGTTCAACATGAGTTAGAAAGCCCTTTGATTCAGTCGCATTTAGAGTCAGGAATGTTAGTCTCACAGTTGGCGCTTAAATACAATAATCAAATTCAGTTCTCTCTAAATGATTGTTTGGATATTGCTCGTATTAAGCTAGTTGATATGGATAGTGAAGAATATTCAGACCTTGACCCTAAGGCTAAACAGATGGCTGAGTTTAGTCTGCAAGTTCCTATGATTTTTGAGTTAATAGCGGAGTTTGAAAGCTGGTTTACTTTAGAAGAGGAGACTGCAGATGCGTGACCTAGAGCAGTTGCTGCAGGGAGTAGATAATATGCTCCCTGAAGGATCGATAGAGCCCCTTTTAAAAGAAGGTAGACAACTGGTGATTAAAGCTGGTTTTGATCCTACAGCTGCTGATTTGCATCTGGGGCACACGGTTTTGATTGAAAAACTAAGGCAGTTTCAAGAAATGGGACACCAAGTTGTATTCATTGTTGGTGATTATACGGCAATGATTGGTGATCCATCAGGACGTAATGTAACCAGGCCACCACTCAGTAAAGAAGAAATTATACAAAATGCTAAGACTTATCAGGAACAAGTATTTAAGATTCTAGATCCAAAGAAAACTAAAGTGGTTTATAATAGTGAGTGGCTAGAAGGGCTATCAGCTTTAGACCTTATTAAGCTAGCAGGATCGCAAACGGTTGCTAGAATGCTTGAAAGAGATGACTTTTCTAAACGCTATAAAAACTCTCAGCCTATCAGTTTGCATGAGTTTCTTTATCCCTTATTGCAGGGGTATGACTCATATCATCTCAATGCTGATATAGAGCTTGGTGGGACAGACCAAACGTTTAATTTATTAATGGGCAGAGAAATTCAAAAACATTTTGGCCAAAAGCCTCAAAGTATTTTGACGATGCCATTATTAGAAGGACTAGATGGCGTTAAAAAGATGTCTAAGTCATATGGCAACTATATTGGAATCAATAGTCCAGCAAAAGAGATTTTCGGTCAAGTTATGTCAATTAGTGATACATTGATGTGGCGCTACTTTGATCTAGTTTCTGGTATTTCTATCAATCAGATTAATGGTTACAAAGCTCAAGTGAAAGAGGGGGGTAATCCACGAGATATTAAGATTGAGCTGGCTAAAGCAATTGTGGGAAGGTTTTACAGTCAGGAAGAGGTGGATAATGTACACCAAGCATTTATTAATCAGTTCTCAAAACAGCAGTTGCCGTCTGATATTCCTCAGTATCAAATATCAATAGATGAACAGTCGCTGCCACTTGCGGTATTGCTTCGACATGCAAATATGGTGAAGTCTTCATCAGAAGGTAATCGATTGATACAACAGAATGCTGTAAAAGTAGATGGGAAACCTATTGATGCACTACCAGATTTGCCGTGTGTGGTACAAGTCGGTAAGCGTCGGTTTATAGAGTTTATCGCCTAGCTTGAAAGAAACCTTGCAATAACTTTTGACAGGGCTCTTCAAGTATTCCACCTTCAAATTCTGGGTGCCAGTTTAAGTTAAGTGCTTTAGTGCTTAATTCTTTTGAGATAAACCCAGAGCGTTTATCATATGCTCCAAAAAAGACTTTTTTAATTCGAGATTGGCATATAGCCCCAATACACATTAGACAGGGTTCTAATGTGACATAGATCTCACACTCACTAAGGCGGTGATTTTTAAGCGCTTTAGATGCTTCTTTGATGCACAAAATTTCTGCATGGGCCGTTGCATCTTGTTGTGTAATAGTTTGGTTATATGCACGAGCAATAATTCCGTTCGGGCCTGTGATGACTGCGCCGATAGGAACTTCTCCTGCTTGTTCAGCAAGCAGCGCTTGCGATAGTGCTGCTTCCATATATTGATTGTCCATCAATCTCTAAAGTTATTATATTGTAGCGGTAGCCCGTAGTCTTGCTCTTTTAATAGTGCAATGGCTTCTTGTAAGTCATCTATTTTCTTTCCAGTTACTCTAACTTTTTCTTGTTGAATACTACTTTGTACTTTCAATTTGCTGCTTTTAAGCAATTGATTTATTTTTTTACCAATTTCTGTTGAGATTCCTTCTTTCAATTTATAGTTCCGGTATGCACTAGATACAGTTGTTTCAATGTCTTGTGGATCAAGTATACTTTTTTCTAGTTTTCTAGCTATTAAGCGGTTATGCAATATTTTTTCAACCTGATCAAGCTGAAACTCATCATCTGCTAAAATTTTAATAGTTTGATCTTGCATACTAACTTCTGCAGAGGTGTCTTTTAGATCAAATCTACGACTAATTTCTTGCGCAGTTTGATTAATTGCATTATCCATTTCATGATGGTTGATTTCAGAAACAATATCGAATGTAGGCATAAACTTATCTCAAATTTTTATCATATTACTGTTAAATG
>JBDQEV010000031.1:0-8331 GCA_040266255.1 Gammaproteobacteria bacterium
ATGCAATGTTAAGTGCACTGAGGCGCTATCGTCGATGTTTAAGTCTGTCAGACTTGCCGCATGCAAGTGATATGTCACCTTTATTGCCTAAGCTAAAGGGAGTAGGGGGGCTAGGGCAAAGACAAGTTCGACATGTCATCTCAGAAGCTTTCTCTATCGCTGAACAGGAGCTGCGTATTCAAGGTCATGCAGATGAAGCAGATCACCTATGTACTGCAACTGTGCATTGGCTAAGACATACAGCGATTTCTGATGATGTAATCCATAGGCCTGGTGAGCATGTACGTGATGATGTAGGGCATGAAAATCTATCTACGACAAGCTTATATATTGATGTCATGGACGAGAAAAGACACCAATCTGCTCAATCAAAAACACTATTGCCTGATGAGTAACTATTGGTTGCAATGAGAATTGCGTTCTTGTTGGTAGTGCTTTTGGTTGATGGGGTTTGCAGTAATACCTTCAAAATGAGTGATTTTATAACCATTGTCAGTGTTAATGGTCAAAATCATCTCCATGGGTAATTGCCAACTAGCCCTGGTGTTGCTGATATTGAGAATAAATGATGCTTGTGCATACTTGCCTTCTTCTGCATCAGTGATTTTCACTGGGGAAAGGAATTTGTTTAAGGTGACGTGGTATTCATCATTGTTTGAGTCAGATAAGGCAGATGTTAAACTCTTCTCATAAGCATCGTATGCTTCTGAAGTAAAAAACTCAGATAAGTGTTCTGATTGTGATGGAATAGAAAACATTTCTGCTAGTCGGTACTCAGTCCATTTTTCAATTGATGCGTGGGTATAACCAAGTAAACAAATGATACTCAGTAGTTGAATTGAATGTTTCATCCTTAATCCTATCTTGACTGATTTTATTATATGCAAAATTACATCGTTATACTAGATTTCAATGGATCTTGAAGTAGAAATTTTCATCAAATATGGGCAAGTATTTTAGTTTTGACGTTAGGGGCTGATTTTGTGTCATATTGACTTTGAGATAGCGGTGTGATAAATTCTTGCAAATATCTACTAAAAAAGACCGTAGATACATCAGAGGTCATCAGCCTCAAATATTATTAAAATTTACATCGTTATGGAGCTTATTGATGCAAGAGAGTTTTAGCAATATTTATCGAATTAATGTCGCTGCGTGGAGTGCTGTACTATTTTGTGCATTGTTCTACTCATATGATGTTTTATTAAGAATTGCACCTAGTGTGATGACACAAGAGTTGATGCAGCACTATGGTATCAGTGCATTTAAACTTAGTGGAATGATGGCATTTTATTACTATGTTTATGCGCCAATGCAAATGCCAGTTGGATTTTTGATGGATCGATATGGCCCTAGGCGGTTGTTGACAGTCTCAGGGATCATCTGTTCATTTGGGATATATTTATTCTCTGCAACCAAGTTGGTTTGGGTTGCAATGTTAAGTCGTTTCTTAGTTGGATTAGGCTCTTCGTTTGCGTTTGTGGGTGTTTTAAAAATTGCGTCTATGGTACTGCCTGCAAACTTTTTTGCATTTGTATCTGGATCTACAATGGCATTAGGTATGTTTGGCGCAACAGTCGGTGATCATATTTTATCCACCTTTAAGCTTTCAATCGGTTGGCAAAGCCTTTGTGTTTATGCTGCATTTGCAGGATTGTTGATTACTTTTATGATGTTTTTAGTGGTGCCAAGTGGTGCGACAGCATCAGATGACGGTGATCATCAGGTAGAAGATTTTAAAACATTGGTTAATGGTATTAAGGTAGTTGCTTCTTCGCCGACCATTTGGATTTATGCAATTGTTGGGTGCTTGACCTATACGCCATTATTATTATTTGCAGAGCTATTTGGTATTGATTTCATTCAAGCAAAATATCAGTGCTCACACATTCAGGCCTCACAGTTGAACTCAATCATCTTTATGGGTTGGTTAATTGGTGGGCCACTGGTATGCTCAATTTCTGACTACATCAAAAGCCGAAAGATTCCTTTGGTGATTGGGACATTGGGTGCTTTTATATGTAGCTGGATCATTATTTATTCTTCAGTGTCCATACAGCTTCTGCCAGTGGTGATGCTGTTGTTTGGTATCTTAAATAGTGTACAAGTGATTGTATTCCCCGTGGCCAAAGACTTAAGTTGTAAACTTACAACCGCATCTGCACTTGCTTTAACCAATATGATTTGTATGCTATCTGGAATGATGCAACCGATTATTGGGCAACTGCTAGAGTATACACACTGGGTATTGGAGCATACGCATGAAGTTGAGCAGTTTAGTTTAGTTGACTTTCAAGTGGCATACTTACTGATTCCTATCTTTCTCATTATTTCTATGTTACTTTTATTCTGTGTCAAGGATAGTTACATCAAAGATGAAAGCAGTCATTCGGTGCATTAAGTTCTCATTAGCTACATTTTTACTTGCTGGTTGTGTTGTAGAAGAACCTGTTGCAGGTTATGAGAAAGATATTTGTCAATTCGTGCATTCACACAGGGGTTGGAAGAATGCTTTGCGTAAAGCAGAGCGTCATTATGGTATTACGCCTGGTACTGTGATGTCTGTAATATACCATGAGTCATCATTCAGATCACATGTGAGGCCGCCACGCGATTGGGTGCTCGGTGTATTTCCAGTCAGAACCAGGACAGAATATGGTTATGGACAGGTCAAGGATATTACCTGGCAGTGGTATTTAGAAAAAGATCCGGGTTTGTTCCGTTCTCGCACAAGCTTTTCTGATACGGTGAGATTCATAGGCTGGTACTATCAGCATTATAAAAAGGTCTCGAGGGAAACGAATCAGCCTGCATATGACTTCTACCTTGCTTATCATGAAGGCCTTGGTGGCTATCAGCGTTTGACTGCGGTTAACGATTGGCTACATAAGAAGTCAAGCTCAGTGCAAAAAGTTGCTGATGAATTTGATTTAGTGCTGAGAGACTGTTTGTGATGGCTTTAGTAAATAGCCAATCGTTGATCCCTGTACTAGGTTGGTGAAGCAAACTACTGCATAAGTTGCAAGCAATAGAGTGTTGTGGTACTCAGAGTTTGGTAAACTGAGTGCCAATGCAATTGCCAATCCACCTCTTAGTCCACCCCATATGAGAATTCTTTCTGCAGTTTGGGTCATTTGTTTATGGGCAAGTACTGTTCTGACGGGTAAAAGAATGGTAATGATTCTTGCAGAGAGTGCAAGTACAATAACGCCAATACAGAGTGCAATTTCTGTGTGCCCAATGCTGAGTTCTAGTGACTCTAAACCAATTAACAAATATAAAAACATATTGAGAATTTCTTCTAAAGAACCCCAGAAACTGGATAAGGTTGCTTTTGCTTCAGATTGATGATCAAGCGCATCGGAAATCATAATGCCGGCACAAACCATCGCCAGTGGCCCTGAAATATGTAGTATATTACAAACGGTATAGACACCACTGACAATAAAGAGACTAACTAAAATGTTTGTATGTGCATCAAAGTTCTCATACTGAATGACTTTCTTTGCTAGGTATCCAGAAGCAATTCCTGCACATATTCCACCAATAAACTCACGTGTAAAGAGTAAGAGAGTGGATGAGATCGTAGCTGAAGAGCTGTTTTGGAATGTGATCTCGTAAAGTGTTAAAAAGATTACAATCCCAATCCCATCATTGAATAACGACTCACCTGCAACTTTTGCTTCAATACTTGCAGGTGTTTTTGCATGTTTGAGCATACCAATGACTGCAACAGGATCTGTTGGAGAGATTAGAGCACCAAAGAGCAGGCAATGGAGCCAGGGGGTGTTAAGGCCAAGGAGCTGTAGTAAATAGTAGAAGCCAGAACCAATAGTTATAAATGAGAGTAGGGTCGAAATGCTTGCCAGTACTCCAATCTCAAGTGCATGATCTTTCAAGACCGAAGACTTTAATGAAGCTGCACCAGCAAAGAGCAGAACAGGTAGCATAAAATCAAGTAGTAGCTCATGGAATTTAGTTGTAGTAATCCAAGTTGTTGCATGCTCAATGACCATAATGGGTCCTAGAAGCTGCTCAGAGAGCTTTAAGGTGAAGATACTAATTAATGAAATTAACAAAATGCCAACAGAAGGTTGTATTCTCAAGTGTTGAGAAGAGATATAGCCTAGCAGTGTAGCAGCTGATAAAACAATCATGCTGATTTGTAGGTCATTCATATTTGCTCCATTGATTAGATTGTCGATTGCATTTATAATAGTTCTTAATTCTAATAGTGTCCAGGATGAACGCAGAACAGAGTACCAAACCAGGGATCATGGTTTTTTTAGCCGCAATTTTTGCATTGTTGGTATGTAATATAGGGTTGAATCATCAGTATGATTCTATTTTCCAGCACATATTGATTGATCATGCATACCACCCAGTAACGCCATTATTTCTCATTAATGAGGTTTTGATGGTTTTATTTTTTTTCTCAGTTGCATTAGAGATTAAGTTTGAGTATCTCTATGGTGTTTTACAGGAGCGGTCAACTAGAGCGCTGCCAGCATTATGTGCAATAGGTGGTATGCTAGTTCCTGCTTTTATCTATCTATTTTTTGAGCAAGGTGAGTATATCGCAGGTTGGGCTATTCCTGTTGCAACAGATATTGCATTTTCATTGGCAGCTTTAATGCTGGTTGGGCGGAATTTGCCACCTTCAGTTCGTGTGTTTTTACTCTCATTGGCAATTTTTGATGATATTGGTGCTATTGGTGTAATTGCGGTTTACTTTTCTAAGGGAATAACCTGGTATGTTATTGCAGCTCTTATAGGGTGTTTAGGATATTTGGCTATTGTTTCAAATAAAACCAATCGAATGGTGTTTTATATGATTGGTTTATTGGGTTTATGGTACTTGTGTTTCATTGGCGGAATTCATACAACACTTGCTGGTGTGGCGACAGCGCTTTTTATCCCGATGAGAAATGATATTGGTCTAAAGGCGCAGCAGTTGAATGAAAAAATTTATCCTTATGTAATGTATCTGATCCTGCCATTGTTTGCTTTTGCCAACGCTGGTTTTGCATTCCATGATGTAATGCATGTGTTTGATTTGGCATTTGCGTATGGTATTTTCTTTGGGTTATTGATAGGCAAGCCATTAGGAATTGGTGTAATTGGTTATATATTGGTGCGTTGTAATCTATGTGCATATCCTCTTGGCATGGGTAATATGCATCTATTTGCTATTGCGTTTTTATGCGGCATTGGTTTTACGATGAGCTTATTTATTGCATTGTTGGCATTCAAAGAGCCTGAAATCTTAGATGTAGCTAGACTATCTATTTTAGCAGCATCTGCAATTTCTGGTGTTTTCGGAATGCTGATGATAAGGTATCTATCATCACAGCAACTGCTACAGTATAAGAAAATCTAAATATGTTGGAATCTCAATCGTTATTAGAGAAAAAGAAATCGACTAAAAGGGATTTAACCAGGTATTGGCCAGTCTTAACAATTAGCGCATGTTCAGCATTTACAGTTGTTGCGCTAGAAGAAAAGTATGCTGTATATGTGGTGGTAATGGCATTTGTGTCTGTCTTATTGCAGTTACCCCTTTTACGCTGTAGACCAAAAAAACTGAATCAAAGTATTGTTATAAATACGCATACACTAAAGATGCATTTTACAGAATCTCAGAAGATGGTTGATGAGATAGCGCAAATGATGTCTGCGTATAAAGAAAAGATTGATGCACTGCAGTTTCAGCCCACAACAGTAACTGTAGTTCAGTCAAATCATCCAGTAACTACTTCAGAGTCACTGATGTTAAGTCGTATAATTCAAGAAGGTATTGTATATAGAGGAGAGATATTAGATCGGGTATTACAATCAAAGCCAGTAACTGAAAAAGAGCTGCAAAGTCTTGATGAGGTGATGCAGGAGCTGTATACAGCTGGGTCTACCCTAGCGGAAATGCTTGATGTTAAGTTAGGGTGTTGTTATGAGCGTTTGCAGACCCAACATCAGCGTATGAGTGTATTGGCTTAGCAAACACAAAGCCTATAAATGAGCGTTCTGAAAATATAAAGATTGAGAGTAATATGATGAAACTGTACTGATCTTTTATGTAATTATTTAATTCGAAATTGATAGTAGATTGGCTAGGAGTGTTTTTGCTAAAATAGGAAACGATTGATCTAGTAAAGCGAGAATGGAGCAGATGAAAGAGATTCACTTAAGTGCATACGATTCAAAGTGGCCTGATCTGTATCAACAAGAAAAGCAGAAAATCATGCAGGCTTTAGAAAAGAATACGTTTTGTATACATCATGTTGGATCAACAGCAGTTACAGGGTTGGCTTCAAAACCCAAGATTGATATTATTGCAGAGATTTACGACATTAAAAAAACACTTGAGCAATTGCCACTTGCTGGATATGAATTTCAGAGTGAATGGAATGTTCCAGGGAAGTATGGTTATACCAAAAGGGGTAAACTAGATGTGAATCTGCATGTATATCCTAGAAACCATGCTGAAACAGTTGGGAATTTATTATTCCGAGATTACCTTATAGCAAATCCTGAAATAAAATCTAGCTATGAGCGTATTAAATATCAGTTGACAGCAGACCCTCATATGAAGAAAAGAAACAGAGATTCATTGGGATTTCCAGAATACACAATCAAAAAGTCTGTCTTTGTTGAAAGTATATTGGATCAACTCGGTTATGATTTGCCACGCCTATTAAAACCAGTCACAAAAAAGCACCATGAGTATTTAAGTGACAAATGTCTCAAGGGGGAAGGCGTTATTCTCTGCTTGAAGGGAGTAAATGTTTGTGGTTATGCTGAAATCTCAGACTCGGTAGATCTTTATTTGGACAATACAGAAGTCGACCAGAGTGTATTTCAGCGTTTAATCACAAGATGGATCGAGAATAAAGTAGAGTAATGCTTAGTGGCCTGAGTTAGTATGGTAATTGATCGGAGTTTTTTTGATTAAGTCCGCATTAAATCACTGTATAAGGTATAAGGTATAAGGTCGCCAGCAATAATTTAAGGTGCTATTCTAGCTGCTCTCAACCCTGCGCTAAGGTGCATTGTGCAAATTATAGGAGTAGTTAAATGAAAGTGACTAAAAGCTGTGGATTACGATACAAAAGCCTCAGCGAGGGGTTCTGCACCAATGCAAGAAAGATGCAACTGATTAAGAGACTTGTGAAGATTAAATCAGTGCAAGCACGTTTCGACAGTCTTCAGACATGAGTACTTTTTTGCATGCTTGTCTCGTATAGCTAATGTAGTCACTGTTGCTTAAGCGAGCTAAGTCTTCCATGGAGTGTATTGCATTAATCTCTTCTAATACTCTGTACTGAGACAATCTTAAAATACTAATTTCTTTATCACTAAACTTTAGAGTGTGCTTGAGTACGGCATTAAAGTTTGACTCACTGAAGCATTGGTTAGTATGTGCTCTGAAGCTTAAAATAAAGGCTAAAGTAGGGTTGTTAGACCAGTCTTTGTTTTTTAATGCAAATGCGATTGATGCGATATGCTGGTATTGTAGTTTTGCTTTGGTCAGTGTATGTGTAAATTGAGGAATATAACCAGATAATGGTGCTGGGAGCCATCTTAATATCTCAGATAGTATGTCGTTTTGCTGGAATCCAAGTGTCTTTAAAAGCAGTTTGCTATCTTCAGGGTTACATTTCTGCCCACAATCAAATAATGAGGCCAGATTGTTTTGATAGATAGAAAGGCTTTCAGGAAATTGAATTTTATGATTTGGTTTTGAAGTTGGTATAGGCTTTGGAATAAAGCGCTGTTTAAATAATATTTTTGTTTGAGAGTTAAGAGGTTGCTCAATTGACAATTCTGCTATGATGCTAAGAGCCTTTTGGGGGGTGATGTTGATGATGGCTTTCAATTCAGGCTGGTTGATTTCTAATGCGCGCATCAGTTCTTGTTCGTAGTGCTCAGTTTGTGAAGTATGCTGTTTGATCAAAAAGAATAATAAAAGATGTGGATAGGCGGCTAAATCAAGCATCAATAGCTTTTCTTGAATCTCTGAGCAGTCCTGGATGAGTTTTTTGCGATTGAAAATATACGTAGTATAAAGGTCAATCTTCATGCCTTGGGTTGAGTATAGATATGAGATGACAGCCTTCGCATCTTTTATGCCATTTGAGCTGAGTAGTGTCACTAAGCCTTCAGGAGTTTCTCCAATAGAAAAGTCGTGCAGAGACTTTTCATACGCATAAGAGTGCTCCGGTTGCGCTTTAAGCGCATTAGAGTGGTGCTTTTGTGTAGGCTTAATGCAGGATATATAACTTGTACCTGTATTGCCGTTTAAGTCTGGCTTTTTAAGTTTGGATGGACTTAGCA
>JBDQEV010000032.1:0-7015 GCA_040266255.1 Gammaproteobacteria bacterium
CTCTAAGTGAGCCGCTTCAGCGAGCAGCTTTTTTAACTCTTCTTTTAACTGGTGCTCTTGTAAACGTCCAAGCTGTTTGAGTTTGGTTTCTAAAATTGATGTCGCTTGAATATCTGATAATTTGAATCGATCTTTTAGCTTTTGATGTGGCTCATCCTCGTGACGAATGATTTCAATGACCTCATCAAGATAGTCAAAGATGGTAATTAAGCCCTCAACGATGTGTATACGAGCATTCAGCATATTAAGCGCATGTCTAAAGCGACTTAAGACACATTTTTCACGATAATCGAGCCAGGACTGAAGTAAGTCAACCAAGCCACTTTGAGTAGGCAGCCTTTCCGTATTGATATAGGTTAAATTAACACGATGTGTTTTTTCAAGATCAGTATTGGCATAAAGTAGATTAAAGAATGCCTCATTTCCACATCGGTTCGATCTCATAATAAGGACAACTCTAATTGGACTTTCTTCATCAGATTCATCTCTGATTTGTCGAATTTGAGTCACCTTTTTGGTTTGGATCAAATCAGCAATTTGTTTGATAATTTTACTTGAGGATGCTTGAAAAGGCAGCTCATTGAAAATAATGAGATCGTCTTCTTTAAAGTGTTTTGCTCTTTGCCTGATTATACCTTGTCCAGTTTTGTAAATATCCAACAGTTCTTCAGGGCTGTTGGTAATCTCAGCGCCAGTTGGAAAATCAGGGCCAGGTATAATTTTGTGTAGTTCTTCTAAGCTGGTTTGGGGTTTTTTGAGCAATGTAATACAAGCATTAGTGATCTCAGTGATATTATGGGGAGGGATATCTGTTGAGAGTCCAACGGCAATACCCATAGCGCCATTGATTAATATATTTGGCAATCTTGCAGGTAGGGTGGCAGGCTCTTTTAGCGTTCCATCAAAGTTAGCAATCCATTCAGAAGTAGCTGCATTCAAGTCTTTGAGTAAAACTTGAGAGTACTGGGATAATTTAGCTTCTGTATACCTAAAAGCAGCAAATGACTTCGGATCATCAGCAGACCCCCAGTTGCCTTGCCCAATGATGGTTGGGTGTCTCAGTGAGAATGGTTGTGCCATCAATACCATTGCTTCATAGCATGCACTATCACCATGAGGATGAAACTTACCAATCACATCACCGATGGTACGAGAAGACTTTTTAGGCTTACTTGTTGCTTTCAGTCCTAACTCAGACATCGCGTACACAATACGTCTTTGTACAGGTTTTAGACCATCTTCAATTCTTGGAATTGCTCGATCCAAAATAACATAATATGCATACTTTCTATAGGAAGACTTAGCATAGATTTCTACAGGGCTTTGTTCATAATTACTCATGCCTTGAAAGTAGCCTATTCTGTTAATGATTTCAAGAATGCATGAGATTTTATCAGGAATTCACTCTGTAAGATATTTCTCAAATAAAGGATAAGAATAGGCTTAAAAATATAGATTTAGAATGAAATGCATTGCAGTACTGCATTGTTTTTCGCATACTTAGTAAATATGAAGTAATGGATTGACTGACATGGTGGTAGCAACAGATACTAAAGCTTCTCTACTTGGTTGGGCAGACTTGGGCTTAAGGACAAACCCATTTCCAAGTCGAGGCTCAGAGTCAAATTACCTGAAAGAATTTTCACAAGCTGATATTTTTTCGGTTTCTGAAAATCTTGAACCGATGCAGATATTCACTGGTATCTCAGGTGTTGGAAAGACAGTACATGCTCGATTGCTTGCCAAGCACTTAATCAAGTCCCAGCGAAGACCAACGCAATTGATTACAGCTAGTCGTACCATTAAGTCAATGGGTCTGATGAAAATGATTTGTTGTCGTTTTAATTTAGAAATGCCAGCAACAGATGTATCAGACTTTCAAAAGATTGAACAGATTAGACGCTCAATAGTTAGGCGGAAAGAACCAGTTTCTCTTATTATTGATGATGCACAGAACTTGAATAACGAGGCGCTAGCAGCATTAATGCGTTTGACTTTATTTCAACAGGGCACAAAGTTGCAAGTCATGTTAATTGGTTTGCCAATTACACTTGATCGAAGCAAAAAGATTGCTCAAGAACTTCAGATTGAGCAAAACTTTTCACATCGCTTAATCGAACCTTGGGGTGCAGCACAAACAGAAAGCTATATCGCAAGAAGATTTGAGGCCAGCGGCCTTCAAACCAGTAAAAGAGTATGCCGTAAGGTATGCAAGCAAATTCATCAGTTATCCGGAGGTGTTCCAATGCAAATCAATCGTCGTTCAAATATGATGCTAGGCCAGTTGATTCAAGGGCACAAGAAGGCATCTCCAGAGCAGTTAAAAGGAAGCTTATTATGGGGCGGTGCGTTACTATCTGCTGTTACAGTTGGCGTGTTTTGCTACAAGGCTACAATTGCTGATCCTTCATCAGAAACAGCGTGGACAAGTGAAGTTATGATGCTAGAGGGTGCTGCCCTTGTCTCAAGTCAAGATGATGGCTTAGCTGTAGAGCTAGATAGTATGGTCTTGCAAGAAGAGTTTGACTTATATGAAATAGAGCAGGAAAGTGTGGAATTTTCTGCAGTCGCTTCCGAAGTTGAAACACCAATTTTAGAATTGGTTGAGGAAGTTGCAGCAGATGCACCAGAGTCTTGGTTGAGTGGGGATGGGTATGCTGTTCAAGTGATGGCAACCAGTGCAGAGTCAGAAGCAATTAATTCAGCTGAGTCATATGAGACTGCACATGTAGAATATGTTTCTCGGAAAGGAACACCAACCTATGTCGTTTTAGTAGGAGAGTTTGAGTCTTTAGATGCTGCTAGATCAGAGGTGAGCAAACTTTCAACAGAGAATGAGAAGCTACAACCTTGGGTTCGCAGCTTTGCAAATATCAGAGACGATATTGCAGCTTTAAATGAGTAGCCCAACAATCAATAGTATGTTAGTTTAACTCAAGTTAAAATATCATTGTTGTGGATACGTTGATTACGATATTAGATCGCTCATTAAAGACATTATTTCATGCGCCTAGTTATTACACTGAGCAGAAAGAAACTGTCGGCCGGTTAATGCGTGTGAACTATGCTGGAGAAGTTGCTGCTCAAGGACTATATTTGGGTGCATGGTTAGCCAGTAATAATCCTAGCTTTAAAGCATTTTGTATCCAGTCAATGCAAGAAGAGTCATTACATCTAGATTGGTGTCTAGAAAGAATGCAAGCGTATCAAACTTCACCTAGTAAGATGAATGCGCCAATCTATTTTACAGCTTTTGGGTTAGGGTTTACATCGGCTCTAGCTGGTCAGTCATATGCACTGGGGTTTGTGGAAGAGACGGAAAAGCAGGTGCTTGATCATTTAACCAATCATCAGGACCTAATTCCAAAGACAGATACCAAGACGCACGAGGTGATTTCACAGATGTTGATTGATGAAGCGTCTCATCAAAAGCATGCTCAAGAGATGGGAGCTAAGCCTCTACCATCTCTATGTCAGGATTTAATGAGCGTGATGGGTAAAGCATTAACAACAATTTCATACTGGGTATAATGATGATAGATTCACACTGCCATATACAATATTTAGATCAAACATTTCAACAGACTCTTGAAAATGCGAAAGAAGCAGGACTTAGACGTCTGTTAAATGTAGCAGTGATTGAACAGGAGTGGGAGAAAAATATACTACTGGGTGAACACGCAATGGTTGATATAGGTCTAGGTGTTCACCCGTGTGATGTTCAAAGTGCTAAAATAGGTTGGCAGGAACGTTTGCTTGCTGCTGCGCGGGATCCAAACGTAGTCGCAATCGGCGAAACAGGGTTGGACTATTATAGAGATACGCAACATAAGGCATTACAAATTCAAGCGTTTGAAGATCATATTTATATTGCTAAGGCATTGGATAAACCTATTATTGTTCATATGCGGCATGCAACAGAAGACACGATTCAGGTCCTTAAAAAGCACGCAGGGAGTTTAAAGGGGGTAATTCATTGTTTTTCAGAAGACTTGCCATGTGCATTACAAATGATTGATATGGGGATGATGATTTCATTTTCAGGTATTGTCACATTTAAAAATGCATTGTCTATTCAGGATGCTGCACTCAATATTCCATTAGAGAGGATGCTAGTAGAAACCGATGCGCCATATTTAGCACCAGTACCATTTAGAGGAAAAGTGAATTACCCTGAGTATGTGCAATACGTGATTACCTCTATTGCAAAGATGCGAGGTATGACTTCAGAAAGCTTAGTGAAACAGACTTCAGATAATTATATATCCTGGGTTTCGTAATTGGTGCTACCAAAACCGCCTTCACCACGTTTACTGGTTGAGTGGAAGTCATCGACAACATTGAAGCAAGGGCGGGAAATTGGTATTAAAACAAGCTGTGCGATTCTTTCCAATGGTGATACAGTCTGAGCTTCTTTACTGCGATTTAAAAATGAAATTAATATTTCACCTTGGTAGTCAGAGTCAATAACGCCAGTTGAATTACCGAGTATTAAGCCTTTTTTATGCCCAAGACTAGATCTTGGGAAAATCAATCCACAATAACTGGGGTTCTGAATATAAATACTGATGCCTGAGGGAATTAAGAGACACTCTCCGGGTTGAATAGTCACAGGGGTATCAATGCAAGCATATAGGTCTATACCCGCTGCTCCTGAGGTTTGATAAGTTGGTAGCTTTACACTTTTACCAATCCTAGGGTCTAATACTTTTAGTTGAACTTGTTGCATCATTAACTCAGATAAACTTGCATCAATCATATATGGATTCAAAACGGTGCGCAATATTAAATATACTCAACAGGCTGATAGATATGCACAATAACAACACCCATAATAATCAGAGACAGCCCAAGTACAGTTGACCAGTTTAAGTGCTGCTGGTAGATCATCATGCTTAAGAGAGTGATAGAAAGTATACCTAAACCTGACCATGTCGCATAAATAATTGCTAAATGCATTCTCTGAGATAAGATAGAAAGTAGATAGAATGATGTACAATATGCAATGATGATTCCTGCAGTAGGTATCAGTGCTGTAAACTTTTTTGAAATTGGTAATAATAGCGTTCCTAAAACTTCAAAAAATATTGCACAAGCTAAGAGTAAGTAAGTATTCATTCAACGGTGACGCATTTGGCTAAATTTCTAGGTTGATCAATATTGAGGCCTTTCTCCATTGCAGTATAAACAGCAAGCAGTTGTAAACATGCATTAAGTGCTAGTATCCCCAGTGGGTGATTAGGGATGTCAATTTTGAGGTCACATATATCCTGATCGCCAATGACCAGTGTAGTACCATTTCTTGCATGAATTTCAGAAATTGCAGTTTGTGTATGCGTGCAAGCTTGAGGCATTAATACGATAATCAATACATTGTTGTCTATCATTGCAAGAGGGCCATGTTTTAACTCACCAACTGCAAGCCCTTCAGCATGAATATAACATAGCTCCTTAAACTTTAGGGCCGCTTCTAAAGAGATGGGAAAGCAAGTGTGCCGCCCAAGTACTAACAAACTCTTATACTTTGCAATACTTTTGGCATGTAATTTGAGATGATCCTTTAAGTACAAGTGATGTTGCATTGTATCTACGACGGATTTTATGGGGGGAATGGTTAGAGATAAGAACTGTCTAGATAATAAGAATAAAGCAGTGACCTGCGCAGAAAATGCTTTTGTCGATGCAACACCAATTTCTTTTCCAGCATTTAATAAGAATGAGAAATTGCAATTGCGTATTAGACTGCTGTGATCAACATTACAAATTGCTATTTTCTGAGCTAGAGTGAACTTTGATAGCGCAATGAGTGTATCAGCCGTTTCTCCAGATTGAGAGATTGCAATGACTAAAGTATCTTTGCTGTGGTATGCACCAAAGTCCTTGACTTCACTCGAGAGATAGATATCACATGCTATTTTTTTTTGTCGTAACCAGTATTGTAAAATTAGCCCACTATGATAACTAGAGCCACACCCTAAGATAGCCACATGCCTTGGCTGAAGTGTAAAAGGAGATTTCAGCCATTGTTTATAAATTTGGCTAATAACTACTGGTTGCTCATGTATTTCACTGAGTGTATGTAACTGATGCTTATCTTTCTGGGGTGGGAGTTCGGGTAGAGGTAAAAACTCAAGTAAGATAGAACAGCCCTCTGGAGATAAGCTAGTGACGGTCTCATTTGGTAGAGGAGCAAATTGATCATGGCTGTTGAATGCATAAATATCAGAACTAACGGCATAATTACGATCAGACTTACTAATGTACAATGGCATATCTTTCCTATATATAATGACCTCTTTTGGAGACTCAGTAGTGATGCAAGCAAATGCAAACCGGCCTTCAAGTCTTGTAGTCATAAGCTCTATTGCAGTTTCAAATGAATGTAGCGATAAATAATAATCCAGTAATAGTGTGATGCACTCAGTGTCTGTTTGAGACTCAAAAGTGTAACCATGTTGAGATAACTCTTCACGTAAAGATTCATGATTTGTAATAATGCCATTATGCACAATACTAATCTTATCACGGTAGCACTGAGGGTGGGCATTTTTAAGATTGACTTGTCCATGAGTTGCCCAGCGAGTGTGAGCAATACCAATAGTAGCATCAGTCGTAGTGGGAATTGATTTTAACAAAGCATTTGGGCCTTCAAGAGATTTATAGGTTTGAATGCCTTGATTGATTATGCTTAACCCACAAGAGTCATATCCCCTATACCTCAAGCTTTCTAATCCCTTAATCAGCTGCAGCTTGCATCTTTTTTTTCCAACAATGCCATAAATTCCGCACATAAAATATATCCATTATTCAGAGGATCATAGCACTTAACTAGAGTTGGCGTCTATTGTAAATTGCAAGTATCTCGTAATGTAGCGATTTTTATTGGGCAGTCAGTTTACAGCTTGACATTTTATACAAAAAATAGTACAATTAAATTATAATAAATTCCTATAAGTACATGAAAATAGATACAAATTACAAAAAAAGCAAGTCAGAAAAAGTTGCTGCATATACC
>JBDQEV010000033.1:0-6743 GCA_040266255.1 Gammaproteobacteria bacterium
AGCTTTTCAACAGTTGTGTGATGAGCTCTTGCAATTTTACTGAGAGAGTCATCTGTTTTGACTTTATAAAGATAAGGACTCTGTAAGTCACCGTTTTTCCATAATGTCAGCTGCTGGCCTGGGCGAATGCTTTTTTCATTCAAGTTATTCCAGTACATCACATCAGTGATCTTTTGGCTATAACGTTTCGCAATGCTATAAAGCGTATCTTCAGTTTTAACGGTATGAATAATTCTTTGAGGACCTGGTGTCGCTGATGGCTTGGTACGAATGGCAGTCTTATCAATAGGTGGAATTAAAATGAGTTCATTGATATGAATCTGATCACCTTTGATATTATTGACACGTCTTAAATCAGTAATATTGGTCATATAGTTTTGTGCAATGACGCTTAGACTATCGCCATGATGCACTTTATGTCTGATCCAAGTCTTTTGTGCAGTCTTGCTCACTGTTGTTGGATCTTTTAAAACTTTGTTAGCATGCTTTGCGTGAGATGCAGGCACAAGGATGCGGAATGGGCCGTTTGGTGGGCTCAAAGGTCGTTTGTAGCCTGAATTAAGTTGTTTTAGCTTCTCCGCATCGATCTTGATAAGCTCGGCTGCAAGCTGCATGTCATACTGGCTAGGCATGTCAATGACATGAATGCTGTCATTTTCATCAATACTGCTTAGTTCGTTTAACTCAGAGCTTGCAATGATCTGGGCAGAAGCTTTGTGTAGCTCTAAAGCGAACTCTTTCATAGATTCATCTATTGGAAGGTCTTCAAGTTTTGTAGATTTACCAAGAGATTGGTTTTGGTGTACTGCATTTAATATTGGAGATAGACCGTGCCTATAAGCGGTATACGCTAGGTCCCAATCCTGATCTAGCATAGAATGCAAGTACTTGAGGTATGAAACAGTCGCTAATGTTGAGAGAACAACATCGTTTTTGCCAGCAAGCCAATAGTCATTTGGGAGACCCAGAGAAGCTGACTGTGCATCATTCAGTCCCCACAGACCAGATCTTTCATCATTTTGATAAGCTGGATCATACCCTGAAACTATTAATGGAATAAAAGCAGTCTCCATTGGTGCTTGATGTAAATCACATATGGATGAGACGTATACAAAGAGGCCTTTGGCAGTCAAGAGTTGTTCAATATGTTCAGATTGAGCAGATGAAGGTGCTTCAGAGCTAGAAGTAGAATAACCAAAGTTTTGCCAAAATGAGTTGCTAGAACTATTTTGCTCTTGTGTAGGATTATCTTCATGCGGCATTGAATCTTGATTTTGATTTGCACAACCGCTTAACAATGATGTAGCTGCTGCGATTTGAACCAATAAACGTAATCTGCTCATAATAATCATCCTTGATCTTTAACTACCTTTTATTATGCCATAGGCATATATGAACAACAAGTTTTTCTATCTAAAAGTGCAGAGTGGTGTTTATCAGTCTGATAAATATGAATATATGCGATAAATTATAATCATTAGGTTCTAGAGGGTTGATTTTAGGTGTTTACGATGGCTATATTAAGATTAGGTTAAATTTAAGGGTCAAATTATGACACATACACTTTTAAAAGCAGGCTTAGTCAGCTTAGTATTAGCTTCACCATTAGCTTTAGCAGGGGATTACAACCAGTCATCATCAGATGGTGTCGTTGGTGTAAATCTATCTTTCGCAGGTTTTATCGGTGCTCTTGACAAGTCTTATACCTGTAAGGCTACTGTTGATGGTGATGATGAAGTTCCAGAGGCTGCATTGAACAGTATGGCTCTTACCTTAGGTGAGACTCAGGATAGTTTCGATATCGACTTTGGTGTTGAAGTTGCAGTATCTACAGCCATCAATGACGATTTAGGTGTAACAGGCTTTGTTGCGTTATCATTTGGGCCAAGTGAAGGTAATTTCAAGGTTCTATCAGCTAACGACCAGACAGATGCGACAATTTCTAGTGGAAAGGTTGAGCATAACATTTCCTTCGCACCGGGTGTGACACTAGACTATGGTTGCTTCGGAGTAGGTGGTCGCTTCTTGATTACTTCACATGACATGAAGATTGGTACTGGTAATGTAGAACTAGCTGAAAAAGCATTCCAGTTAGGTTTCACAACTTACACATCACTTGATCTAGATGATAGCATGAGTGGTCTAAAGGTTGGTTTCCAATATTGGACAACCATTCATCAGAAGTCAGACGATGCAAAGACTAAGTTCTTTAATGCAGCTGGTGGTTATAATGTTGAGTCCGTAACAGACGTCATCTATAACAATGTGGTTGCGAACATATCAGTGAAAATTGATATTGCTAGCTTCTAATGCATCTAGAGCGGATTGTATTGCTACCCTAAGGATGGGGTCTTTACAAGAAGCATATCGAAAAGGACCAGCTGATGCTGGTCTTTTTTGTTGTTATTTAAAATTAAACCAGGACTGTTTTTCTGCTTCAATGAGTGTGCTGGTAATGTTGCAGTGATTGTCTTTTGGTATTTCGATCCGGTAAGTTCCTCTGTGTGGGTTTTTGCGTAAAAAAGACTGAAAGCGTAATCGCTTAATTTTGAGGTGGTCGATATAGCAGTGTTCTTGGTTCAGTTTAGGATTGCTAATTTCGAGTGTAAATGCGCGTTGACTGTTTAAGTTGATGGTACATAGCTCCTGATTGCAGGTGTTGTATTCTTTATTTAAGTCATTGTCTTGGTGAGGCGCTATTACCTGAGAATAAAAATAGAAAGCATGAGGTGAGTGGTTGATCACTTCAAGCGTTAATTCATAGGTGTGGTGTAATTCTGGCACTATTTTTCTCCTTCTTTAAACTTAGCGACTTGTGGTTATATCGTCAAAGGTTGTCTCGGATAGATGTATTAATTCTTGCTAGTGAATGTTTTAAAATATCTTAGGTATAATATTCGGTGTAGTTTGGATATAGTCACTGAAATTACGCTTTCTTTTTGACATGCGAGGTTCTTGCTGTATTGCGCCTGATAGGTAGATAAAGGTCAGTGCAATAGCTGCGGGGCTGATATATGCAAGCAGTCCTAATGGATAGAGTTGTGATAAGCAGATGGTTGAGATGCCAATCCAAAGGATGATTTCACCAAAGTGATTGGGGTGTCTAGAATAGCGCCAAAGTCCTTTGGTCAATAGTTGATCAGGTAGTGCATGTTTTTTGAATTGATGTAACTGGTAGTCTGCAACTGACTCATAGAGAAAGCCAAAGATGAAAATAGCGATACCTATGCCATAAATTGTTGTGTTTAATGTTGCGCTAGGTAAAAGTGCGTTGAGGTGGATCGGAGTAGCAAATACCCAGACAAATAGGCTCTGCAATAAAAAGACTTGGAAGTAGCTGAACCACCAAAACCTCTCTTTTCCGTAGTTGTTTCTGAATCTTGCATAACGATGGTCTTCGCCTTTGCCAAAGTTTTTGATCAATAGGTGTAAGCAGAGTCTCAGTGCCCATATGCTAGTACAGATTAGAATGGTGGTTTGGGTAATGCTAGGTATTGAAGTAAAGTAATAGGCTAAGCCAATGAGTATGAAATTAAGGCTATAGATGATATCAACAATGGAGGTGTTTTTTAGAGGGATTGAGATGAGCCATGTTAGTGTCATTAGGCTCCAAACGCTAAGGGCTGCAAGGTAGATTCCATCCATGTGCTTTTCCAGTTATTTCTGATATAATGATAGCACATCTGATGAGGGTTTGAGTTAAAATTCATTGTTTTTAATAGAGATGGTTGGAGAAGGTTGTGATTGTGCATGTAATACCGGTTTTAAGGGATAATTATGCTTATGTCTGTGAGCGCAATGGAGAGTGTTGGGTTGTTGATCCTGGTGCTGCTTCACCTATTCAAGATTGGCTCTCAAAGCGTGAATTGTTGCTGAAGGGTTTTTTGATTACGCATCACCATCATGATCATACAGGTGGTTTGGATGATTTGATGGAGTCAGGTCATCAGGTATATGGTGACTTTCAAGTGGAGTTAGCAACAGACTTGATTGAGGATGGCTCTATTGTTCCAATGTTTGCTGGTATTGAGGCTAAGTGTTTGCATATTCCAGGGCATACACTTGGTGCGATGGCGATATTGGTTGAGGGTAATGTTTTTACTGGTGATGTGCTGTTTGGTGGAGGTATAGGGCGTATCTTTGAGGGGACAGCAGAGCAAATGTTGGAGAGCTTGGATCGACTTAGTCAGTTACCAGATCAGACTCAGGTATATTTTGGGCATGAGTATACAAAGAGCAATCTTGAATTTGCATTACAAGTAGAGCCTAGTCATCAGGCCTTGCTTGATCGATGTCAGGCTTTAGGTCAGCTGTCATGCTCAACACCAAGTACTATCGCAATAGAAAAAGAAACCAATCCGTTTTTGAGGGTTAGAGAGCCTAGAGTAATAGATGCAGTTTCAAACTGGTCTGGTAAGCGTGTTGAGAGTGCAGTAGATTGTCTGCGTTTATTAAGAGAGTGGAAAAATAAGTTTGATGAGACTGGTAAGTGAGTAAGGGTGATTTATTAAGAGTGTGGCAACATACTGAGGGGAAGAAGTTATTTGAGCTAGAAGCACTCAAGACTCAAGCTATAGTGAGAGCACTGCACCCTGATTTGGTGGTGCAAATTGAGGGTAGGTCATATTTTGATAGTTTCCCAGCTGAAGGATACTTCTACCATATTGCCGAAGATGTTGATCGGCATTCGCCATTATATTCGGTTGAAGCTGATATTAAAATGCTACCTTTTGCAGATCATAGTGTTGATGTTTTGGTGGTGGGGCATGCATTAGAAATGCAGCAAGATCATGAAAAATGTTTGGTAGAGTTTGATAGGGTGCTTGCACATAATGGTTGTCTTGTTTTGCATGTATGGGCGGGGTATTGGTTAAGTTCTTCTATGCCAAGTTTATTGCAGCCTGTCTCAGACTTGCAGTTAAACTATGTGTCTTTGTCAGAAATGGGGCATGTACTTAAGCATTTGCATTTAAGAGTGGATGAAAAGTTGACTTGGCATGTTTCATCGAATGTGTTAAAGCTATTCAAGCAAATGAAGCAAAAAGTGATTCAGCCGATGACGATTATGATTACAAGAGACGAGTTGGATTTGATTAGAAGTGAGGCTATACGATATGAGTAATAGGATAAAGATATATACAGATGGAGCTTGTTCTATGAACCCAGGTCCGGGAGGTTGGGCGGCTTTACTGATTTATCAGGATAAAGAAAAGATGATATCAGGCTTTGAGGCTGAGACGACCAATAATCGAATGGAGTTGCAAGCGGCAATCGAGGCGCTTAGTGCGTTAAAAGGGTTGCAAGAGGTTGATTTGTGGACTGACTCAACATATGTGAAGCAAGGGATTACAACATGGATCTTTAATTGGAAAAAGAATAACTGGAAAAATGCACAAAAAAAGCCGATCAAAAATCAGGACCTATGGGTGTTACTTGATGAAATGCAAAGTAAGCATCGAGTCAAGTGGTACTGGGTGAAAGGTCACTCAGGTCATCCTGAGAATGATCGGGTAGATGAGGCAGCAAGGCATCAAGTTGAGGTAAATAAATGACACGATTAATTTTTGCAGATACAGAAACAACAGGGATAGATCCGAAAAATGAACGTCTATTAGAGGTGGCGTTGATTGAGGTTGTAGATCGTGTGCAAACAGGTATGGTTTTACATGAGTACATTAACCCAGAGCAAGAAGTGTCTGCAGGTGCTTATCGAGTGCATGGTATTTCTTGGGATGATGTTAAAGAAAAGCCGAAATTTAAATCAGTTGCAGAACAGTTGATATCGATGTTAAAAGGTGGGGTTTTTGTTGCGCACAACGCACCTTTTGATGTTGGATTTTTGAATATGGAGTTTCGACGTGCAGGTATTGATTTTATGATTGGTCGTGATGTCGATGTGGTGGATACATTGCAAATTGCAAAAAAGACATATCCTGGTCAGCGAAATAGTTTGGATGCGCTTTGTACTAGATTGAGTATTGATCGCTCGCATAGAGTGTTACATGGTGCATTATTAGATACTGAATTATTGGTGCAGGTTTATTTGGGGATGACCTCAAAGCAGGCAAAATTTAATATGCAGCAGGAAAAGAAAAGGCAACAAATATCTGCAAAAAACCTCCCTTGTCATGCCTTTAATATTAGTGAAGAAGACAGGCGGGAGCACTTGGCTTACTTGAAAAAAATAGCTGAATGATCTTAAAAGCTAATTTGTTTATTTTAGGGCTTGACAATTTTGTTAAAGTGTCGCAAAATCCAAACATTGCTGGGATTCCCGAGCGGTCAAAGGGATCAGACTGTAAATCTGACGGCTTCGCCTTCGAAGGTTCGAATCCTTCTCCCAGCAATAAAAAGCGGGCGTAGTTCAATGGTAGAACCTCAGCCTTCCACGCTGATAGTGTGGGTTCGATCCCCATCGCCCGCTCATTTTGGTTTTAATTGCCCACATAGCTCAGTCGGTAGAGCACTTCCTTGGTAAGGAAGAGGTCACCGGTTCAAGTCCGGTTGTGGGCTTGGTAGTGCACAGAAACAGGTAGAAAGATATGGCTGATTTTGAACGTAATAAGGTTCACGTCAACGTAGGTACAATTGGACACGTTGACCATGGTAAAACAACATTAACAGCAGCGCTTGCTGGTGAAGTAATGGGTGAGATCGATAAGGCTCCAGAAGAAAAAGAACGTGGTATTACAATTAACACTGCACACGTAGAGTATGAAAGTGAAAAACGTCACTATGCTCAC
>JBDQEV010000034.1:0-6568 GCA_040266255.1 Gammaproteobacteria bacterium
ATTTAAATCAATAGGGGGAATGCTGTGAGCATTAAAGAGCTCGAAGAGAAAATTCAATCGCTTGAAAAGGAAAACTGTAGCTTAAAGCGCAATGCGTTAAAGTTAACAGACTTGATCTCTAAAGAAAAAGAAAGGAGCAAAGCTTTACTCAATGATTATAACTTTTTATCAGATATTTTAGACTGTTTGCCGCAACAGGTTTGGGTCACTTGTGAGGGCGAGCCTTTATATTTATCAAAGTCTATGCTTAAGGTTCTAGGAGAAGTAGGGATTACTGGTCAAAAAAATATGTATTCTGAACTTGTTGACTTAGGTAATCACGCAGCAGCTGAGATGGTTAAGAAAAATGATGCATTAGCTGCAAAAAGTACAGGGCCATTAGTGTTTGAAGAAACAGTGCTTTCAAAATGTGGCAATAAGAATAAAAAGAGAGTGTTTTTATCTTATAAACAACGCTTTGAAAGCGGAGATAGCGGTGACGAAATTAAGATTCTTGGTATGTCATTTGATATTACAGAAAGAAAGGCTGTTGAAGATAATTTATTAGAGAATATCAATGCGCTTGAGTTAGCGGATCGCACGAAGAGAACATTTGTGCAAAACTTCAGACATGATATGAAAGAGCCTTTAAGTAATATCCTAGGTGCATCTGATTGTTTATTAAGTCTTGAGCTAGATGCTGATACATCAGTGTGGGTAGAATCAATTCGGTTATCTGCAGATCGGTTGTTGGCATATATGAATAAGTTGACCATGGGGCTGACAAAATCAAAAGAGCCTTTGCCTGTTGTGCTACAGTCTGTTGACTTAAAGTCAGAAGTGGCAATATTAGAAAAAAGCTTTAGGCTAACCAAAAAAGTAAGAGAGATAGATTTAAATATTGTCTTTAGTCATGATTTTCCAAAGCACATTGAACTTGATTTGGTTAGGGTACAGAGAATCATTTCTAATCTTATCAGTAATGCGCTTAAGTATACGCAGAAAGGTCAAGTGGATGTTGTAATATCAACGAATCACTTTAAAGAAAGCCATTTACTAGAGGTGAGTGTAGCTGATACAGGGATTGGTATATCAAGGTCAGCGCAAAACTTTATTTTTTCACCGCTCTATCGCGTTGCTAATCAGCTTGAGGATGGTTCAGGACTAGGGCTCTCAATTGTAAAAGAGTTTGTTGATGACTTAAACGGTCAAATTACAGTTGAAAGTGAAGAAGGGGTGGGTAGCAAATTTGTTTTAGTGCTACCCATCGCTGTGTCTAAGTTTAAAGAGCGTAACCAATAGAGAGGTTGACGCCACCTTGGGTAAGAGTCGTAAACTCTAGAAGCTTATTAGCTTCACTATACATTGGACTCATGCTGTTGACGTGAATGTTCTCAGATAGCCTCACTGAGCTATTCACAAACACTTCAAATGATGTATACAAATTAGGTGAAAATAAAGTTGTAATACCTGCTGAGAAAGTTGGAAAAATAAAGTTCCCGTCTATTGTTGCAGGTAGTGTTTGGTGGCCTTCAGGCAAATCGAGGCTATCCGGTAGTGAAGTGGCTGTGATGCCAAGTCCTAAGTTCAGTGTATGACTTGATAAATCCCCAAGATGTGTTCTTATACCAAGGTATGTTGAAGACAATAATGAAGCAGATACTTTTGTATCTAAAGAAATAGCAAGTGTTTCATTGATGCTCTGTATTGCAGATGCAGAGATATTTAACTCAGGTAGCATGAGACTAACCCCAACATCATCGCTGATCACAGTATAATCTAAGTTCAGTATAGACTGGTTTAAGCTCAAACCAAGTCCTACTTGTATATTTGGATAAGGTGCTGCGTATGATATAAATCCAGCTGCTATAATCGATTTTAAGTACTTTTTGTTCATAGTAGTATTTCCTTATAGTGATTGAAGTAATGGCATGAGGCTATGACTAATTGTAACCTTGATACCACTTTCGCCAATAGAAATGTTGGTAGGAACAGGCCCAGCTTCATCCTGAATGATTGTGCTACTTGGCCCCCAATATGCTGATAGACTCACTTTATATTTAGAGAGTTGAGTTGCAGTCTCAATAACGATTTTAGGATTGTAAATTACTATGTTATCAAAATATCGTGCGCTGTAATATTGTGACGCAAATGAGAATGCTTCAGTTAAGTAGATCCGATCTAAATCCAGTCCAAGAGAAAAAGAGGTATCCTTGAATTGATATGCAGAGAACACACCAATAGTAGGTGAAGTGCTCTGTTGAACAATAAAGTCTTCAGAGTAGCCATCATTTCCTATCTGAGTAGGGTTTAAAGTGTTTGCTATTCCAAATCTTGATGTATTTCCTGTGAAGCTCACATGAGCGCCCACAGAGGTATTTGGACTAATGTGATACTCTGCTGATACTCCACCATATAGACCAGAGTTTGATTTAGAGGTTGCAGCAATGCTTGTCATTAGATGACATGCGCTGTCTGACTCATCATCACATGTATGAGTTAGCCTCGTGAGGTTACTATTATAGCCAGTATTAACCCAATAAGAGATATCTTCTGCCGATACAGCTGTATTTAATCCAATCAAACCTATTATCATATGCTTGCATATTCTTTCCATTTTAAATGCTCCATGCTTTCCTTTTCAGCTAAAATACGAGCTATTAGAATATTTGTCAATTGATATTTTTCAAATTAAGTGCTGTTATGCCTGAAAGAGTTTCTTCAAACTTTGCATAAATGATTCATACTTAGGGCGTTGTTTGTTTTGTTGGGTTTTTAAATCAAAGTCTTTTAGGATAGCTTGTTGTTCTGTATTTAAGCGCACAGGTGTTTCAACTTGCACATGGCATATCAGATCGCCGCGCCTATTATGTTTTTTACTATCAATACCAGCACCGCGCACTCTTAATAGACTACCGCTTTGGGTTTCTTTGGGTATTTTTAATTTAATCATCTTGTCGAGTGTTGCAACTTCAACTTCACCACCAACACATGCTTGGTAGAAAGAAACAGGAACTGTGCAATGCAAATCAACTTGATCACGTTTAAATATAGGATGTCGCTCTACTTGTATTTCAATATAAAGATCTCCTGCGGGGCCACCGTGGCTGCCAGCATCACCCTTTCCAGGTACGCGCATTCTATCGCCAGTATCTACTCCAGAAGGTATCTTAACATTAATTTTTGAGGCTTTGGATTGAGCACCGCTTCCACCACATGGTCGACAAGGATTGCTGATGATCTGGCCTTGTCCATGACACTTCGGGCAAGTTTGCTGAATGGATAAGAACCCTTGTTGTAATGCAACTCGTCCACTACCATGGCACATTGGGCAGGTTGTAGGCTTGCTACCTTTAGCGCCTCCACTACCATGACAATCCCCACAAGTGTCTTTCTTGCGAATATTCACCTCTTTTTCTACACCGTGTGCAGCATCATATAAGCTTAGTGAAATTGCAACTGCAAGATCCGAGCCTCTACTACGACCGCTACGTCCACTGCCGCCAGCCGCACCTCCACCAAAAAACTGCTCAAAAATATCATTGAAGTTGATATCACCAAAGTCCATACCTTGGCCAAATCCTTCAGCGCCTGCGTGACCAAATTGATCATACTGAGAGCGTTTGCTTTCATCTGATAGAACTGCATATGCCTCATTGATTTCCTTGAATTTTTGCTCAGACCCTTTGTCACCTTTATTACGATCTGGATGATATTTCATTGCTTTTTGACGATAAGCTTTTTTAATATCTGCACTAGATGCGTTTTGGTCAACGCCCAGTGCTTCATAGAAATCTTGTTTAGTAGACATATTGATACACAGTTAATTAGTAAGAAGGGGAGGAAGGCCTCCCCAGTTGGTTATTTAGCGTCATCGACCTCATCAAACTCAGCATCTACTGCTTCTGATTGTGGCTCTTCAGATGCTGTACTATCATCACTGCCTTGATTCTGCTGGTATGCAGCTTGTGCGATTGCACCTGAGATACTAGAAAGCGCCTCAGACTTTGCATCAATTTCTGCTTTATCTTTTGCTTCAACTGCTTGCTCAAGATCTTTAATAGCTGCTTCTGCCTTTTCTTTCTCAGCAGCATCTACTTTATCACCTAGATCTTTAATAGCTTTCTTAGTGCCGTGAATCAACTGCTCAGCTTGGTTTACAGCTTGAGTCAGTTCTTCAAACTCTTTGTCAGCTTCTGCGTTCTCTTGAGCATCTGCCATCATTTTTTCGATTTCCTCATCACTTAAACCACCTGCAGACTGGATAGAGATAGATTGATCTTTATTGGTTGCTTGATCTTTTGCTGTGACATGCAATATGCCATTCGCATCGATATCAAATGCAACTTCAACTTTTGGTATACCACGTGGAGCAGGAGGGATGTTTGTTAAATTAAACTGCCCTAGTTGCTTGTTTTGACTTGCAACCTTTCTTTCTCCTTGTAAAACCGTAATGGTTACTTCAGTCTGATTGTCAGCCGCTGTAGAGAACACCTGACTCTTACGAGTTGGAATGGTTGTATTTTTTTCAATCAATGGGGTCATGACTCCACCCATAGTCTCAATACCAAGGGATAATGGTGTTACATCAAGTAAGAGTACATCTTTAACATCACCAGAGAGTACACCACCTTGGATTGCAGCACCAATTGCTACTGCTTCATCAGGGTTAACATTTTTACGAGGTGCTTTCTTAAAGAAGTCAGCAACACGATCTTGTACTTTAGGCATACGAGTTTGACCACCAACTAAGATCACATCATCAATGTCATTAATGTTTAGTCCAGCGTCATTCAGTGCAGTTTGACAAGGCGTGATACTTCTTTCAATTAGATCTTCAGTTGCATGCTCAAAGCTAGAGCGAGTAATGGTGACGTTTAAATGCTTAGGTCCTGCAAGTCCTTGATCACCAGATGCCATTGTAATATATGGTAAGTTGACTACATAATCATTGGAAGATGAAAGAGCAATCTTACATTTTTCAGCAACTTCTTTAATACGCTGCATCGCTTGAGAATCTTGTGATAAATCGATATTAGGGTTAGATTTTCTGAAATCAGCTAAAATCATATCAACAATTTTTTGATCAAAGTCTTCACCACCTAAGAAAGTATCACCACTAGTGGAAAGTACTGCGAACTGGTGATCACCATCAATTTGTGTGAGCTCAATAATAGAGATATCAAATGTACCACCACCAAGATCATATACTGCGATTTTTCGATCACCTTGTTGCTTATCTAAACCATAAGCCAATGCTGCAGCTGTAGGTTCATTGATGATTCTTTTTACTTCTAAACCAGCAATTTTACCAGCATCTTTTGTCGCCTGGCGCTGTTTTTCGTTAAAGTAAGCTGGAACCGTAATAACTGCTTGCTTTACTTCATGTCCAAGATAATCCTCAGCAATCTTCTTCATATGGCCTAAGATAATTGCTGCAAACTTCTCTGGCGCCCACAGTTCTTCTTTACCATCTTTCAGCTTTACAACAGCTCTAACATCACCGTTTTTTGCTGCTTTAAGTTCATACTGCATGGACTTTAAACTATTCTTCACAACTTTATCATTGAACTGATGCCCCATATAACGCTTTGTAGCGTAGAAAGTATTGGGGTTAATGGTTGCTTGGTTCTTAGCTGAGCTACCGACAACTTGACGATCATTGTCTTCAATTGAGACATAAGATGGTGTTGTTCTTGCACCTACATTGTTTTCGATTACGACCGGCTTTCCACCTTGCATGATTGATACACATGAAAAGGTAGTACCTAGGTCAATTCCAATTATTGTATTTTCTGTTGTCATTACAATCTCCAGTTAAATAAATTACATACATAGCTAATATATGGGTGAATTTTAAATTCTCAACCCTTTTGAGAAATTTCTTTTGAAACAATTACTTTTGCATGTCTTAAGACTCGGTCTTTCATGACATATCCAGCTTGTAATACTTGTAACACACAACCAGCTGCCATAGTATCTGTTTCCTGTGTAGTTATTGCTTCATGTTGATCTGAGTCAAAAGATTGACCAATGGGTGACATTTTTGTTACATCATGGTCTTTTAAGACGATATTGAGTTGATCTAAAGTCATCACCATGCCGCGATAGTGTTGGCTGTCTTTATCTTCTATATGGCTTAATCCAGTCTCCAGAACATCAGCAATAGAAATGACCTCCTTTGCAAACTTACTAATGGCAAAAGCCTCTTTTGCTTTTGAATTCTTTTCAAGTTGACGCATCTGATTCACATGTTGAGCGTTCAATCTTGCGACTTGGTCTTTCAGGGACTCAATATTTTCAGCTAGCGCTTTATTTTTATCTTGTAACTCCTCAACTTCCTTTTGTAACTCATGACTTTCTACTTTGGGCTTCAGATCACTTGCTTTTACTGTATCGGATTTTGCATTCATAAGGCTCTCTAAATTTCAATTACTTAAATATAGAGACATTGGTAATTTTCTCTAGGCATGTCAGCATTTGTTTTTATTAAAATATATTGATTCGTTAGGATTTAAGCGATACGACTTGTTGTGAGAAATAACTTGGGACATAACTATGCACCTGGAGTTTGATCTTTTCCATTAAA
>JBDQEV010000035.1:0-6564 GCA_040266255.1 Gammaproteobacteria bacterium
AAATCTGAATCAGCCTTCATCGCATCTGCTGCATGCTCTAGTGCATCGCCATTTTCAGCCAACACTTCCAACATAAAACCTTGATCCTCTTTTAAACTCCTTGATACATAACACAGTAGATTTGGGTTTTCACCAATGGATGCCAATACATACTCTTTACTATCTATTAATGCATGACCTAAGCACAATGGATTCATTCCTTTCATAAGCGCATAATGTACAGGCAAATAGCGAATTGGCATAGCATGCTCAACTGCTTCGCTTGATAGTGGTGCTCTAGTACAAGGATTCGTCTTATTTTCCTTAACCCACTTTAAAAGACCCTCTTTCTTAAATACATTGTGAGTACAACGCGCTAATCCGCTTGTCTCAGTATCTGAAAGACATTCTTCAATCGTAATTGGACATGTTGCACTCATAAAACGATCGTGTTTCATCAGCAACGAGGGACATTTGTGAATTAATAACTGAGCAACCTCAGCATGACCTTTAAAACATGCTAAATGCAGCAAGCTCATTTCTACTTTTACGTCTCCGACATCATACTGAAATGTAGCGTTTTCTAAATGCTCTCTGGAAATTTTTTCCAACATTTCATTTACTTTATCAGTACTGCCTGTTTCTACATTTACTATCAGCTGTAGACATGCTTCGTCCAGCTCTTTTTTAGGCACTACTTCTTGATCTTTATTCATTATACTTTTTCCTATATTCTATCTTTGTTTATTTTTATAATAAGTATAGAGTAATAGAAACTAGCAGCTAGCGAGATCATTTGCAACTCAATTTCCTTTTAACCATACTTCATAGCAATACAACCACTATATAAGAATCTGCATACTATTCAGCTAAGAATCCTCTATTCAATCTTTATTACAAAAGAAATGACCCATAAAGAGAACATAGGACAAGCCACAAAGATCTTTAAGAAAACCAAAAGCTCTGATACAATAATGATGTTTTAACAGGATATAGAAATGGAATTCAAAAAAGCAATTCTTAGCACATGTTTACTACTTGGTATGACAGCTTCTGCTGAAGGCACTGAAGACAAACATCCAGCAAGCTATATAGAGTACTTGCAATCAATTACACTTGCCGGCGAAAAAGTCGCAATAGAGGTCCCTTCAGAGTTTGACCTAGCAGCACAAGAAATCAATACAAATCAACAAACATTAGGTTTTGTTCTTGATGGTGAGAGTATTGCAAGCTGGTCAGAATACGTTAGCTTAAACATCAATTTTCGTACTGATATAGATGTTAGAACACGCTTGGATATGATCGAAGAGCATTTAAAACGCAGCTACGGTAAAGTAAAAGTCGTATCCACAGATTTTGATAATATCTCTAGAAATGGCAGAAACTACCATGTTGCTAAAGCAACTTACTTATTTACTGATGAAACAGGACCAGTCACAACAGCAGCTGTATGCTACTCAGACTTTAAGACCCTGGTTGGGACCCAAGTCAGCATAAGAGGCAAGCATTCTAACAAAAAAACCTCATCTGCTAACCGTCTAGCTAAAAAAATCATCTCCGTTAAACGCTAGAGTACAGAAAAATTGAAGCAAGCCAGCAAAATTTCTGCTGGCTTCTCTACTTTTTGCAACTGTAAATGATTCAAGAACTTGTAGTTTGCGTAACTTCCGCAGTACTCTGCTTGAACAATAATGTGTATCAGCAGTTATACAAATAACCTTATGACTTATGAATATAAAAAGCGCATTGGTATAAAACTGCCTATCACTTCAAAATTCACAATCAATAGAATTTCTTGCAATAGATTCATATTCATGCCGATCAGCAGAATAGAGATACATGATCAGCCTATGCTAACTTAGATTAAGACAATACAAGAATAGCATTAGATAGTTTCAATTTTTAAATTCTGTGACCTTATATAATTGATAAGTACACATCAACTTGTGCATCCAAACCCTTTGGATCTATATAGTTATGGAACTCAAAGTCCACATCAAAGGATCGATTTGCTCCTAGCGCCCCATCTGCACTCATGCGCCATATTTTCTGCCATACAGCAGGTAAAATATCTGATAGCATTCCGCGGTCTGAAGGCACACATAGGTACTTTCCTGCTGGAATGATCAATGACTCTAATCCTTCGGACTCTTCACCGACATGACCAATAAAGTACTGATAAGAACCATTCTCAGCATCTTCATACTGACTATAAGCTGCTATCAACCTTTCATCTTTAGCGACTATATCTTTTTGCATCAACTCTTGATGCAGCTTCACAATCCTACCTTCTTTACTTGCTTCAATATGATTTGAAGTTACAGCATTAAGGCCAACCAAATTCATTTTAGAAATTTCGACAATATCAAACATAATCACCCTGCTTTTTAGATTCCGCTTGGCTCACTGAAGACTTCACAAAATAGCAACGCCTACATAACGAAACGTATTTTTCATTCCCTCCAATATCAATTTGATCTCCGGAAAGCATTAACTTTCCTTGTGCCCCAATTCTGGCATTCATAGTCGCTTTTCTACCACACTCACAGATCGTTTTAATTTCTATCAATTCTTCAGCCAATGCTAAAAGCGACTGACTACCTTCAAACAACTCGCCCATATAATCAGTTCTTAATCCATAAGTCAAAACTGGTATTTTCAACTCATCTACAACCCTTGCAAGATCTATAACTTGAGACTTAGAAAGGAACTGGCATTCGTCAATCAGTACACAGCGTATATTTTGCTCCAATACCTGCTTTTTTATGTCACTGTACATATCTGTTTGATCATTAAATAGGTTAGCCTGAGATGATAAACCAATTCTGGATGATACAAAGCCTGTTTGAAACCTATTATCTAAATGTGATGTATAAATTACGACTTGCATTCCACGTTCTTTGTAATTATAAGCAGACTGTAACAGAACAGTTGACTTTCCGGCATTCATTGCAGAAAAATAAAAATATAATTTTGCCATCATTACTCCTCATCGGCTATTGGAGGGTCGTACCTATAAAATGGCAAAGTCACTAAATGCTTAAACCCAACTGACCGTGCTAAATCATATGACGAATAAAACCCTAAAGAAAACACATCTTTTACGCCCTGCTCTTGAAAATCAAACAAACGTTGTAAAATCATCATTGAACCCAATCCTTGCCTTCTATACATTGGCAAGACCGTATCCCAGAGCAACAGCACCTTTTCTCCATCTTTAACAGACAGTGAACATGCCACTGTTTTTTGATAAACTTGCATAATATGCAAAATGAGCTGACTGTCTTCAGCCAATGCGCTATTGTAAGCTTTCTCAACCTGCTCTCGATTCAAGTCATATGCGTGAGAAAAAATATCTACCCACTCGTAATACTGCTCTGCAGTTTTGACCTCAATAACTTTTGCTGCAGGATGTGCATCATACTGCATCAAATCATATCTTAAATTAAAATGTAAACCATGTAAGTTACCTTTATAGCTTAACTCCTGGCTCAGCAATTGCTTAATATCTATCAAGCTATTATGAGCCATTGCAATAAACGGAACTTTGCTTGCTTTTGCTTTTTCAAGTAAAGATGAAACCTCAAGGAAGTTAACACTTACACCTATCAATGATAAGAAGTTAAAATATGCAATATCACTATTTGAGTTATACCAGAGTGCTTGATCTTTAATATCAATCTCACCTATGCTTTTTGTTAAGTTATTACAATATGCTTCAAACAGCTTCACTAAGGCGTCTATTTTTTTTGAACGATGTATGACCAACATAGAATTTATCAGTTAAATTTCCTAATAGAATACTAGATTAAAGTAAGATTTTCAATCCAAGCACCTCAAGCTTGCATTTAAAAACACATCAGAATACTATACAAGGAGCACTAAGGAGATGTTTACAGTGAACTACAGAGGCATAATGCTAAGCTTACTATCAGTTTCAACAATTGTACTCTCTAATGCTTATGGAAAAAAGCGTAGTGTTGAATACGGATTTTTTGATCTTAGCATAGGACCATCATTTCTAGAAGATGTTGAGTTTAATAATGTTAAATCTGAATATCAAATAGGGCCTTGTATTTCAACTTCAGTTGGGTTAACTCACGATAGTGGATTAGGAATCGGTTTAAATTACATTTACTCCTATAATACTAAACTTAATAAATTAGCACCTTCAGGCGACGAAATTGATATTAACGTGACAGAAAGTCAAGATGCAGCATCAAGCTCAATTAAGCTTGGATTCATGTACAAATTTTCAGCAAATACAGAAATTGCACTTGTTGTGAATGCTGGACCTTGTATGACAATCACTAATGATCATAACCTTAGAGTTCTCCCGAAAGAGGATGAAGAAACTGATGCAGCGGCTGGAAATGCTAGTGTAGAAATCAAACTAAGTGATGCAGCAACTGGTAATGCTACCACTGAGTTAAATGTATCAACTGGCAATGAAGCAGTAGAAAACAAAGAAACCGATACAGTTGAAGCTGAATCTGTTCCAAACTTTTCATTTGGATACAATATCTCAGCAGGCTTAGAATATCGATCTGATCGACATAATGCATACGGGTTTGAAATTGGCTATACTAACTCTCATTTGTTCAAGAGTAAATTTGCAGATAATACTGACACAGTGATTAATAGTGCTCAAAGTAAGGCGCCTTTAGAAAACACTTATGCCAACATTCTTGTCAGATATTATATGTAACCCTTAAGGACAATATATCGCATCAAGCTTAATCATAGCCCCCTTTACTTCCAGAACTTTAAGCTATAATTACCATACTGACTGCTTTCTAAACTAAATTTAAGCGCATTTTTCTGCATTAAGGGGCGTAACGCATCTGAACTCACTGAACATGTATCGCCATGTATAGAAACCATTTCTACTTTCAGCTCCCTTGACTTAGCAATCAATCTTTTGATTCCACTAAACGTAAAATATACATTTTCAAAACTCAATAGTTTAATCTCAAACATTTTTAACATTAAAGCATGCTCAGCGATTAGATTCCCAGATAGAGAATTACAAAACTTAAGCTGATTAATAGAAAATAGACTTAAAGACAGCACCCTTACTAGATTAAAGAACTCTGCAGTATAGTCTACTGTATGTCTATGCTCACTTTGAGGCATAACTAACTGTTTAGCATTGAATATGATAATCTCTCTCTCGTGCACATGTAAAATCTCATTATTTTCTGCATCATATAAAACAATATGATCATCTATTAACTGCTGAAAATTTTTATCTTCAAATTTTTGACACAAATACTTCACATCTTGTTTAAAAGCCTGAACTTTCCCGCGCTTGCCTAATAAACTTGATTTTTTTTCAGCAGCATCAATGACGCTGCCCAGTTTACACAAATAGCGCTCCATCATTAAATAAATTCCATGCTTGGGACTATAAGTTCTAGAAAAAGAGATATTTGCATACACCAAGATTGCTTCTTCCAAATATAACTCAAGTAACATGAGCACTTGCTCTTGAGCACAACAAAGTTCTGTGCTGATATATTCTAATAAATCCATCTATACCTTCTTGCTTTTGAGATTGAAATTTCTATTAGTATACGAAAATAATGAATATATGCCTAGAACTGCAAAACCATCATTCATTTTTTAACACAAATTCAAGCGCCTTCATGCGTATAACCTTTTGTTTTCTATCGATCAAGATAATCAGCAATATAACTCTTATCCTGCCACTGTAAAAAATAGCTTTACTGTATATGCCCAGTACGGTTACACACCCGCTATATTTTTCCAAATAAGGTATAGTCTCATACGAGGTATACTTTACACTAATCTATATCTTATCATCACATTGTTATATTATATCTGTTATCATCTCCTTTACTCTGCATCCAGAGACCAACAGCAACAGCTGCTCCAGCTGCTGCAAACATACTAATTTGACGCAAACAATTCCAAAGCCTCTCTGACTTTATCTGTTGACACAGCTCAGGTTCAGCAAAATGGATCGCATACCCATCTTCAGTGATTGCGGCAAGGACAATCTCCCGATCTGCTTTCAATGCTTCTGCTGCATACTCGAGTGCATGTCCATTCTGCTGAACTGCTGCGAGTACAATCTTCCGACCTGCTTTCAATACTTCTGCTGCATACTGGAGCGCATATCCATTCTGTCGAACTGCTGCGAGTACAATCTCCCGATCTGCTTTCAATACTCCTGCTGCATGCGAGAGCACATGTCCATTCATCCTAACTACTGCAAGGACAAACTCCCGATCTGCTTTCAATGCTTCTGCTGCATACTGAAGTGCCCATCCATTCTGCTGAACTGCTTCAAGCACAAAGCCTCGATCTGCTCTCAAGTCTTCTGCTGCATACTGTAGTGCACGTCCATCTGCAGTGACTGCTGCAAGGACAAAGTATCGATCTGCTCTTAATTCTTCTACTGCATGCTCGAGTGCATATCCATCCTGCCGAACTGCTGTAAGTACAATCTCCCGGTCTGCTCTGAATTCTCCTGCTGCATACTGTAGTGCATATCCATCCTGCCGAACTGCTGCAAGTACAATCTCCCGGTCTTCTCTCAATTCTTCTGCTGCATAAAGG
>JBDQEV010000036.1:0-6248 GCA_040266255.1 Gammaproteobacteria bacterium
AAGTACAACTCAAGAACGCAAAAAGAAACATGCTGAAAAAGTACGCGCTCATAAATATGAAGTATTATATAAGTTTCTTGCACTGACCTTATCAACACCTATAGGTGTTTTGCTAACTACGACACTCGTTCCTATTCATGTTCTATTGCTACCTGGGTTCCAAATTGCTCTCGCTTTATTTTATATATGTTGTCTACTCAGCTATGCAAAGCATATTACTACCTCAAAAGTAACGCCAATCATTGCAGATATCGTTATGGGGGGCGCTACAGGTGTATTACTCTCAGGACTAGTCTCAATTGCGATGATCATCGATCCTGTTGCGCTGATCTTTGCAGCCAGCTCCTCAGGTGCAGTATTAATTGCCAGCTGTGTTTATGCCTGGCTATCGGATACTAATATTTCATTTCTACGTAGGCACAATATCTTGAAATCTATTGGCCTGACAACAATGTCTGGCTTTTTAGTCTATCTATCTATTCTATCCATAGCACTTGTACTAAATTCATCAGCTCTATTGTTTTTAGATGCAATCTTATTCGGTGGTATTGCAGCTTGTGGCATTGTATCAATGATGCACTCAATCATCCAATCCCCCAGTTTAAACTCTTTCAAAAATCCATCAAAAATTGCATTTGAGTTATACACCAATGTGGTTAATCTATTCATCAATGCAACTCGTGCTTTCCTTTATGCTAAAAAACAGAAGGATTCCAGCAACTTAACCAGCTCACAAGCAATACAACTCATTTCATTTGTATTTGGGCTAGGCGTTATCGCTTATCTAATGATTTCAGGTAAATTATTTCAGGTATCAAAAGATTCAAATAGTACTAGTGCTAATGACCTCAATAGCGAGGCTCCTAAAGCAGCTCCGAACCAGCATAGAAGAAATAGAATGCCTGCCCCAGCATATGTAGCAGCTCACGCTTAAGATAAAAGGCTTAATTAGCCTTTTGTTCCAGCAGTATGAATCATCACTTTATCTAAATCAATATATTGTTCAATCACAGTATTCACTTGTTGTAAGCTCACTGCCTCAATACGTTTAGAATAAGCAATCAGCTCATCTGAGCCAAAGCCATTGGAGATAAAACCAGCTAAATCTGTCACAATTTTAGAAGGTGCACTCTGTGCAACCAAATATCGACCAATTAAACCTTGCTTTCTCTCATCAAGCTCATCTTGACTGACGCCTGATTTTTTCCACAACTTCAACTGCTTCTGGATTGATTTAATCCCTTTATCCAATAGCTTTGGTGAAAATGCGCCGTAGATAAACCATGCCCCTACTTCACCCTGTCCAAACCCTCTAAGTAAAGAACCAACTGAATAAGTTAATCCATCTTCATCCCGAACGGTTCGCATTAATCTTGCAGAGAAGCTTCCTCCTAGAGCATCCAATGCAATTCTTAATGGCATATAATCTGGATGGTGAATATCAATGTCAATTACCTGCCCCATTCTCAAGCTAACGCTTTGTTTTGCAGGCATCTCTGTATGCTTTGTCTTGTGGACTCTACTCTTTGTTGCTTTTGGTGAGTATTGCTTGGTGAGCGTATGCTTCACAGTCGATTTTAAATGCTTTTGTACTGATTGCTGCAACTGATGTTGATCTACGTCACCTGCTGCAATCCATATTCCTTCTGCAGGATTAAATGATGCATGATAGGCCTTGATCTGCTCTACACTCATTGATTGAAATGCCTGTATCGATTCTTCTGATGTATCTTGATAATTGAGGCTTTCTTCTGCAAAGATATCACGACTGAATTCAATATTTGCAACTTGATCAGTATTATCCGCCTGCATTTGTAATGATGCCAACATTCTAGAGCGTAAAGCTTCCCATTCATCAACCTTAAGTGCTGGCTTTTGTATTTGATCAGCTAAGATCTCTACCAGTTCATCCAAATCCTCAGTTCGACATGTGAAACTGTAAATCAAATAATCACAGTTGACTGTCGATGATAAATGAATCCCCTTACCTTCTAATCTTTCATTAACCACTTCTTCAGTATTATTTTGAGTTGAGCGACAAACCATTGATGCAAATGCAGCTGGTAGATGCCTATGTGCATGCTTGAGATAAGTTTGACCTGCAGCGATCATATACACCCCTTCTATAAAACCTTTGTGATTAGTCTTTAAAGTATAAAATGTAGAACCGGCTTGTGTTGAAATATCTATATTCATGCTGTTTCCTCAGTCAATGGAATGAAATGCCCAGTTGTTGATTGATCTTCCTGTAAATATAAGTTCGCTGTTTCTTTTAGCATCTTAGGTGTAATAGCCTCTAAACGCTTTGGCATATCCAGATAGTAACGCCAATCCTTCAAAGCAATCGCTTCGTTAATTTGGCTTAGTGAATCAAAGAAACTGCCTCTAGCATAAATAAAGCAAGCATTAATCATATTTTTAACACGATCTAACTCTGCTTGAGAAACCTCAGTAGTTTTCATCAACTCTACTTCCTCTAAAATGAGCTTTTCTAATAAACTAAGATCTGCATTAGGCGTTGGAATGGCATAAATGACAAACAGCCCCTCATCAATATTTGGATAATCCTCAGCAAAAACTGCCATCGCTAGCCCTTTACTCACCAACTTTTTCTCTAACCGACTAGAACGTCCTCTCTGCAGAATAGATGAGATTAATTGAATATGTAAATGCTGATCTGATAGCCCTTTTGGCGTTTTAAATGCAACACCTACACAGGCTGGTTGTGAGGACTTACGCTTAATTTCAAATCTTCTTGGACCCTGCTGAACAGGCTCTGTTGTATAAACTTCAGGGATTTGATGTGGGCTTTTAGGTATCTTACCAAACTGTTGATCAATTTGCTGCAAAACTGCCTCCTGATCAAAGTCTCCAACTACGGTTACTGTTGCATTGTTTGGCCAATAGAACGTATCATAAAACTTCTTCAAACGCTCAATACTTACATTCTCAATATCAGATAACCAACCAATGGTATTATGATGATAAGGATGTGCTAAATAGGCCATTGACCAAAGATTTTTATGCAAAGCAGATGAAGGATTATTCTCATCCATCTCAAACTCATTCCTAACAACAGTCATCTCAGATTGACGGTCTTCCTCTCTGATAAATGCATGTCGCATACGATCAGCTTCAATTTCTATTGCACGAGGCAAGTATTGTTGGGGTAAAACCTCAAAGTAATTGGTTCGATCTAGCCAAGTTGTTGCATTCAACAACGCCCCAATATTCTCCAACTGATCAATGTTATTCTTTTTTTCTTTATGAAAATTCTTAGAGCCCTTAAACATCAGGTGTTCAAGTAAATGTGTAGCACCTGTATACCCTACCGCTTCATCTCTAGATCCCACATGGTATGTTACCTGAAACCCTGCAACCCCATTAATCGGATTAGGCAATAAGATCACTTTGAGATCATTTTTCTTATGCTTAAATACTAAAGCACCATGAGCATTTTCAACTGCTGTGAATGCGTTCATTGAATATCGATCCTATCTTAACTCGCTTAGATAGTAGCATTCCAATGACATAATACGCAAGCAGCAACCCTAAAAACATCAAATCTAGTTTTGGATGTGCAACACCACACTGTGTTCCCAGTTGTGATAACCAGTTTAAAATAAACTGTGGATATACTGCATAAGGCAAACCATTTAACATCGATATTGGCAAACACCCAATAGCTTTTGGTGCAAAAATAATAATATATAGGTGCCTCATCACTAACAAAATACCTAATACATATGCAGATAGCACCATGATTTCAGCTTGTAAAAACATCATTACAACACTAAACCCGAGTATTATTCGTTGTATCAAGCATAAAGAACATGGTTCTATTTGAGTCAAAAAATCAAATAAAAACCCCATTAACACCAAGGCTCCTCCCCCATATACCCAGCGTTGAAATAAGCTTAAATTCATTTACATCCAATCTTTCACTAAAGCTATTCTACCTTAGTAGAACGTAATATGCCATGTGTGAACCAACATAGTGTGCTATAGTTAACATTCACCCTAGCCGCATTTATTGATTATCTCTAAATATTCCACCGCATTAATTTGATCTTTATACTCCAAACTTTGAAGCGCTTCCCTACTAAACTTTCTTTTTTAACCTTTATATCCTGATTTGTCAGCACCCATCAATCACAGATCATCTATTTTTCCTATGATTCACATCTTTAGAAAAACAAGGCTCTATCTATGTTAGTGCATCAAATACCAACCTCATTAAAGCCAATATACCACCTAAGTTACATAGCGTTGAACCTTACCCTCACCTATACTCAGCCTTTTCTTCACGCCATTCCAGACCACTAAGCTATCTACGACTGATGTTTTTAATCTCAACACCGGGTGTAGTCGTGCTACATGCCTTGGCAATATAGGCCAACTTTTGTATCTTATCAAAACTACGAAAACTGAATGAAGCATCTTCATTCTTCTTAAGCGCTGCACCAAAAGCCTTTTGTACTTTTAGTTTTAGTATTTTGTTAGTACCACTTGATTTTCCAGAACCTGCTTGCCTCTCCGCATCTTTGAACATTTCAATGACAGCTTGAACCTCGTCTTCATTAAACCTAGCGATATCTGCTAGAGTATATGGTTCTTCTTGATATGCCATTACGTTTTTCTTTTGGGTTATAGTACGTATTCAGTAGTGCGCACAATTTAGTACGATTACAAGGATCTGTATAAGCTTTTAGAACTCTTTTTTTAGCTTTTTTAGCTGGTTGTGCAAGAACTCCTCTTACTTTTTCTCTAGCTGGTTGTGTACTTGCTTGAGTTAGTGGTGTTGGTCCACTAGCTTTTATTCTAACTGCACGCAGAATTACTTTCAAATTAAGCCCATGATTCTTGTGAAAATGCCCCTCTGGCAATTCAGCTTTAATCTTTTTACTGAACTCTTGTCCTATCAGTTGTTTTCTTTCTTGATCGCCTATATTGCCTCCTTTTTTATTAACTTCTTCTATTGCTTTCTCAAAAATATCATTAATCTCATTTATTTCTTCTCTGTTCATGTCCTTCAAATCATCCATATTATAAACAGCGTTTCTTGCTATATATTCATTCATATTATCTATAACTTGTTTTTGACCCAACTGATCATGCTTATTTTCACCTTTCATATACTATCTCCAATATTTACTTAAACTATTTATATGCATCTCAAGAAAAAAACAGATTTTATTCATATAATAGATATTGAGAATGCTTACTTTTGACATATTATATCTCATTTCAATTGATTACTTAGCCCCCTTTGGGTTTAGGGCCTGTAGAACTACTAGAGGAAGGGTTTTTACTACTTTGATCGTCTTTACTACTTTGACCTGCTGTGAAAGCTTTTACTTGACCAGCTATTCTGCTCATTTGCACGCCTATCCCTTTCTCATTGGTTTCTGCACGAAGTTTTGCTAATACTCCTAGTTCATCTAATAGTTCTTCTTCTGAAAGTTGCTTATTTTCTGACGTCAGCTCTAGATTTTGTCCTACTATTTCTCCAGCTAAGTTTGATGGTGCTGCTACTACTGATGGCACTGCAGCGCCTCCATTTGCCAGAACTTCTACACTCTTTATTACTTCGCTTATCTGTTCCTGCGATACTTCGCTTATCTGTTCCTGCGATACTCGCTCAACTTTTTTAAAACTAAATCTTTTTCTGAAACTGATAGCTCTAGTGACCTTCCCATCTTCACCACTTGTAACTGTGCACTTCAGTTTGGGAGTGTCTGGATCAAACCGAACAACATTGCTAAGCGGCACAGCTCTAGCACCCTTTATTCCCTTTACAACGCCTCTAAGTTTTTTTCTAGCTAATTCCAAAAATTTATCTGCATCATAATTTACACCTTTATAGTTAGGATCTCCTTTAATGTATTCTACCTCTGGATATTGCTTATGCTTATTTTTTAAGCGTTGTTGTTCTAGCTCAGTCAGTTCTGATAGCACTATTTTATTTCCCTGATCATCATATAATACACTGTCATTTTGATACTCCCCATATTCCATGAGCTGCTGTTGTGGAACTACTAATGCAATTGCTCTACTGCTAAATTCACCTGTATCTAAATTTAAAGTACGAAAATCTTCTTTGTAGGGTACACTTTGACCCGCTTTAATCTCAACTGCATCAAATGCAATACTATGAAACGCTTGTTCCTGAAGACCTTCAAGTAGCTCTATAAAACCTTTCTGACGCTCATTTAGTGACTCACTACCGAATAAACCTGTAGCCCCAA
>JBDQEV010000037.1:0-6212 GCA_040266255.1 Gammaproteobacteria bacterium
GCATAAAAAAATATTTGTCTGATTTAATCTTGTTGATTGGCTAAAAAAAAGCATTTAATCTATTGATAGATTTTAGCAAGGATGTAAATGACTGAGGTAGATTTGAAAAAAAGGCGATTCTTACAGGTTGCTGGAGCTTGGGGGACATTGGGTGTGCTTGGTGCAGCATGGCCGTTTCTGCAATCACTTGCCCCAAATAGGTCTACACGGCTTAAAGGTCTTCCTGTATCATTAGATGTGAGCTCTATGGGTGAGGGAGAGCAAAAAACAGTTCTATGGCGAGGAAAGCCAGTTTGGGTAATTAAGCGTTCGACAGAAGATGTTGAAGCTTTGAAGGCACCGAAGCATACTTTACGTGATCCAAATTCAGATGATCCTCAGCAGCCACAGTATGCAAAAAACTATTATCGATCTATTGATCCTAACTATTTAGTATTACTTGGTGTTTGTACACATTTAGGGTGTGCACCTACGTATCGTCCAGAGAAAGGAGCGATTGATGATGATTGGCAGGGCGGCTTTTTCTGTTCATGTCATGGTTCAAAGTTTGATTTAGCAGGGCGTGTCTTTTCAGGTGTGCCTGCACCAACTAACTTGGAGGTTCCTCCTTACTATTTTAAGGATGGTCAATTGATTGTAGGAGAGGATGGTGAGTAAGTGGCTAAAAGAAAGAGTTCCATTTGTATATGACGTTTCAAGTCATCTAAAAAATTACCAAGCACCCAAAAATTTAAACTTTTGGTACTTCTTTGGTGCAATGGCATTATTAGTATTGGCAAATCAGTTTTTGTCTGGGATATGGCTGTTAATGTATTATGTTCCTACTGCAGAGCAAGCGATGTCATCTATTGAATTAATGATGCGAGAGGTGAACTACGGTTGGCTATTCAGGTACTTGCATGCTGCAGGCGCTTCTTTCTTTTTCATTGTCATTTATTTGCATATGTTTAAAGCGTTGTTATATGGCTCATATCAGTCCCCACGTGAAATACTATGGTTAGGTGGTTGTGTGATCTTTGTTCTCTTGATGGCAGAAGCTTATACAGGCTATGTTCTCCCATGGGGGCAAATGTCCTATTGGGCAGCCAGGGTCATTACCTCTTTATTCAAAACCATACCGTTGATTGGAGAGCAACTGGTTTTGTTCATTCAGGGAGATTATGAGGTTTCAGAAGTAACGCTACACCGGTTTTTCTCATTTCATGTTGTTTTGTTCCCGATTATTCTGCTTGGTTTGGTATTTTTCCATACACTATGTTTACATGCTGTGGGCTCAAACAATCCAGACGGTATTGAAATTAAAGATCAGTTAGGAAAAGATGGGGAGCCATTAGATGGTGTCTCTTTTCATCCATATTATACGGTGAAAGATATTATGGGTGCTGCTATCTTTTTGTTTGTGTTCTTGAGTGTTGTTTTACTTGCACCAAGAGGCTTTGGGTTAATCTTGGAGCCTGAGAACTTTGAAATTGCTAATCCGATGGTGACACCATTGCATATTAAGCCTTCATGGTATCTTGCACCTTACTATGCAATTTTACGCGCAATTCCATCTAAGTCGTTGGGTGCTGTTGCTATGTTTGCGTCAATATTATTATTTTTTGCACTACCATGGCTTGATTACTCACCAGTTCGGTCAATGCGTTATAAAGGCCCACTAAGTCGTATTGCATTACTGTTGTTTACAGTATCATTCTTAGGTTTAATGTTAATGGGTGCGTTACCTGCAACAACATTATATACGGCGTTATCTAGAGGTTTTGCGATTTTATATTTTGCATTTTTCTTATTGATGCCAGCCTATACAGCGTTTGATTGGCATAGACAGCCGCCAGAAAGAGTCACATTATGATATGGTTTTTATTAACACTTGCCATTTGGGTCAATGCAGACTTGATCTTAGAGCAGCCAAAATATCGATATGAGTTCATTGATCAGGTAAAGCAAGGTGCAAAAGCATTCTCTCAAAGCTGTTATAGCTGTCACAGTATGTCATATATGAAAAGCGACCCTATCTCATTAGACGCTGGAATAGATCCTAAATTGGCGCCTCAATGGTCTTCTGATAGCTGGATGGGGCATCCACCGCCTGATTTGTCCTTAGTGACTGCATACAGGGGAGTTGATCACGTATACAGCTATCTCAGAGGATACTATTTAAAGTCAGAAGGGCAATATGATAATATTGTAATGCCAGGTACTCAGATGCCCAATCCATTTGTGACAATGCAAGGTGATCAGGTGCTTCGTACTGATGATTTTAATCAAAAGCATCTTTATGAAGTGCTGTCATTACAATCTAGAGGCAGTATGACCCCACAAGAGTTTGAGGACTATGTCGTCTCAATTGTGGCTTACCTTGAGTATGCATCAGATCCATCATTTACTGAGCGTTACCAAATTGCACCTTGGGTTTTAGGCTTTCTACTGGTCATGATTATTTTGATGATTCATGTAGACCTGCTATATTGGAAAAATATTCACAAATCTCACCAACAAGATGATTAGATTTATACTATGGATTACAGGCTCCTTATTATCATATGGAATGGTATGTTTTATCCTAACTTTGGTTTATATGGTAACACACTCAGATCGTATACATCGAATGATGTGGGCGATTTATGCCTATTGGATCAAGCAACTTTGTAAGCATGCAAAACGACATATTCCATATATTAAAACACAGTTTGAGGTGGATAAAATAGAAGCACCATACTTGATTATCGCGAATCATTATAGCTGGCTAGATATTTTAATCATTTATATGATCATGGCACCAAAAGCACCGAGCTTTGTATTTGTGATGAAGCGAAGCTTGGTGAAAATACCTATGATTGGAATTATTTGTTGGGGGCTAGGGCACCCAATGATTAAAAAGCGTAAAAGAAGGGTGAATGGCAAGTTGGAGAATCACTTGATATTAGAGACTGCTGCAAAAGAGGCAAGTAGACATAAGTACGGTATGATGATCTTCCCAGAAGGTACACGATATAATATTCATCAGAAGTTACCAAAAACAAAGTATCAGAACTTATTGAATCCCAAACATAGTGGATTTGATATATTATATGATAACCTTCAGCCAGCCAGCGTGATTGATATCACGTTATCGTATGAGAGAAAGCAGCATACAATCATTGACTTTTTATTGGGTAGACTGGGTTCTGTTTGTGTACATGTTCAACAAATCACTCAGCCAATTTCGGAGACAGGAGCTTGGCTGCATGGTCGCTGGCAGTTGAAGGATGAGCGCTTGAATCAAATGAAATCTCTTCACCAAGTATCTGATCAATCTCTTTAATGATATCATCGTCCATATTGCCTGCTAACTTAGCAACTTCTAGATATTTGATAATAACATTGTGACTCGCATTAATATGACTGTTTTTTGCAGTTGTTGCTTGAGTAATAGCTGAGTATAACTCTAGTTCAGACGCTTGACCTGCTTGTCGTTTTTCATACATCGCATTGAGTTTTTGCATTGCGCTACGCTCTGAAAGAGCAGCTGCCTGTCGTTTTAGCTGTGTGTTCTTAAAGTCAGCAACTGCCTTGATGCTGTTTACTTCCAGATCATAAGTAAAGTCTGAAAGCGCATCTTCAGCTGCGAATGTTTTTAATGCATTTGCTTTTACATTGAGTTGATCGCGTCCACCATTATAAAGGTTGAGTGATGCAGAAAGAGTTGCTGTTTTAGTTTTATTACTAAGGTCAAAAAATTCATTTTGAAGGTTATGTCTGGAACCGACTTTTAATGAAATATCAGGATAATATTTAGAGTTCGCCTTCTCAAGCTCTGAATATGCTTTATCTAGAGACTTTTGTATAAGTAAAAAGCTGAGGTTGTTTGTTAGCGCCATTGCTAATATATCCTCACTACTTGGCACTGTTAATGATGCTACTTTATCTAGGTCAAGACTTTTTAATTGATCAATAGGTTGGTTGACCATTTTCTTAAGATTTGATCTCGCATGCCTTAAGTTAGTTTGCGCTTCAAGTACTTTAATATTAGTGAAGTCTAAATTACTTTTAGCTGATAAAGTATCAACCTCAGATGCTAAATCTGATTTTTGCATTGAGAGCGTCTTATCATAGTTCATTTGAACACGTGTCAGCTCAGATTTTTGGCTGTTGAGAAGTGCATTTTTACTGAGTAAGTCAAAATAAGCGCTCGTTACACTGATGCGATAGTCTTGCTCAAGTTCCAGTTCTGATAGTTGGCTTGATTGCTTTGCGATCAGTCCAGTTTTTTGATCAGTCATTCTACTATAGTTCAATAATGGTACAGAGGCCTTTAGCTCCCCTAGGGCTATTTTATTGTGTATATCTCCAGATGCAGATAGCTGAATAGTAGGGTATAAGCTACGCATTTTGATCTCACTGCTTAATTGTTCTGCTTTTATTCTATATTGCTGGCTTTTATACCCTGGGTCATTTTCTCGTGCAGAATTTAATATTGCTAGAAGACCATGTGAGTCTGCCAGCACAAGATTAAATGCAATACAACCTAATAAATAAGCAAATTTTTTCATTAAGAATTCTTCATAAAACTAACTATCCTCACTTCATCATAATCTGATAATAAACGCAAGGCAGTATTGACTAAGAATGTAATCTCACTTAAAAATAACATATACACAAATAAGGAATGTGATGAAAAAAGGATTACCACTACTAGTACTATCTACATCGATACTATATGCAAATGATGAAAGTGTGACCACAATTGAGTTATCAATACATAACAATACGAATGCTAATGTTGATATTGTTGTAGAGCATAGACCTTCCGATGGTCTTGGTTACTATGAGGGAAGGGACTTTTACCTTTCATCATGGCCTGTTATAAACTTAGAGCCGGGTATTGCATCGCAAACACAAACGTATTCAGAAATGAGAGATGGTTCAACGGTGAGGATTTATGCATTTCAGACAAGCACACTAGATCAAGATCAGTTGCTCTTATCATCAATGACGCATCATCAAATGAAGCATTTAGGTACCACTACATGTAAGGTTGAAAGTGGTATATTAGAGTGTCAATCAGATGCAGCGTTATCAGCTAGTCAGTCCGGTTACTACGGCTCTGTATCACTAAATATTACAGTCTGGGGAGAGGATGAGGCTTCTGCTACGCCGACTAGATTTAAATTATAATGGAGTAGGTGTCGTGTTTTGTTCTTCTCGCTCTTGTTGAGCCTTTTGAAGTAGCGCATTTCTTTGAGGTAGCACATTTCCAAACAGGGTATCTGCATTTGACGGTTTTTTTGCTTCTGGTTTTTCCACATGTTTAAGCTTTGCTAGTTGTGCTTGAATAGCATTAGCCGAAGGTGGTGCTGCATTATCATTTTTAGTTTTAGAAGGGGGGGGATTTAGGTTTTGTATTGAATTTTCTAAAGTAGCTTGATCTATGGAGTGATTATTGCTGGTTTTAGACAGTTTTTCATTGACTAATTCAACATTTTCACTAATGTCTTTAATGAGTTCATTTATTTCTTTTGCCTGATTTTTTTGAACAATATTGCTAATTAGCTCTAAAAATTGAGATCGGTCTAAATTTGCCCAGCTTTCAGGTGAACACTCTCTAAGGTACGAGTCATCTAAGCTTGCTCTTATGTTAGCTAGGCTTTTAGCTACAAATACATTGTTTGAACTTTTTTGTTGCTTCTTGATCCATTCGATCAAATCATCTGAGTTTTTGCAGCTAGTGATTTTAGTGTTAGCTATCTTAGTGGAGGCTGGCTTGAGTTGCTGACTTCCGGTTGATATTTGTGCAAACATAGATGCGTGCTGTGGATTCAACGTTGACGGTATTGGTGGTGGCGGTGGCGGCATTGGTGGTGGCGGTGGCGGCGGTGCAAGTTGAGTGGTTGTGTCACTACTCGCTTTAGGCTGAGGAGGTTCGGTATTACTCAATGGTGCGGATTCAGTAGGGGATTTAGACGCGGTATCTATCTGTTTAGTGAGTGTTTGTGTTTTTTTCTCAGCTAGGTTGTAAGTCGCAGCGATAGTACCAATCGTGCTAAATATGATACATGCTATAACAATGTTCAGGGTTAGTGCGTTTATTGCCGCTAAGTAAGCAAGTACCACAATAGGGGATAAAGTAGCAGTGATGCCTGTTATTTTTAATATAGTTTTATTCTGCATGGTCGATTAATCTAATTTGACTAATATTAACATTAAGTGAATATAGGCTATACTTCAATTTA
>JBDQEV010000038.1:0-5990 GCA_040266255.1 Gammaproteobacteria bacterium
AAATATATTGCACAGGTTATGCAGTTTGATTTTGTAATTTATGTAATGAGTACTTTGGATTCTAGAGAGAGGTATCTTAAAGAAAAGTATAGCTTAAGCCGTAAACAGTGTGATCAAATGATGCGTCAGAATGCACAAGAGCTATATTTGAGCTATGCAACTGATATTTTTCTGAATACGGTGAGTATTGATCGTATTCAGTGGGTTGGATCTAAGTTATTAAAATCATTTGAAGTGTTGAAATCTTAGGCTTGTAATTATTATCGGTGCTTGTAATAATCTTGTGTAAATATACTAATGGACAGGCAATGATTTATGAAAAAGCATTTAATGAGATTTTACGACACTGTTTAAAATTTGAGAAGTTAATACTAGATATTGAAGAGGCAAAGCAAAGCCAGTCTGGAATCAACTCTACATTAGAGTTATTGCTTGGTGTAATTGATTACTTAGAAAGAAGAGACTTTAAGACGAAACTTTTAAATGAGTTGTATGCTGTAGAAAAAATCTTAAGTCATTTTCAAAATATTGCTTCAGAATCTATCCGAAAAGATTTAATGCTAGGGCTTTCTGATGCAAGAGAGCGTCTTGCAAGGTCTGCTGTAACCAGTAAAGCACTTCTTTCGGACCCATTGCTCAGTAAAGTTTATTATAAGCACCAGGGGGTTGATTCGCTGTTGCACCAGCAATGCTGGTATAATCAGAGTTATAGTAGTCAATTGGTCCAGGTTGAGTACTGGGTGTCTGTTTGTAGTAGCTATGTGCATGCAGTTCAAATGATTTTGCATATCTATCGTGGCTTATCAGGATTTGTGTTGCTTAATTCAGAAGGTGGTTTTTATAGAAAGTCATTTCTAGATCGGGATCTTAAACAAATTCATCTGGTCAGAATAAAGGTCTCATCAGGCGGTTACTATCCTCTTATTTCCTTAACCAAGCGGTGGTTATCTGTTACTTGGTATCAGAGTCAATGGGTCGATCATAAATTTGTCTTTGAGAAAACCAAAGATATCATTGATGCAGAGATTTCTATATGTTCAACGGCACATGTTGCTCAAGGAGCTGAATGATCGCTTCATTAGTCGGTATAAGCTTAATTGTACGTAAATTTTTTATTGGGGCCCACTGAAGCTGTTGTTGCTCATTAGGCTTAATTTCACCAATGTAATCATTAATGTAGTAAACATACAAAGATAACGTGAAAGAGTGTAATTCGTGGTGTATCGTAATTGCTTCAGCTGTTTCAGTTGGCGCTATATCTAGCTCTTCTTTTAATTCACGTTTTAGAGCAGCGAGATGAGTTTCTCCTTGCTCTATTTTACCGCCTGGAAACTCCCAGTAGCCGCTATAGTGGCCTGCTGACCTTTTGTCTAACAGTATCTTCTGTTCAGAATTAATAATTAGACCGATGGCTACAGATAAAGTGCTTTTTGACATGCAGTCCTCCTAAAAGGGAAAGGGGGCCTTGTCTTTTAGGCCAGTGATATACTTTGCGATATTGGTGAAGTAACTAATCAGTTCAGTGCTGAATGTCATTAAACTATCAATTTTGCTACCACCAAAAAGCTGTGCAGTAGTCTGTATGATGCCAATTAGCGCAATGATCGCTGTTATTGGCCAAATGAGAAATAGAAGGAGGATGAAAAATGATTTTTTAATGAGTGTATTAACTTGTTTTTTCTGCATGGTCTTTGACTCTAATGGTATAGCCACCGCTGCTTGGCATGGTAGGCTTGGGTGGTGTTATTTCTACATTACATAATGCATGTATAGTTGCGTACTTTACTTTACTCAAGAGTTGATTGAAGAGGGTGAGTGCTTCTTCTTTAAACTCATGTGCTGGGTTCTTTTGTGCATAACGGCGCAGTTGAATTCCCATTCTTAAGTGATCCATTGCTGATAGGTGTTCTTTCCAGGATTTATCTAAAATAGATAGTAGGCATTTCTTTTCAACGCTAAGGAAAGGCTCCCCTATCTTTTCATGCTGTTCAGCTAGTTTCTCTTTTAGCTTTTCTGTGAGCAATATGCTTAGGGCTTCAATCGATGAATGCGTTTTCACTTCAAGGTCAACTTGAAGCTGCTTTAGTAGGGCTGCGTGAATATGTGCACAGCCTTTTTCATCTAATACTTTAATAGATTGTGTAATTTGATTACAGATGTTTTCTGCAACTGAAGGTAACATATCTATAATGACGTCAGAAATTGACTCGCTGCTCAGTAGCTCATTACGCTGTTGATAAATAATTGATCTTTGATCATTGGCTACGTTATCAAGTTGCAGCAAGTTTTTTCTCATATCATAATAATGTGCTTCAATATTATTTTGTGCATTCTCGATAGAGCGATTGAGCATCGGTGCAGACAAGTTTTCACCTTTTTTCATACCAAGTGTTGTCATGAAGTATTTCATTTGTTCAGATGCAAAGCGCTTCATGAGCTTATCGTCAAGTGATAAGTAGAACTGAGATGAGCCAACATCGCCTTGACGGCCTGACCGACCTCTGAGTTGGTTGTCAATTCTTCTAGATTCATGGCGCTCTGATCCCAGTACATGTAATCCACCACTTTCAATGACTTTTTGGTGCTCTTCTTGCCAATTTTTATTATGGCTTGGGTCTCCACCTAAGATAATGTCAGTGCCACGTCCTGCCATATTGGTTGCAATTGTCACACTTCCATAACGACCAGCTTCAGCAATGATCTCTGCTTCACGTTCGTGGTGCTTGGCATTGAGAACATTATGCTTAATTTTAGCGCTTGAGAGATGCTTGGAGAGTGCTTCAGAGCTTTCAATGCTTGTGGTGCCAATGAGAATAGGCTGTCCCACAGCATGTTTGGTTTTAACTTCTTCAATGATAGCATTTGTTTTATCTTCTTCATTCATATAGATTTTATCAGCATGATCGGCCCTAACCATGGGTTTGTTGGTTGGAATAACTAAAACTGTAAGTTGATAAATGTCATTGAGTTCTGTTGCTTCTGTATCAGCAGTTCCAGTCATCCCTGATATCTTAGGATAAAGCCTAAATAGGTTTTGGTAGGTAATGGATGCCAATGTTTGGTTTTCTTTCTGTATTGGAACGTTTTCTTTTGCTTCAAGCGCTTGGTGTAATCCATCTGACCAGCGTCTACCAATAGACTTTCTGCCTGTAGATTCATCAATGATAATAATTTGCTGCTGGTCAATCACATAGTCAATATCTTTATGGTATAAGAACCGAGCTTTTAGGCATGCGTTAATATAGTGTGTGATTCTAATATTTTCAACTTCATATAAGTCAGAGCCATCAGCAATAAGTTTTGCGCCTCGTAATAACTCATTGATACGGTCATGCCCAGGTTCAGTTAAGTGGACTTGCTTTTCTTTAAGCAGAATTGTGAGGTCTTTAGGATTGTCCTCGCTATATTCAAGTTGGCTTGTGAGTGCATATATTTTTTGGTAGAGTTCTGAGCTGTCATCAGCTTGACCCGTAATGATGAGTGGTGTTCTTGCTTCATCAATTAAAATTGAGTCTGCTTCATCAATAATGCAGTAAAAAAGATCTCGCTGGCATTTTTGCTGGTCAGAAAGGCGCATATTGTCACGTAAGTAATCAAAGCCCAGAGTACTATTGGTTGTATAGGTAATATCAGCTTCATATGCAGATTGGCGCTCAGTAAAGCTGCTACTATTTTCTGCAGTGGATACTGTTAAACCTAAAAAGTCAAATATAGGTTGTACCCATGTTGCATCACGTTTAGCTAAATACGCATTGGGAACAATGACATGAACTCCTTTGCCTGCAAGCGCATTTAAAAAGCTTGGGAGTGTAGCAGTTAAGGTTTTTCCCTCACCAGTTTTAGCTTCAGCGACCCAGCCCTTGTGTAAAGCAATTCCAGAGATCAGCTGAACATCATAGTGTCTGAGGCCTATTGTTCTCTTAGATGCTTCACGTACTACTGCAAATGCTTCAGGAAGCAAGTCATCTAATGTTTGTCCTGAGGTATATGCTGCTTTTAGGTCGCTGGTCTTTTTTCTAAGAGATGAGTCATCAAGTGCTTCTATTTTAGATTCTAACGCATTAATCTGATCGACTAATGGTTGCAGCTTATTGAGTTCGCGTTCATTTTTTGTGCCAAAAATAGCTTGACCAATTTTAGATATAAAATACATGATTTGCCGTGGTTAATCTGGCATAATTATTTCATATATACTTTACATATTCAAGTCTACAAGTTATGTCTCATATCAAGTCAACACTAGAATCTTCAACTTTCTTTAAAGCTTTGAAACAGAATGCTGAAAATCAATCAGTGCTGAAAGAAGAGGTCTTTTCTTTATTATCTCCAAGCTTGCAAAAAGAGGTTGTAGCGATTTATCAAAGGCAAAAGTGCTGTTATATAGAGCTTTCTTCAAGTTATGTCTTAGTAGCGGTCAAGCATGCATTGAACAATCTAGGTCGATCTTATAAAGTCCTAGTTAGGCGGTCTTAGTTGGCGATTTATTGCTCGTGCTGGTTTGCTCAGGGTTAATGCTAATAATACTATCTTCAGGGAAGTAGTTATTAATGATGCCAGCGCTATGTAATATTTTTACCGGAGCTCTAAGGGTCTCCAATGCTTGCTGAGAGAAGAATGTAGTTAATATTTTTAAAATATAAAGTGCATTGTAGTAAGTGTATCGGTCAAGGTATGTTGTGACTGCTAAAGTTCCCAATAGTATGAGAGGCGAGATTGGGCTGAATATTTGGATCATGGATAAGTTTTGCAAGACTGTAACAGTCAGCAATATGCTTGATATGCCAAGGGTGGCTAACACAGGTAATCCAGCCATTTTCCAGCTGATCTCTTCAATTTTTAAGGAATAAGTACAGTAATGAAATGCGGTATAAAATGCTGTAGCACCAATGCACCACATCGGTGTAGTGATATGAGCAAGAAGTATATTTGCGATTAGAGTGAAGTGTGACAATAAAAGCGGTAGACCTAATGTACCTAAGAAAATAAGTGAGTAAAATAATACTCTGATAAGTAATGGTTGCGTGACAGGAGCAGATTTGTTTTGAGAAAGTATATAGTCTTTTTGCGACTCATTATTGCTGTCTTTTTTCCAAACGCTCACAATATCATTTGTGCTCGATTGTAATGAACTCCATTTAGTCGGTAGTTCAAAGTATTGTGTGAAAGAGTTAAATGCCTCTATAGCAGCTTGTGCTTGTAATACAATGATTGCAATTTCATATTGACCAGAAAAAACCAATGTTGCAGTGATTAGAATGAGACCAAATGAAAATACATTATTGATTAAGTCGGTCAGCATTTTACTGATCAACTTCCACTGATTTAGAATAAACTTGTGATTGATAAGGCTAATGCCACGCTTGAGTAAAGTCTGACTTTCATTGTCTAATGTTTTTGCATTAAGGCCTAGTTCATGATCACGTACTTCCTGTGTTTGAGCACTGATTTTGTCTCCAATTTTTGCTTTTATACTCAGGCAAATTAAACTCACGGATAGAGTAAGCATAAAGGCATTGAACCCTAATAGTAAGTAGTAAAGGTATGTTTCAAAAACAAAGGCAGAAATGCCAAGTAAGAGCTCATGAAATGTCTTGGTAGAGGGATCTTTAGACAGATTTTTAAGGTTAGTGGCATTGGCTTTAAACTCGTGTTGGCTATACTCATCAATCGTATGTGTTGCAAGAGCTTTTAAGTTCCAAGCTTCAATTTTGTCTTTTCTATTGCTGATCCAGTATTTAAACGCTGATTTTGCAATGCTAGCTCCCAATGCAAACGGTAAGAGGCTGTAAAATGAAAAGGATTTACCAGATTTTAGTAATTTAAGTAGTTCTTTAATACTGAAATGAATAATAGAGCTTTTTAGAATACTGTTTGATAATTCTAAGATTGTAACTTGTATGCTGTTTTTAATCGCATAAACACGTTGTGTAAAGGAGGGGGGGGGAGACTTTTTAGATCTAGGATATGAGTATAAGCCAGCAATATTAATA
>JBDQEV010000039.1:0-4815 GCA_040266255.1 Gammaproteobacteria bacterium
CAAGAGGATGATAAGAAGGAAGAAAAGGTTATCAGATTTGCAGCAGCAAAGCTAAGGTATACAAGTAACGGTTTAGAGGGCCGATTTCACAAGCCTAAATATGTTAAGGCAGCTATAATTCAAATTGGTCGTAATGCTCCTTCTCCAGCAGGGGGTGGGACAAGAATTATTAATGTGAGTATTGATAAAGCTCTAAGTGGAGAACAGAGTATGCAGCATATTGAGGCAGCTTTGGAAGCAAGAGACCACCTTCTTGAAAATAAATCTGATAAACCAGTTGAAGTTAAGATTTTTGGACAGGATGGTCAAGAGATAAAATATGATGAGATGAAAAAGCAAATTGCAACGGGTAAAGGTGCAACGGTTAGTAGTGGTCAAGCAGCGCCTACAGCAACAGTAGCGCCTGCAACAATAGCGCCTACAGCAACAGCAGCGCCTATAGCAACAGTAGCGCCTGCAACAACAGCTACGGCAACAGCAGCGCCTGCAGTAGCAGCAGCGCCTGCACTTGTGGCTGGCTCCTTTTATAGCGCAGTCGCTACGGTCAATACTGGTATTTATGGTTTAGGTCACGACGACAGAGGTAGTGCCAGTCGAGGCGCTCAAGGCTCTGTGTATGAAGTACCAGGTCCTGTACCAGGTCCTGGTGGTTCGATTTCGACTCTGTAACATTAGGATTGAAAATATAGTTGACATCTGGTACTAAATTTGGGTTAATATAATTATTTACACACAGGGATTGGTGTGAGCTTAATTGAGTTTGATCAAGTGCGTCTAGAAGTCGGTGGGCGTGTTTTGGTAAATGACTTTAACTTCAAGATGGAAGAAGGTGAGCATGTCGGGGTCATTGGTCCTAGTGGTGCAGGTAAAACAACCTTCTTAAATCTTTTTCTTGGCATGATTCAGCCAACTTCGGGTTCAGTGAAAGTGTTCGGTAAAAATATAAAAGATCTGAATGAGCAAGGTCTTGAGAAAATGCGGATGCAAATGGGGATGTTGTTTCAAACCAATGCATTATTCTCTGAGTGGACTGTGTATGAAAATATCGCTTTTGCAGTTAGATATCATTTTGATGTACCTGAAGCTGTGTTGAGACAGTTGGTCTTATTAAAGTTAGATGCAGTTGGTTTGAGGGGAGCTGAAGGCTTAAGGCCAAGTGAGCTATCTGGTGGAATGGCTAGACGGGTGGCATTGGCTAGGGCAATGGTATTAGATCCTAAATTTTTAATATATGATGAGCCATTTACTGGGCAAGATCCTGTCACGAAAACCGCACTGCGTCAATTGATGATTAGAGTGCATGAACGCTTTGGGGTGAGTTCGGTGATGGTTTCACATGATATCTCAGATTTGAGTCAAGTTGTAGATAAGATGATTGTGATTAACCAAGGTAGTATTGTTGCTCAAGGTAAAAGTGAGGAGGTAATGAACTCTAAAGATCCTAAGGTGAAGAGCTTTATTACTGGTGAACAAGAGTCGCGGCAAGCCATTAGTCAAAATAGCTTAATGGATGATTTATTGGGTGAGAATCATGTCTAGGTTATATACAAGAATGTGCTATGTCGGAAATGCAGTATTCTTTATTTTCGAGGTGTTATTATCGTTTCCAAGAAGAAAAGAACACTTTAGAGAGATTGTGAAGCATGTATATTTATATGGTAATCGAACTGTCCCTATTATTGTTGTTGCAGGTGCATTTATTGGTATGGTGATTACATTACAGGGGTATAACTCATTGGTGAGGTTTGGTGCAGAGTCTGAGATTGGTGGATTGAGCGCCTATAGTATGTATAGAGAGATGGGGCCCGTTGTTACTGCGTTATTGTTTATTGGGCGCGTCGGTTCATTATTGGCTTCAGAAATGAGCATCATGACCATTAATCAGCAATTTGTTTGTATGAAGATGTTAGCGATTAATGCCAATAGAATGGTCGTGTTTCCCAGGTTTTTAGCGATTGTATTTTCAGTGCCGTTATTGAGTATTATATTTTGCATCAGTGGTGTGATGAGTTCATATATTGTATGTGACTTTGCATTGGGCGTGATGCCAGGAATGTTTTGGAATTCATTAGAGTACCACTCTTTGTTTATGTTAGATGTCATGCATGGGGTGGTTAAGTCAGTGGCCTTTTCTGTGATCATTGCTTGGGTTGCTTTATATCAAGGTTTAAGAGCTGATGCAACTAGGGAGGGGATGGCAAACGCAACAACCTCTACAGTAGTTGTATCATCATTATTAATATTGGGATTGGATTATCTGATCACCGCATTATTGGGGAGTGGGGTATGAATGAGAGAGGTATCATTAGCGCAGCTGTAGGGATTTTCGTTATGCTAGCAGGCATATCATTAATCTTTATTGCTTTTTATGCTTCTACGCCTGATTGGAGGGGGTATGATGGTTATACATTGTATGCTAGTTTTGATGAGGCTGCAGGATTAAAAGAGAGGGCGCCGATTAGGATTGCTGGTGTACGTATTGGAGAAGTTGAGTCAATTGAGCTAACGCCAGGCTATCAAGCAAAAGTGGGGTTAAGGATTGATCAAAAGCGTACCAAGTTGCCTGTGGATACAACAGCACATATTTTCACTGAGGGTTTGTTGGGTGTGAGATATGTTGCATTGTTCCCAGGTTGGGATGAGGTAAGCTTAAAGGCCAATGAGGAGATCTATCAAACAAATTCAGGCTTTGTGTTAGAGAATTTAATTGCACAGTTCTTGATGAATCTGGGTAGTGAAAGTTTAAATCAGGATGCTGAGAGTGAATAAGGTATTGCTAGTATTGTTAATGGGGCTATCTGTTGCTGCTGAGCCAATTGTATGTGAGCAACCAGTTCAGCTAGTAAAAGAGATGGCGACGGACTTGCGAGAGCAGCTTAAACCGATTTGTCAGTCAAAGTCAGTGCAAAAAGTTGATGAAGTGATTCGTCAAGTGATGATGCCAAATGTAGATGTTGAGTTTATCGTTAAACAAGTCTTGGGGCGCAAGTATTGGTATGAGGCAAGTAAAGATCAAAGGGATCAAATTGAAGCGCTGGTTGAGAAATTAATTATATCACAGTATGCTGTTGCATTTAATTGTCGTCAGTTATCAGCAGATGTTAAGTTTTATCCTTTGCGGGAAGAAGCTGAAAAGTATGTGCGTGTTGAAAGTGTCTTAGCGTACAATAAAGATGAGGTTCTAAATATTAAATATGCACTGCGTTGTCATGATAGTGCATGGAAGATGTATGATTTCATCGTAAATGGATTGAGTTTGGGGCAAACTTATCGTTCACAGTTTGGAAAGATTTTGAAGTCAGGTGGCCCGCAAGGGTTAATTGATTTTCTTACAAAAGAGTTGGAGCAAAAGTGAAGCATACGATAGATAAAAATGCTCTTCAAGTCCACTATGCAAAACATACTTATCTTGAGGGTATAGCGGTTTTAAAGCAACACGCACAGGTTGAGATAGATGCTTTAGGTGTGAGTGTTGTGGACTCTACCGGTATTGCTGTTCTGTGTGCATGGTGGCAATATGCATCTGTGAATCAGGTTGAATGTCGATTCATATTAAATACAATGACTCAAGAGATGCTGCTAAAAAATGGAATAGAGCTTCCTTGATCAATTCAGGAGGAAGTATATGGATAGTATAGATATTGGTCCAATTAATAAAATAGAAGGACATATTGAGGCAAGTGGTGCAAAAAATTCAATTTTATTGTTATTAGCAGCTACAGTTTTGGCAAAAAAGCATGTAATTTTCTCTCGCGTGCCTAAAATTAAAGATGTTGAGAAGATGTGCTTTTTACTGAATGCCATCGGTATTAGGACCTCTTATTTGTCTTCTGATGTCTTACTGATTGATCCCTCTGATGCAAAGTATGCTGATTTAACTGGGTATGAGTGCCAAGAGGTGAGGACTTCAATTTTGTTTTTAGGTGGTTTATTGGGTCGGTTCGGGAAAGCAAAATTAAGAACACCTGGAGGATGTAACTTAGGAAAGCGTCCAATAGATTTCCATATCAATGCGATGCGAATGATGGGGGCAGAGATTAATCTAGAAGAGGGGTTGATTGAGGCAACGTCCCTTAATAGAGGAGATTGTGTCGTTGATTTTCCAAAATCTACCGTAACGGGAACTGCTAATGCGATTTTAGCTGCTGCGAATCGCCAAGGAGAGACTCATATACATGGTGCAGTGCTTGAGCCTGAGATTGATGATTTGATTGTATTCCTAGGGAAGATCGGGGTTGATATCCGTAGGCTAGGGATTTTGATTGTGGTTAATGGTGGAGTAAAGGCGGATTCTGTTGAGCACCAGGTGATGGGTGATAGAATTGAGGTTGGAACATATCTGATTGCAACTGCAATTATTGGCGGGCGTTTGAAGGTGAGTGGTATTAATCCAGTAACTTTGGCAGAAGTGCTGAGATGCTTAAAGCAGGTTGGTGCGCAGATTATGACAGATGAGGATAGTATTGAGATCAAGATGGATCAGAGACCAAAAGCATTAGATATTGTGACGGGGGCTTACCCAGCATTCCCAACAGACTTACAGCCACAGTGGTCTGTGCTTTCGGCTATTTCAGATGGTATTAGCAGTGTGCAGGATCAGATCTATATTCACAGAACAGATCATTTTGAAGAATTAAATAAAATGGGAGCACAATGTCAGCTCATGACTGGGGGTGCAATTATTAAAGGGGTTGAGAATTTGTCAGGTACAACACTGGTTGCAAGGTCATTACGTTCAGCTGCAGCGATGGCTTTAGCGGGCCTAAAGGCTCAAGGAATAACTAAAATTTTGAATATAAGTCACCTATATAGGGG
>JBDQEV010000040.1:0-4237 GCA_040266255.1 Gammaproteobacteria bacterium
AAATTATCTAAACTTTCTGAGAAGATCATGCAGCATCAAGCAAAGTTTATGACCTTAATCTTCAAGTTTCAGATCTTTATATTTAAAATAATGCTTATTTTAACCGTACTTACAATCATTTATGAAGTTATTATGCGGACACTTTAACTCCCTACATTCATCATCTAACCAACCTACTAAAAGATGCAATCTACCTGCTTTTTTTAGCATTTGTGCATCTACTCCATCTGTTGATACAATCACCATACATCCTATGGTAAGATATAGAAAATAGGTTGAGTACTATGCGTTCAAAAATATTTGCAATCATTAATCAAAAGGGTGGCGTTGGTAAAACGACAACAGCAGTTTCAGTTGCTGCTGCTAATGCAAAAATGGGTAAAAGAGTTTTACTGATTGATCTCGACCCTCAAACCAATGCATCAACTGCATGTTTAGACAAATGGGACTACTCAGTTGGCGAAGCATTATTACAACAATGTAATATTCAGGACGCCATTCATCAGTCTGCTGAAGGTTTTGATGTTCTTCCTGCACAGTATAACCTGACTGCAGCTGAACATGCTTTACTAAAAGTATCCAATAAAGAACATACCCTACAAAACTTACTTGAGCCCATTGCATCAAATTATGATCTTATTTTTATTGATTGCTCGCCAAGTTTAAATATTCTATCTATCAATGCATTGGTTTGTGCTCAAAATCTCATTATCCCTATTCAATGTGAGTACTATGCATTAGAAGGCTTAGCCAAGTTGCTGCAAACCATCAGAGCAGTTTCACAAAACATTGGTATTTCTCATCAACTGTTCTTACTGAGAACAATGTATGATGGACGCAATAGACTAGCTGTTGATGTATCAGCAGAATTAAAAGAACATTTCAATGATGCGCTACTCAGCACAGTTATCCCTAGAAATACGCGTTTGGCTGAAGCGCCCAGCTTTGGTAAAAGCATTTTCAACTACGACAATACTTCACAAGGCGCTATTGCATATCTCGCATTGGCTTCTGAGCTCAACCGCCTTATCAAACAGAAGGAGACTGCAAATGTCTAGCACCAAAAGACGACTCGGCCGTGCACTAACTGATATGGGACTACAGGAACTATTAAGTGATATCAAACAACAAGATCAAATGCAGATACAACATATCTTGCTAGAACAAATAAAAGCCAATGCAAACCAACCAAGAAAAACGTTCAATATTGAATCTATTGATGAGTTAGCAGCATCAATTAAGGAGCACGGACTGATCCAGCCTTTGGTTGTAAAAGAGCTATCACCTCAGCAGTACCAAATTATTGCAGGCGAAAGACGCTTTAGAGCCGCAACACAAATTGGGCTCCAAGACATCCCTGCGATTATCAAAGTAGCAGATCAACTACAAGACGAGTCTATTGCACTCATTGAGAACATCCAGCGTGAAGATCTAAATGTCATCGATCAAGCTGAAGCATTCGCAAGACTGGTTGAGACCCATCAAATGTCACATGAGCAGTTGGCACAAAAAATATTTAAATCAAGGTCTGCAATTTCCAATACGCTTCGCCTCAATGCATTACACCCAGAAGTCAAACAAATGACTAGAGATCAGATCATTGATATGGGTCATGCACGAGCTTTATTAGCGCTCCCAACATCAGAGCAACCACAAGCTGCGCACCAAGTTGCCACACAACAGCTGTCAGTACGGCAGACTGAAGCGATGATTACCAGAAAATCACAACCAAAGGCAATCACTATCAAAAATGATTGGGCAAAAGCCAGATTAACTGATATTGCAGTGCCAGCTAAAGTTCAAGGCACACCATTAAAAGGCAAGGTTGTATTACCTTACAAAAGCCCACAAGAACTGGATTTGATTTTAGCCTACCTATCTAATCAAGTCACTGAAGAAGCATAAATTAGTACAAATTGCTTGACTGCACTGTAGCATCGTATTAGAATCGCAATGTAGCAATCGCTGCACGATCTCATATAATGACAACCGGGTGTAACTCCTATGACAGCAATTCACACTACTGATGCAAAATTCCAACAAGATGTCTTAACATCCAATAAACCAGTTTTGGTAGATTTTTGGGCTGAGTGGTGCCCCCCATGTAAAAGAATCTCTCCTATATTAGACGAAATTGCTACAGAACAGAGCGATGTAACCATTTGCAAAGTTGACGTTGTTGCTAATCCACAAGCTATGACTGACTATGACGTCAAAGGCTTACCAACCTTACTTTTCTTCCATAATGGTAAAATTATTGGTCGCAAAATTGGTGCCCTATCTAAAACTCAAATTTTAGACTTCATCGCTCAATCCCTTAACCAAGCTCAAGAGTCCTAATCTATGTCCAATAATGAACACAAACCACATCAAAACCAGTCACATTCTTCACATCAAGAAATACCGGAAGAGCCAAAAGCACCAAAACAAGAGTTTAATATTATTGCACTCCGCAATATGGATATTAAAATGTTGTACAAAAAAGCAGAAGAAATTGGCTTAGAGTACCATAGACAATCCAGACAAGAGTTATTATTTAGCATACAAAAGATGTTAATTAAAAAAGGCTTCCAACTTGTGATGATAGGAGAAGATGCGGGTGTGCTCGAAGTTGTACAAGACGGATATGGCTTTTTAAGATCTCCTCAAACCAGCTACTTAGCTGGACCAGATGACCTATATGTTTCTCCTCAAATTATTAAGCAGTTCAGACTTAAAACTGGTGTCATCTTCTCTAAAGCAATCATTAGAGCACCAAAACCTAGAGAGCGATATTTTGCGATCGAGAGTGTACAAGAAATTAACATGCGTCCTGCAAAGGACCAGATCCAAATTGTACCATTTGGTGACAAGCCAGCTGAATTCCCAACTGAGTGGGTACAGCTTGAGCAAGGCACTGGTGGCGGAGGCGACATCATGAACAGAATCATTGATATCATTGCCCCAATTGGTAAAGGACAAAGAAGCTTAATTGTAGCACCACCAAAAGCAGGTAAAAGTGTACTGCTAAAAGGTATAGCCAACAGTGTTTTAAAGCAAATCCAAAAATCCAAACTTTTTGTCTTATTGGTTGATGAGCGTCCTGAAGAAGTAACAGATAACGCCAGAGATATACCAGCAGAAATTATTGCCAGCCCATTTGATAATCCTCCACAACGACACATTCAAGTTGCAGAGATGGTCTTAGCCAAAGCTAAAAGACTTGCTGAAAACGGAGAAGACGTTGTTATCGTACTTGATTCTATTACTCGACTAGCTAGAGCATATAACCATGTTGCTGCTTCAGATAATAAAATCTTATCAGGTGGTGTTTCAGCCTCTGCTCTACAAAGACCTAAACGCTTCTTTGGTGCAGCAAGAAATATTATGGATGGTGGTAGCTTAACGATCATAGCAACCGCATTGATTGATACAGGCTCAAAAGCAGATGAAGTGATCTATGAAGAATTCAAAGGTACTGGTAACCACGAAATTCATTTAGACCGCTCACTTGCACAAAGAAGAATTTACCCAGCTGTTAATATTAAGCTATCAGGCACTAGAAAAGAAGAGTTACTACTCTCCCCTGAAATGCTCAACTATTGTTGGATTTTGAGAAAATATCTTCACACAATGGAGGACGGTCAGTCTACTGAGTTCCTGATCAAACGTATGATGGCAACCAAAACTAATAAAAAGTTTTTTGAAGCCATGAAAGAAAGCTAAAAAGAGTGACAAGTTAATTTTATAGTGATATTATTCAAATAAGGATCTATTAACACATGGAGATTGTGATGTACAAATCATTAAAAATAGCGAGTATTTTACTGGCTACCACCACATTAGTTAGCGCAAGCAGCTTTTCAGACAATGCAGAGTTTTCTATTCGCGCTGGAGTAGTATCGACCACATTCTACGCACACGATGGTAAAAATCCTGGAACAATTATTGACGCTGCAGGTAGCACATCAAACTTCGCCCAGAATTATAATGCCCTAAGCACTGGTTTAAAAATCAAAAAAGGTAACAGATTTTCTTTTTGCATGGATGTCGATTTCCAAGTCATACCTGTCACCTATGCTAACCCAAGTGGTAATGTTACTGCCTCAATTGATACATTGGATGCAGGAGGAACTACTACAGCAATTACACTAAATGGTGCTGGTAATAATGTTGTTGGAGCTGGCACAACCCAAAGCGCAACCAGCGCAATCGATTTAGCAATCACTGGCGGTGCGGTAGACACAGTATCACTTAA
>JBDQEV010000041.1:0-4123 GCA_040266255.1 Gammaproteobacteria bacterium
CTTATATAGAAAATTAAAAATATTTTACTATCTATAGTACAAATGATATCTTAATACATATAATAGAGATTTTACAAATGAGTAACTTTAATTTATTAATGCTATTATTTCTGATTGGTGCCATACCTTCTGGCCCTATTGTTTGCTACCTTTTAGCATTAAAAGATCCAAGTACGTATGGGTCTAAAAATACCGGCGCAACCAATGTCAGTCGACAAAATAATGCTGCAGGTGCGCTCACATTACTACTTGATTTTTCCAAAGGCTTGATACCACTTTTGGCATTAGGCTTAGATTCATACTGGATTGCTGTACCAGTACTAGGACATTGTTTTTCACCATTCTTAAAGCTCAAAGGTGGTAAAGGTGTTGCAACTGCGTTGGGTGGAATATTTGCCCATCACTTTTTACTTGGCGCGACTATACTCTCTATTTTTTGTGCAGCATATTCAGTTTGCCAAAATGTTGGTATCTCAAGCATCATTTGCTGTATTATACTTTCAGCTTATGCGTTACTATTTGGACAAACATACTTACTAATGCTTACAACCATCATCCTCATTCGTCATCATGAAAATTATCAAAAACTGAGAATACAACAATTATGGAACCCCTTATTTTAGGTATAGAAACCTCATGTGATGAAACAGCACTTGCACTTTATAGTAACAAAGGACTCATTGAGAACTTGGTCTATAGTCAGTCTGAGCATCAGGCCTATGGTGGTGTTGTACCAGAACTGGCAGCACGCGAGCATTTAGAGAAACTACCCCGCCTTTTTAAACAACTCCTACAAAGTGCAAATATTCAGCCAAAAAGTATCACACACATCGCTGTAACTTGTGGGCCAGGTCTCATTGGTGCTTTATTAGTTGGGCATAACTTTGCACAAGGTCTAGCCCAAGCACTCAATATTCCACTGATACCCATACACCATCTTGAAGCACATATTGCTGCTGCATTTATCAATACAACATTCGAGCCTGAACCATTTTTAACATTACTAGTCTCTGGTGGGCATACTCAAATACTGCTCACAAATGGGATTGGCAACTACCAACTGCTTGGACAGACATTAGATGATGCAGCTGGTGAAGCGTTTGATAAAACTGCAAAAGTAATGGGACTTGGTTACCCAGGAGGACCAAAGATTGAGCAGAAAGCCCAAGATGCAACACAACCAGTTGCTCTGCCAAAAGCACTAAAACTACGCAAAGATGCCATGATGAGCTTTAGTGGTATTAAAACTGCTGCAAGACAGCACTACCTAGAGCACCAAAAGCAACCGTTGGTAGTTGAGAACATTGCCCAAGGATTACAAGCTTGTATTGCAGAGCAGTTAACTAGAAAAGTTAACACAGCTATCAAAACAACCGGCGTTAAAAAGCTTGTAGTATCTGGTGGTGTCAGCGCAAACCAATTTATTAGAAGTTATTTAGAAAAGCACTCACTCACAGAAACAGTATTATTTCCAGACCTTAAATACTGTACCGATAATGCAGCTATGGTTGCGTATCTAGGCTATTTAAGAAGATTTGATGACATCCACTTTGAGATAAGGGCAAGATGGCCAATAGAAGAACTAAATCCACCTAAAAACCTATGACTCTACCGACTATACCCCTTCATATCAATGATTGCTATTTAAGAAACCTTAAGATCTCTGATGCAGAACAATACCGAGATCTCTTATACCATCCAAATGTGCAACCATACATTCCAAACGCAAACGTTCCAACTTCTTTATTTGATTCGATCAGAAGATTACATATCCTTAGAAGCCTTCACTATGCCAAGCAAGGTGCCGTTTGGGGTATATACAACTCAGACAATTCACTCATTGGCTGTGTTGGGTTTGATACCTATAGCTCAATTCACCAACGATTAGATATTGCGTTTGAACTACACCCTGATTATCAAAAAAAAGGAATAATGAGCACAGCTATTTCACATGTCCTCCAGTTTGGTTTTGAACAATTAGAAGCAAATAGAATCCAGGCATACACATTGTCTGATAATCACCCTTCTATCCAGCTCCTAAAAAGATCTGGATTTACACAAGAAGGTCTCTTAAAACATTTTCAAGTATTCAATGACAAAGTCAGTGATATTGTCATTTTTGGAATCACCAAATGACCATTCCACTTAGCCTTTACATTCATCTACCTTGGTGTGTAAAAAAGTGCCCATACTGTGACTTCAATGCCCATCCACTAAAAGAGGATACGCCCAAAGAACTTTATATAGAACATCTAATAGAAGACCTAAATAGTCATTATGATGTTCTAACTCAACGAAAACTACATAGCATTTTTATTGGTGGTGGTACACCAAGTGTATTTACTGCCAATGAACTACAACCATTATTTTCTGCATTAAAACCATTCATTCAATCAGATATTGAAATTACGATGGAGGCCAATCCAGGTGTTTTAGATTGCAGTCAATTCCCAGAGTATAGACAGTTAGGTATCAACAGGTTATCCATTGGTGGACAAAGTTTTGATCAAGGCTCTTTACAAGCACTCGGCCGCTTTCACTCTGCCACTCAGACCCATCAAGCCATACGACTGGCTAAAACAGCTGGATTCAAACGCATCAATTTAGACCTGATGTATGGGACGCCACATCAATCCCTATCACAAGCACTATATGATTTAGAGTTATTTCTCAGCTATGAAATTGAACACCTCAGCTGGTACCAACTCAATATTGAACCCAATACCAAGTTTGCAGTGCAAAAACCGCATATCCCAGCATCAGAGATCATTGACAGCATAGACCACCATGGTAGAAAAATATTACAACAAGCTGGCTATAGGCCATATGAAATTTCTGCCTGGACCCAAAATCAACCATCGCACCACAACTTGAACTATTGGCGCTTTGGTGATTATTTAGGGATTGGTTGTGGTGCACACAGCAAACTCACACTGAGCAATCAAATTACAAGAATCATCAAACAAAAGCATCCAAAAGCATACTTAACTAAACCGAAAGTGCAGCAGCAAGAAAATATCCCCTCTGACCAAATTCTATTAGAGTTTGCCATCAATTTTTTTAGAACCACTGACAAAATGTACTTTAATGACTTTGAGAGCTATACCAGTATACCAAAGCAAATCTTGATCAATCAGTTAAAGAAATATCTTCCTTCAGATTGGATTGAAATAACACAATCATACTTCAGGCTCACCCCTCAAGGACAAAGATATTATAATGAAATCTGTTTAAGATTATCTAAGGCCTAATGACTCTTTAATATCATCATCAGTCTGTAAGACCCAATTACTGGCATCCCAACAGCCATTGAGAGATTCTGAGAAAGCAACATCATCATTATTATAGAGCTCTTGTTTTATTTTAATTAAACAATCTACAACCTCCTTCTTTTTAGCCTCATCGGCTCCATTAAGGTGACTCTCTGCATATATCCTCAAATGAGATTTACCAGAGATAAACTCGCGCCGAGTTAAACTTTGCCGCTTAAAATTCGCTGGACAATGACCTTCAAAAAAACTTCTAACATCATCATCTAAAGTAGATTTAACCCGCGAACACCATTTTAATGCACTTTCATTACTAACTGATTTAATTGACTTATTTAACAACCTCGACAAATGCAGGCGTTCTAGTGTTTCTGAAGCGTCTTTCAAGATCAGTGCCAATGGCTGAACCAATACAGCTATCTTTTCAAGAAACTGATCTCTTTTGTCTTCAGCTGTCTTTGCTGCATCATTGAATACCCTTACACAGAACGCAATCAGTTTTGTATACTCATCCTGTGTAAACTCATGTACTGTTTTAATTTTTTTCGCAAGCTGACTATAAGACTGATCATCACTAAGCGCCTTAACTTGCTCAACTGATGCCTTAAAATCGACCAACAACGGATCTTCTTGTATTGGCGCCATCTGAAGGGATTGAGGTGCTTTTCGCAGCTTGTAATACCGATAAACCGCGGCAACTGCAAATAATACAACTATGAGGGCTGAAATGATATAATAAATTGGCATTCCACTGATTGCTATTGCTTTCATCGTATTTCCATATTGACTTAAGAAAGAGTAACATTTATAAATCAAAAATTATCTATGTTTGCAGAAAAACAATATTTGATATA
>JBDQEV010000042.1:0-4063 GCA_040266255.1 Gammaproteobacteria bacterium
CACCTATATAGGGGTTATGATGACTTTTTTGCTAAAATTAAAGTCATTGAAAAACAACAATAATTTTAATTAAGTGAGAAAATATTTCATTTATTCTTAATAAGTGCTTGCTTTTAATAAGAAATCGAATATAATTTTTTATATACCCTAAGGATGGGGGAAAAACGAAGCGTTATGGAGGTCTGACATGGATGTCAATCAAAGTAACTTTGGACTAAGTAGTGTTCTAGCTATTGAGCCAGGGTTTGTCGCACGCACAGACATTAAAAGTGCTTATTTAATCAGTAATGTTTATGCTTACAGTATCAATGCAGTTGAGCTGTTAGGGTTACAGTCATCAAGAATGACACCTGAGCAAGAGTTGGCTTATATCACACGTGCACAGCAGGGTGATCAAGCAGCGATTGCAGAGCTGGTACAAAAATTCGCACCATTTATTGTTTCAGTTGTGAAGCAATATAGTGGTAGAGGTATACTATATAAAGATCTAATCAATGCTGGATCATTAGGTTTTCTTGAAGCAATAAAAACGTATGAACCTAATTTTAATTCAAGGTTATCTACATGGTCCTACTACAGCATCAAAAAAGAAGCGGCAGCACTAGTAGAAGGCGGGTTAATAATCAAGATTCCTCGACGTAAGTTTGCAAAACTTTGCGAAATAAAACGTCGCTTTCAAGATGGTGAGAAGGTCAATGCGATTGCAAGAGCAATGGAACTTTCAACTGATGAAGTGTTAGAGATTTATGATGAGGCACAAAACTTAGCAATGTATTCATTAGATACCAGTATGGTAGATGATGATAGTATGAGCATGCATGAGGTTGTTCCAGATGAAGATGAGGGCTATACAGAGCAAGGCATTATTGATGCTGAGACCGCACAACAGTTAGATCAATTCTTAAGCCAACTTAATGCTTGGGAGTGTCAACTAATCTGTATGCGTATGGGTGCTAGAGGTTATGATGGTGAACATACCCTAGATCAAGTTGCGCATGAGTTGAATCAAACTGGTCAATACTGTAATGGTAGAGAGTGGAATAAAGAATTGGTTCGAGTGAAACAAATTGATGTTCTGAATAAGCTGAAGCGTTTGGTTTCAAATCATGAAAAAGGTATTTTGAGCTCAGTCTCGATGTTTGAGCAATCTCCTAAGGCTGATTGTCAACTCAGCAAAGGTCTCAATGAAGATAATGATGAAGGGTTTGAGGACAATAATAGTTTTCGAATGTAAGGTATTGAGTTTTTGAGTACAGCCCTTAGATTTCTATTGAGATATTAAGGAGACGACTGTGAGTCAAGCAAAAACATATTCATACCAAGCTGATATGGAGCGGTTGATGGATTTAATCACCCACTCCATGTATTCAGATCAAGAAGCATTTGTAAGAGAGTTATTATCCAATGCTGCTGATGCGACTGAAAAGTATAAGCTTGAGAGCTTAAAGCATGGGTTAGAAGCACAAGATCATTGTATTTATGTTGATGTAGATGCAAAGGCCCGTACTATTCAGTTTAGAGATACTGGTATTGGTATGAGTCATGATGAGGTAATTGAAAACTTAGGTACAGTTGCAAATTCAGGAACCAAAGCATTTTTAGACCAGGTAAAAAGTGCATCTGAAGATCAAAAAGCAAACTTGATCGGACAGTTTGGTATCGGGTTTTATTCTTCTTTTGTTGTAGCAGATAAAGTAGCAGTTCATACAAGAAGAGCAGATCTGGATGCAAAAGATGCAGTGCTATGGAAATCAGATGGTATCAGCAGCTATGAGGTAGTGAGTGAGCCTAAAGAAGATGTTGGTACAACCATTACCTTGCATCTTCGTGATGATGAGTCATTAGATAAGTTCTTACAGCCTTGGCAAGTTCGATCAGTGATCACCAATTGGTCAAATCATTTAGACGTTGCTGTGATGATGCCTAAGCAAGGTGAGGGGGAAGAAGGCTACGAGCAGGTTAATGAGGCGAAAGCATTATGGTCTCAAGCGCCAAAAAGTATTAAAAAAGAAGATTATGATGCATTTTATCAGACATTAACGCATGATGCGAATCCGCCATTGGTCTACGATCATAAGCATGTACAGTCTATGAATGCAGAGTTTACTTCATTGATGTACATCCCGAAAAAAGCACCAATGGATCTATATTATCGAGACTATAGTAAGAAAGGTCTGAAGCTTTATGTATCTAGAGTATTTATTATGGATGAGGCTGAGCAGTTCTTGCCACCATACTTGCGTTTTGTTAAAGGTGTGATCGACTGTCAAGATTTACCACTGAATGTGTCACGTGAGATCCTACAGACAAATCCAATTACCAAATCAATTAAGTCAAGTTGTACGAAGCAAGTGATCAAAATGATTGGTAAAGTTGCAAAAGATCAGCCCGAAGATTATGTTGAGTTTTACTCAGAGTTTGGTGCAGTCTTAAAAGAAGGTGCTGCACAAGATATGAGTAATAAAGATGCATTATTGAAGTTGCTACGTTTTAGAAGTACTAACCAAGAGTCAGTTTCTTTAGATGATTATGTGGCTAATATGCCAAAAGGACAGGATAAGATTTATTATCTGGTTGCAGAAAATCATCAAATTGCAAAGCATTCGCCGCATGTCGAGCGTTATGTGAAAAAAGGCTATGAAGTATTATTGCTAACAGACAGAGTTGATCCATTCTTGATGAATGCGCTAACTGAGTTTGATGGCAAGAAGCTCCATATGGTCGCTAAAGAAGATGATGCATTAAAAGATGAGAAGCTTGAAAAGGCTGTTGAAAAAGCTCAAAAGGAACATGAGAATGATTTGAGTCGAATCAAAAGCTTTTTAGGTGAAAAGGTATCAGATGTCAGTTTTACTGCAAGGCTGCATAATGCACCATCATCGATTGCAGCAGGAGATGACCAACTCAGTCCACATATGTACCGCTTGATGCAAGAAGCAGGGCAGCCAGTACCAGAGTTTAAGCCAAAGTTAGAGCTCAATCCTAAGCACCCATTGGTGAAGCGTATGCTATCAGAGTCATCAGATAAAGTATTTGAGAAGATTTCAATGGTTTTATTCGAGCAAGCTCTACTATCAGAAGGCGGGCAATTGGATGATCCAAATCAATTTATTGAAAGAGTCAATCAGCTAATAGAGTGCTGACTAGGAGTGGAACTCCGTCCTGACAGGTTGTTTTTTGCTCAGCTTTAGGGTGATTTCCTGTGCTCACATCAGTTTTAGGGCTCATGTGAGCACGCCGATTGTAGTTGGGGTTTCTTGTTTTCGTCTTAATGGATAGCATTTTTTTCAGAGATCTTATCACTGCACTCACTATCTTTTTGAGAAAATTAACTACTCGGGTAAAAAAACTTTGGGGCTGGCTTTTCTTCTCCAGCTCCTTTTGTTTCAGGACTCTAAAGGTTAACTTGATTTTCCTGATTGGGTGATTTAACTGACAAACTTACAGCAGTTGCGACTATTTTTCTATTATCCTGAAGGCTGGGGCCGGCAAACTGTAGTGCACAGGGGTCCTGATATATGGCAGCCTTTACAACATCTTGGCCACTTTGGAGATTTGGGGCAGCATAATATAGTGCCGTGCCTTTACTCTTTACGGCAGCCATTACAATATTTGGGTCGCTTTGTAGACCTGGATGAGCAAAATCTAGTGCCGAGCCATGATTTGTGACTGCAGCCTTTGCAATTTCTTTACTCTTAACTACATCTGGCTCCATAGACCGTAGTAAAAAACACTACGATGTTAACTCAAAAATAAGCATAAATCCAAGTTATGTTTCAAGTTGCTTTCCCACCTTCTTAAAAAAGCACTAGGAGGGGGCATTCTGAATGGTCGTAGAAATATAACCAATTGATTTATCGTCATTTTCCAAACGAACTGCTTGCTTATATCATGAATAAGCAGTAGAACTGCCTGTTTTTTTTGAACTGAAAGGAAACAGATATCTCCACAGCTCATTCCTTGAAGCTAATATTTGAAATCGTTTACACACAGAACGCAAAAGGGTTAATTCTCTAAAGTTATAATCATTGCTACATAAAAAGATTTTAAAAATATATAATAG
>JBDQEV010000043.1:0-4047 GCA_040266255.1 Gammaproteobacteria bacterium
GATATAACATTGTATTAAGGTGTGAGTGAAATGTGGATAACTATGTGGATAACCATGTGGATAAAATGTGGATAAAAAGTTATCAACAACTTATCCACAGACTTATCCACAGAAAAAGGGGTACTTATCCACAATTCATCTAGATCATTGATATTTTTTGACAATTCCGTATTTCAGTGTGGATAAATAAAAGTTGATTGAAGGTTATTTTTAAATCATGCACAATATCTGAAATGAACATGTTGAAATTATGTTAACAGCTGAAATTTTATCAAGATTACAATTCGCATTTACGATCACTTTTCATGGCGTTTTTCCAACTTTGAATATAGGTCTAGGGATGTTCTTGGTGTACTGGGAGTATCGTTACTTGGTAACTGGTAGTGCTGTGTATAAGTCTTTATGTCAATTCTGGTCAAAGATCTTTGCATTAAGTTTTGGAATGGGGGTGGTTACAGGTGTTGTACTCGCTTATGAAATAGGAGCAAATTTTAGTGGATTTACTTATTTTTCGGGCAATATACTTGGTCCTTTAATGGCAATGGAAACTTTATCTGCATTCTTTTTAGAAGCAGGTTTTCTAGGTGTAATGTTATATGGCTGGGATAAAGTATCTCCAAAAGTACACTTTTTTTCCACACTAATGGTTTGTATCGGAACGATTATTTCTTTAATGTGGATTATGTCAGCGAACTCATTTATGCACACCCCTGCAGGTTATGCGATTGAGCAAGGCGTCTTAATACCTGATGACTGGTTAGCTGCAATTTTCAATCCGTCATATGTGATTAGAGCTTGGCATATGATGATGGCTTGTATATTGAGTACAAGCTTTGTTATTTTGGGGATATCTAGCTATTATTTCTTGAAAAAACAACATGTCATTATTGCATCTAGATCATTTTTACCAGCATTAGTGATTGCTTGTATATTCAGTATAATGCAAGTTGGAGTAGGAGACCTTGTAGGGATTAACGTACTTAAAAATCAGCCCATTAAAACAGCTGCAATGGAAGGTAATTGGAAAACTCAACCAGGTGCACCATTGATACTATTTGCGATACCAGATCAAAAAAATAGAATGAATCACTTTGAGATTAAAATCCCTAAACTAGCAAGTTTAATTAATACTCATTCACTAGATGGAGTTTTACCTGGGTTAGATATAGCACCAGATGATCGGATTCCACCAGTTACAGCAGTATTTTTCACATTTAGAGTGATGGTTGGAATAGGCTTTTTGTTTGTATTGGTATCATGGTTAACTGCATACTACACTAAAAAGCGTACTTTACTCAGAAAGCCATGGCTTCTAAAAGTATTAATGGGAATGATACCAATGGGCTTCATAGCAACGGTTTGTGGCTGGATGACCAGTGAAATAGGACGACAGCCATGGACGGTGTATAACTTGTTATTGACCAAGGATGCAGTGTCTAGGCTTCCTGCAGAGCAAGTTCTATTTTCCTTGATTACAATTTTTATATTGTATATGTGCTTTTTCACTGCATATGTATACTTCATTGTTAAAACAGTTCGTTTGGGGCCTCAGCATGTAGATGAGCCAGATGGTCTAGGGTACTTAATTGGAGCGGATAGTGATCGATAATGCGACAATTTGCCTACTGATTTTAGCTTTTGCTATTTTAATGTATGTGATTTTAGATGGTTTTGATTTAGGGGTTGGGATTTTATTTCCCCTGTTGAATGAGAAAGAAAAAGCAGTCGCATTGAGGTCAATTGCGCCGATGTGGGACGGAAATGAAACGTGGCTTGTCTTAGGGGGGATGATATTATATGCATGCTTTCCAAAAGCATATAGTATTATTTTACCAGTATTATACTCACCGTTAATGTTGATGCTTTGTGCTTTAGTTGGGAGAGGGGTTGCCTTTGAGTTCAAAGCCAAGGCCACAAGACATAAGTATGCGTGGGCTAGACTGTTCTTCATTTCTTCATTACTGGCTACTTTTTCTCAAGGTGTACTATTGGGGACAATCATACAGTTCAGTAGTCAACAAATTTTTCTGTTCAGTAATGATGGTCAAATGTGGTTGTCACCATTTGTCATATTTTGTGGTATAGGGTTGTGTTACGGTTATGCACTGTTAGGTGCAGGTTGGTTGGTCTTAAAGACAGATGGTAGAACACGTGATAAAGCAAGGCATTTATCTTTCCACTTGTATTTGGCATCTGGAATAGTGTTGGCAGCAATTACAGTGATAACGCCATGGGTCAACCCTGCAATCTCAAAAATATGGTTTAGCAATGCCTTTTTCTACTTGATGCCATTTCCGATTATATCTGCATTAGTACTGAGCTATGCAGCTTATCAAACAGTCAAGGGACATGATGGCTGGCCGTTTGCCGGAGGGGTGTTTATGTTTGTGACATGCTATTGTGGTTTAGCGTACAGTATTTATCCATATATGCTGCCAGGACAAACTTATCAACAGCTAGCTGCACACCCTAAGTCCTTACAGTTGATTGTGACTGTGAGTTCAGTACTGTTGCCATTATTAATTACCTATAGTGCATATGCATATTGGGTATTCAGAGGAAAAGTAAAAGAAGACGTGTAATGCATAAACACTTATGGTTTGTTTCAATATATGTATGCTCTCTTTTAACACTGTGGGGTTTCCATAAAGTATTGAGCTTGATTTTAAAAATGTCGCTCAATGCATAAATAAAGCTGTTTTTTTATTATTTAGGGTCATAACTAGAATATAATTTGGAGATGATCAATGGAAAAATCAAAATACAGTGATGTGAGTATAGAAGCTCTCAAACATATTTTAGCGGATACATATGTCTTAGCGGTGAAAACACAAAATGCGCATTGGAATATGCAAGGACCCAGCTTTATTGGTGTGCATCAGTTATTTGATGAGCATTATAGTCATTTGATTGCAGCAGTTGATGTTCTAGCAGAGCGCATTAAGGCACTTGGAGGAGATGCTCCAGGTTCAATGCAGGAGATACTAGAGCTTACAAGGTTAAAAGAGCATGCTTCACCTCTATTGGACTTACAATCAGTAGTGAAACATATCTGTGCTGATCATGCAAAGGTTAGAGACCTAATGTTAGAGCATATTCCTGTCATTACTGCTGCTGGAGATGAGGGTACAGCTGATTTATTAGTTGAAAGAATTCGAGAGCATGATACTGATGCTTGGTTGCTTAGTGCACATCTTGAGAGGTAGTTAGAAGCTGCAGTCATCAATGCGTCGGAACCCTCTGGGCAAGAGTGTACCGCGTTGGCCACGTTTGCCAATATGTTCTTGAGTTTTGAGCTGAAGTGAGCGCTTACCTGAAATAATTTTACATTGCTCAATGTCAGGTAGTGCAGCTGCAAATATAAGGCGATCTGACTGATCCATGAGTGCAGCTTTATGAATCTGAATCAGTTTATTACCTTTTCCTTTATTCAGCTGTGGTATCTCATCACGCTTAATGATTAATATGCGGCCTTGTGCGGTCACAAATAATAAATGCGTATCACTATTCTCTAGTGTCATAATACAGTGAATTGATGCACCTTCTGGTAATGAGATAAACTTCTTACCAGATTTGTTTCTACTGACCATAGCACTGATTTGACTAATAAAGCCGTAACCATGGTCACTGACAACTAGGATATGCGTATCTGGATGGGCATTTAGTAAGTGAGAAGTTATTTTATTCGCTGTTTGAATATACTTAGTAACAGGTTCGCCTACAGTTCGCACAGAAGGCAAAAGATGAGTTGGTAATGTAAAGGCGGCACCTGCGTTATCAACAAGCAAAGTTGGCCAATGCGTATAACCTTTGACTGCTGTTAATAACTGATCACCAGACTTAAATTGAACTTGATTGGGCTCAATATCATGTGTTCTAGAAGCCCTTACCCATCCCTTTTTAGATAAGATAATACAAGAAGGCTCTTTTGCAATTTGTTGTGAAAGAGGGATCTCTTTTGCTTGTGGGCGGTGGATAATTTGAGTTCGACGTGCATCCCCATATTGATCTCGGTCTGCAACGAGCTCATCAATAATAAATTGTTGC
>JBDQEV010000044.1:0-3534 GCA_040266255.1 Gammaproteobacteria bacterium
ATATTTTTTTAATTAAAATTAAGTACGAATCCGAACTTCATAATGATTGCAATAGCTCTAGTATTGGGTATATGATTTAATTACTAGTTCTATCAATCAACTTATAGGGGGAAGATTATGAACAGATTTTTCTATGCTTGTCTTATAGCATTTACATTTAGTACAATTCCTGCATTCGCTCAAGAAGGTTCAATGAGGGAAGTAGAGGAAGTGGTAGTTACCGCATTAAGAAAAGAAACGAATTTGCAGGACACCGCTATCACCATCACAGCTATTTCTTCTGAGGATATGGAGATTAAGCAGTTAGAAAACTTTGAAGATCTTCAGTTTGCAGTGCCAACCTTAACCTTTGCTAAAGGTGCATTCTCAGGCTCAGGTATTTCGCTTAGAGGTATTGGAAACTTTGCTGTTGGTAATGCATCAAGTTCCAGTATTGGGTACTTCTGGAATGGCCAGACGGCATCAATCAGTGGTCTCTATGAGGCTGAATTATTTGATGTAGAGCGTGTTGAGGTTTTACGAGGACCTCAGGGAACATTGTTTGGTTCAGGTACCACAGGAGGAGCAGTGCAAATGCTCTCAAAAAGACCCGATGCTGATGTAGGCGGATACGTTAAAGTAGATCTTGCTGAATATGACTCAACTAGACTTTCAGGCGCGATCAACCTTCCCCTTTCAGATAATCTGCGTTCAAGATTTGCTTTTGCAAGTTTAAAACGAGGGGGTTTTGTAACGAACAACTATGACGGTCGAGATTTGGATGATAGAGATACAATGTCTGGCAGAGCCTCCTTTGAATGGGATTATTCTGATAACACAACAATTTCATTAATATACGAAAACACAACCGCAGATGATAATCGTTTAAGAGCTGCAAGGCAGTTTTGTAAGCAAGATAAGTTTTTTGGTTGTAGTCCTTTAGAAAATGGAATGGATGCTATTTGGTCTCCAGGTAGCTACGGTCATTGGGTCCCATACCTTCAATATCAAAATACAGGTTTAGACTATACTGTATATAGAAACAACCCTTCATCAGATCTAAGGAGCGTTGATTTAGACTTTACTCCAAGCCATAGCACAACACTTCAAAATACAGTCTTTGAGATTAATTCAGCTCTTTCTGACACCATGATGATGACTTTTACACATTCATATCACACTCGTGAGTTTCAAGATTATGCTGATTATGATCATGCTGTATCTGTTGTTCCTTATGCGATGGGCCCAATAGTAGCAAATGTTGGTGCTGATGCAGCCATTGGCTTCGTAGGTCATGGTCTGAAGACCTATTCAAGCGATCAAGCCATGGACAGATCAACCAACGAATCTGAGTGGTCGCAGACTGAGTTAAACTTCTCCTCAGATTATGATGGAAGTTTTAATTTCACAGCAGGGCTTTTTTACTCAGCTGATGATAGTGCAACTGATTATCATATTCAAACTCCTTACATGGAATACTGGGCTGATACCTCTGTTGGACCAATTTGTGCAATTTTTTCTTATGCTTGTAATAAAGGTGGTTCAGGTTTTTGGGGTCCTTATTTTTCAGCCCTTGGTGCCGCTGCTGCACAAGCACCTGCTTTAGTTGCAGCTGGTCTTCTTCCTCCTGAAAATGCTACAGGGTATATTCTCAATGCTGCTGCGACTGCGGGTTCTGCAGCTCCAACAGCTCCTTTGGCTGATTGGCAACGTTATTTCCACAATGACAGTAGTGTAAACAGACATCAAGCTGCCGTGTATGGAGAAATGTATTTTGATCTCTCAGATGACACCACATTAACTGTGGGTGCAAGATATAGCGAATTCTCTATCATTGATCATGCTTACTCCAGTTTGCTAGACCTGCAGGGGGATGCAGCTGGAAATTATTCTGGCGTTCAACCTCTTCCTACTCAAAGAGATTATGAAGGCACAAAAACCACTTATAAAATTGGTTTGGATCATAACCTAAATGATAATCAAATGGTTTTTGCTACTTACTCAACCGGATTTAAGCCAGGCGGCTCAAATCCAACCGATGGTGAGGGGGGAACTCCAACTCTTTATGATCCTGAGATTGCTAATGTGTTTGAGATTGGAAGCAAAAATGTTTTAATGGATGGAAGATTGCAGTTAAATATTTCTGCTTATCATAATGAGTATGAAGGTCTACAATTATCTAAGATTGTTAGACGTTCTTCAGTAAATGAGAATGCAGATGCAACTATTAAAGGTATAGAAGCAGAATTTACTTTCTTCGTAACCAATACCTTAATGATCGATGGTTTTATAGCAGATACCGATGCAACGATAGATGAATTCAGTTCTGTTGATCCGTTAAACCCAACTGCGGCAACTCAAATTTTGCCATTACCAGCAGGAGCTACAGGTTTTATTTCTGATTTTGCTCCAGCAGTCAACCCAGGATGGGGCGCACTTGCAGCTGAATGTAATCCTGCTGTATTTGTAGGTTTGGCTCCGCTAACAGCTCAAACTGGAAACTGTAAATTAGCAATTGGAGCAATAACTCCATCATTAGCAGCGTTAGTTAAATATCAACCAACTAACAATGGCTATGTCTACAAGTCATTCGGCCCTCTTTGTACAGAACCATTTTTTGGATTGGATTCTACAACGCTTCCTTGTCCTGCAACCGATGGTGTTGCTCAAGATCTTTCGGGTAACAAAATACCTGGACAGGCAGATCTAAACTGGCGACTTGGTATCACTAAGTTTATTGATACAGCCTCGGGTACTTGGACAGCAAGAGCAGATTATTCATACAGAGGCGAGACATTCTCTGATACCTATAATAACGCAAGAGGAGCAGTTGATGATTATAAGCAACTGGATTTATCTTTAAGATACACTCCTGTAAGCGATGATTGGTATGTTGGAGCTTATGTAAGAAATGCTGAAGATACTGATCATGTCTATGGTTATTATTCGAATGATCCAACAGTAGGTGGTTTCCAAAATGGCGTGGCTCTTGATCCAAAAATCGTAGGTATTAATTTTGGAATGAATTTCTAGTTTTTAAAGATCTAGATATAATAAAGCCCGGATTAATTCCGGGCTTTTTTTATGAAAATATTTAGCAAAAGATTTAATCGTATTTTAGTGAGGCTTCAAGAAAGCTTTCTGGAAGAAAATCGCGAAAATAAAAAAATGCTAGATACCTATCTTAAGTTAGCTGAGGGAAAAGTGCCTGCAGATGAATTAGATTTAGCCAATGCTCAGCTGCGCCAAATTCTTAAAAACCTAGGCTTAGGTATTTTATTGATCCTCCCCTTTAGTCCAATAACCTTGCCTTATATTTTTGCTAAGGCAAAAGAACATGAAATTGATCTCATACCCAATTGGTATAAGTCTTTAAGTAGCGAAGACGATCGTTTAGAATAGGAGACTAACAAGTTTTTTATTGACACATTTGATGTCAATATATAGCTTTGACAATTAAATCAATTTGGAGAAAAAATATGAAAACAGCAGTTATCGTTGACAGCGTTAGAACCGGTCTAGCAAAATCGCACAGAGGTGGTTTTAACATGACTC
>JBDQEV010000045.1:0-3155 GCA_040266255.1 Gammaproteobacteria bacterium
AATAACGGGACTATGACTCCTCTAAGTAACTGAATTGAAAGTGGGTGTGTTGCAACATGCTCAACCATCTTTCTAGCATAAAACCTTGTAGCATCGACTGATGCTGCTTGCTTTATGCTATAACCAATATAGGCTATTGCACGCTGCATTCTCATTGAGTAGTCTACTCTCTTTGAGGCTCTATATGCATATATCTCTTCATAAAATTTCAATCGACCTTGAAAATCTTTGCCGGCTAATTGTAGAGATAATTGATCTTGATCTGCAATATGCAGTAGTAACAGATCATATAGCTGTGTACAGTTAGCCTTGATTATTTTATCCTGCAAACATTTATGCAAATAATCTACTACCTTTGTATTCTGGTATAGCGCTGAATGTGAAACCTGTAGTGTTAATACTTTCATCGCAAGATGCGTTTTCTGTTTCAGCCTAATCTGTCTGATTAACCAATGTGTAAGTGTAGGAATCAGAGGCTTTCCTTCTTTGCGTAAACCAGAATTACAGACCTGTAAACTTTTAACCTGTTCATCTCGGTACTCTTTCAATTCTTGATCCATATGCATTCCTTGTTTACACCCCAAATTAGCATGTAAACAAAAGACTCACAAGACTCATATTGAGTATATCAGTAGACTTAAGCTAACCACATCTCCTTTAAACCTAACACTTCTCCGATGCTCACTCTATACTGATCAATGATTAAGGCCTAGATTAACCTAAGCTAATACTTTAGACGAAGAGAAGAACCAGCTTGATTTTTATCAAATGCTTTAAAAATACACTCTAGCTTCTCATTATTATTGTATTTGCGAAAACTATCTGGAGGTTCTATACCCTTATTACTAAGCCCACCCTTAATCGCCTCACTAAACTTAATCCGTACTGCATTACGTTTCCGCTTTTGATCAAAAGATCTCCCCACTACTTTACTCTCCACTTCCTGTAGAGTTTTAAGCGCAGTTTTACAAGCCCCAGGTGTAGATGTATTATGTTTAGAGAGCTTAGTTTCCAGGAGAACGATGTTATTCGTATTTTGTGCTAACTCTAACAGCCGGAGACTTACTTTTATTTTTAGCAGCGTTAGCCTGACCCTGCTTTACAACGTCCGCAGCAGATTTTGTAGCCGGAGCAGGTGGAGTAGGTGGAGCATCAGCATCAGCGCTGCGATCAAGTTTGTTATAGTCATATAACCCTGGATCATATTTAACTGAAGTGCCTGTGTCTGCACTCCCACTATTATGAGCAACCGAATATATATTAGCATTTTTACCAGCCGCATTACGATCAAGTCGGTTATATTCATAGGTCTTTGAATCATACCTATTTAGAGGGTCTGTATTCCCACGATAACCTTCTAAATGATCATATGCTATACCTGCTGGCATTACGTCTGCGAGCTTTTCAGACATCGCATTTGGCGGTATTGGTGCGTTGTGTTGAGGTTGTTGAGATGAAGATCTGCGTAAACCTTGAGTACCAGCAGTATCATAATTAGAGTTCAAACTACTAGCTCTTGTTGATTTCACTCTACTATCGTAAGCTTTATACCCCCCTACTAGTGCTGCCACAGCAAGTACTATGCCGCCAATAATCGGGCCACCATAAACAAAAGCCGCCCCAACAGCCAGCCCAACAATGAGTAATACAATTAACGAAACTGCTAGTTTAAAAACCTTTTCTCCCATGTTTGCTTTATCAATTCTTTTTTGCACTTTTTCCGCATCATCAGACCACTTGATAATCCTAGAAGCGCTTCCTTGATAGAATTGCATATCTTTATTGCCCTTCCATTTTGTCAACAGCCCTATCTTATATTTTGAGGGATACTTTCCTGTTTTAATACAATATTGAGCACAAAACATGATAATATCTTCTAAATCTTTCCCTTTAGCACCATCAACAGCTTCTTTTATGTGTTTAGGATGGGTTCTGCTAAGGAGCACGAAACGCGCCAAAATAAACTGATTCTCCGTAAGATTTGTTTTTCCTGGCTTACCCTTCTTAGTTTCACTCACTATCTTACTATTTAAAATTTTAACACTTGCCATAAAAGGATCTTGATTAACCTCATTGGATTGATTAATGAATTGATTGAAATCACTCAAAAACATCCATAGAGGGCTTACGTTTTTAGATTCGAAAGCTTTATTATTAAATTTTGTATTTAATTCATCGCACTTTTCCCTCAACGCTATTGGACCAAAAGACCCCTTGAAAAGCTGATCTTGATAGAGTTGCATATCTCTCTCACCCTTCCATGCTTTAAACTGCTCTATCTCATCTTCTGTGGGATAATGTCCTGTTTTATAAAAATATTGAGCACAAAACATGATAATATCATCTGGCTGGTTCTCTTCAGCATCCTCAACAGCTTCTTTTATGTGTTCAGGACAGTTTTTGCTAAGGAGCACGAAACGCGCCAAAATAAACTGATTCTGCCTAAGAGTTGTTTTTCCTGGCTCCTCCGCGCTCCTAGTTTCTCTCGCTATATTATCATTTAAACTTTTAACCCTTGCCATAAAAGGATCTTGATTAACCTCATTGGATTGATTAATGAATTGATTGAAATCACTCAAAAACATCCATAGAGAGGATTTGCTTGCAGATTTGAAATATTTCTCATTTTCATTAAATTTAACATAGTACTCTTCGCACTTTTTTGTGCACTGTTTTTTCAACTCGCTAGGACTAGCCATAACTCAACTCCATAATCATTAATTTAGTTATAGTACGTCTGTTAAATTTGACAGATTTATTCTCTTCATTCAGACATTGTTCATCATGACTATGACAATTAGTCTCTGTAGCCTCTACTTCCTCTAAATCAATCTCAAAAATATCATCATTATTATGGAAAAAGCCTGCTAAACACTCAAATACCCTCCCATAAAACTTGGACAAATGCGGAGAAGACTCAGCACAATGCTCTAAAAATAATTCTAACTGACTGACTTGCTTCAGCTCAAAATCAAACCCATACTCATCATGCTCTGATTTTAAATATTGCGAATGTTTTCTTGACCGCTGTAAAAGTAAGATTACTGCATCAACTGCACCAGCTTCTATCCAATGGTGCAATAGATGTTTACCACCAATCACTTCATTTAGATTAGCCGGCATCTCTGTTACACGGTCTAACATGAAACTGATCA
>JBDQEV010000046.1:0-2807 GCA_040266255.1 Gammaproteobacteria bacterium
ACTAATACTAACGTTTCAGAGCAGGCTCTATCCGGTTACGATATTATATTCAGTTACCCGCTTGAAACAGCCTTGGGCACAATTGATCTTAAAGGTATTTCGACTATTACTGATTCAGACACATTAATCGTAATTCCAGGGGCTGAAGAGCTTGAGTGTGCTGGCAACTATGGTGCAGGTTGTGGTAAGAACCCAACCCCAGAGTTTGCTGGTAATTATTCAGCATCACTCACAAGAGGCGATCTTGACTACATTCTTGGTCTTAGATACCTTGGTGAAACCGATGATCTTAATTCAACAGCCATCGATTTTGAGGCTAAAACATATCTAGATCTCACTGTAAATTATCAATTCAATGATAATCTTCGATTCAGTGTTGGAGCGAGCAATATATTTGATGAGGACCCTGTGTATACATCAAGCGCAGGAACTGCTCCCGGAAATGGTAATACTTTCCCAGGGTACTTTGATGCTCTAGGAACGTATATATTTTTAAATGTTTCGGTCCAGTACTAAATAAACTTTAAAGATATATTAAAAGGGGTGTTTTCACCCCTTTTTTTTTATCTTAATTATTATAAATATTAGTTGACATTACGTTACAAAATCGTAACAATTCCACAACTAACAAACTTTTAGGGAGTTTTATATGTTTAACATTGTTAAATTTTCACTTGTTTCAGTATTAACACTGGGACTTTTTTCAATGCCTGCTTTTGCTCAAGACTCAGAAGCAGATTCTGATGATGATGTAGAAGAGGTCATTGTTACTGGTTCTAGAATCAAGAGAACCGATAACCTTAACGCACCTACACCGATGGTGACATTGGGTGCTGAGCAGATAGAGCTTACAGGTTCTATTAATGTATACGATATCATCAATGAGCTCCCACAGGCTGGTGAAGGAACTTCAAGAGGTAACACTAACTTTACTGTTGGTTCTTCTGGTCTTCAAACAGTTAACCTTCGTGGTTTAGGAAGTGGAAGAACTCTTACATTGGTAAACGGAAGAAGATGGGTTGGTGGTGTTCCTGGTACAGGAACCGTGGACGTAAACTCTATCCCTACTGACTTGATTGAAAGAATTGAAGTTGTAACCGGTGGTGCATCATCAGTTTATGGTTCAGATGCTGTTGCTGGTGTTGTTAACTATATATTAAAAGATGATTTTGAAGGTATTGCATTCTCATCAATGTCTGGTGAATACGACAAAGGCGATGGTGAGACCAGCGCAATGAGCCTTACCTTTGGCGGAAACTATGCAGATGGTAGAGGTAATGCAGTCTTCAACTTAAGAGTAGATGAGCAAGGTTCTGTTTTTGCAAGAGACAGAGCGCCTTACACAGGTGTTGATGCTCTCGACTATGGTTACTATTACGGTAAGGATACCGCAGAAAGATTCTTTGGTTCAGAAGTTGTTATACCTGCATATTCATCATATGTTCCTCAAGGACGTTTCTTTGTTTCAGGTTCAACAGCTAACTCACGTGGGATGCTGACTTTTGATTGTTCACAAAGAGGTGAGTATTCTGTAACGCAAACAAGAACAGTTGTGGATTATGCTGCAGCAGGTGGTGGAGCAGCATGTGGATTCAATAGAACTTATTTCAGAATGCTTGAAGTTCCTCTTGAGAGATATCAGGCTTTTGCTAAAACAACTTATGACCTTTCAGACAATCACGAGTTCTTTGCTGAAATTGCTTTCTCCAGCGTTGATTCTCAGTCAGAATTCGAGCCAGTGCCATTCAACTCAGAAGATATATATGGTGGCGATGGTACAAAAGGAATATCAATTGATAACCCCTTTATGCCTGCTGAAATTAGAGCTGCAGCCGTTGCCAATGGCGTAACTGAAGTTCCATTTATCAGAAGACTCTTAGAGTTCGGAACACGTGGTTCAGCTAATACCAGAGAAACATCAAGGTTTGCTTTTGGTTCTGCTGGCAAAATTGGTAACTACGACTATGATATTTACTATCAATATGGAGTTAATGATAGAGTTCAGTTATCTGAAGACTACAACGCTCTAGCTTTCGCAGCTGCTTTAAACGCTAATCTAAGCCCACTTGGAATTCCTCAATGTGCCGATTCTGTGGCAAGAGGTCAAGGATGTGTGCCAATCGATGTATTTGGTTTAAATTCTATGTCACCGGAAGCAGTTGATTATGTTCAATATCAATCCATGACACTGTCAAAAAATACTCAAGAAGTTCTTGCTGGTAATATTACAGGAGACTTTAACCTTGCTAATAGAACCATTCAATTTGCTGCTGGTTTTGAGCACAGAAGAGAAACTGGCGTAGATAACCCAGATGATCTAGCAGAACTAGGCCTGCATGGCTCAAATGTTGTACCCTATACTGAAGGTGAGTATACAGTTGATGGCTTATACGTAGAATTTTTGGTTCCTCTTGTAAGCGGCCTGCCATTCGTTCAAGACTTAACTTTTGAAACAGCTTACAGGGTTGATGATTTTTCAACTGCCGGAAACGTCTCTGCCTCTAAATATGGTCTTAATTGGACAATTAATGATGATTGGAGATTTAGAACAGTTGTTGCTGAGTCAGTTAGAGCGCCAAATATTGATGATCTCTTTGCTGGACAAGCTCAAACATATACATCCATTAATGATCCTTGTCGAAATTTAGGAACTGATGGTCAAAGCACCAATGCAACAGTTGTTGCTAACTGCTTGAGCGTTCCTGATGTAGCCGCTACTGCTGCTGCTGGTACCTACAACCCAGATACAGGAACAATCGTACCTGGTTTTGTATACACACAACCAGACATTCAAACCATTTCAGGCT
>JBDQEV010000047.1:0-2051 GCA_040266255.1 Gammaproteobacteria bacterium
AGTTGCAATCACATTCACAATTACATTGTTTAGTGTCTGTTTGTTACAGTTACCTTTAACACCGGGAATCAACCAGATGCTCTCTGTAATTAAGTGACCAACCGCAGTTGCCATTGCAGCATTTGTTCCCTTTGAAACAATGTAACCAAGATATGTTGCACTGATTGCTGTGCTTGTAACAGTACCAGGTTCTGCTGGATCTGGCTTTGGAGTAAAGTACATTACACAACCCGTTGTTAATGCTAGATTCAATCCAACATAACAAGCATTTGCATCAATCCATTCCCAGGCTTCTGTGGCTACATGCTCAACAGCTTCTACACCATGACTCACCGCATCGCAAGCTGCCTTTGAACCACTTTTCCATTCGTCAGAAGCAACGTCAAAACCCTGTTTGGCATATTCACTAGCTTGCGCTGCACAGGTATCAGCAGTATACTGTACTGCCTTGCTTGTATCATTCACAAGATCATTGACAAAGTTTGCAGTCTCATTAGCTGCATCGGTTACTGTGTCAGCTACTTGATTAGCTGCATCAGTTACCGTATCTGCTACTTGATTAGCTGCATCAACTGTTCCATCTACAATCTTATTTCCAACATCTTCAATTGGTTTTACGATTGCATCGCCTAGATCAGTCCATGATGATTTCTTAAATGGATTCCATCCCATTGTTTAATTCCTTCCATTGGTTATACGTATAAGTCACGTAATTTGAAATACTATGATCAGTTAAACTATCAAAAAATTGAAACTTTTTAAAAGCTGCAACATGACCTCTAAATTTGTCTTTTATTCTTTGCCAGGCTGTACAGTCTCTGACATTTCCATAATGATTGATGTATTTTAACCAACCAGTATGTCTAAATCCCAAAAATGATGGTGGTACTGTTGGTACTGCATCATTATTATTCACTACTCTACAATGAAATGGTTCGTAATTTTTTACAAATTCTTTTGTACCAGATCTAGGCGCTCCATATGTATACACACTCGGACAATTCTGAGGTCTGCATGCTTGTGCATATAACACTGCCATGGCGCCACCAAGAGAATGACCTGCTACGTAAACATCTTTTTTTGTGTCATATACATGCTTAGCAAGATGATCGTATAACTTCCAAACTTCTTGCATAAACCCTCTATGCACTCTACCATAACCTCTATGCCATGTCTTTCTAAAACTTAAATCAGCTTTGATATCATTCCAAGACTTTGGTTCTGTACCTCTAAACACAACAAAAATCTTCTTACGATCCTCTAGGACATAACACTCAGCACCTTCTTCTTCATAGAAAGATATCTTCATATTTAAAGGTTCTAACAACTTTTCGGCTTGATCTGGGTCTTTATATGCAATTGCACTTAATGCTGCAAAGAAAAATGTTCTGTAGCTTCTACAACTCCAATGCTCAGATACACTACCAGAATTTAAGTCTCTCAAGTACTCCACTGTCATTTTTTTCAGTCCTTTGTGCAGTTGCTTCTTTTTGTTTTTTGTCTTGATCATTATTAAACTGCTCAATAGTTTCAGCTTGACGCTTCTGGTATTTATTATATGCTTCAATCATTAATCTTTGTTGTTCTATCACGGTCAGTATTTTTGTCATGTTTACTGACAAATTCTCATATCCCTTATCAGTCAGGCCCATTAACACTGGATCATATTTTTTCTTTTCCAATTCTTTCCAAACATCTTCTTGGTTCTTTTCAGTAATAACAAACCAATCAACGGGGTCTAGTTTAAGTGTATCAACCTTTGGAAGGTTTAGTTGTACTTGATTGACGGGACTATATTTTATTTCAATTGGTTTGACACTACTGCACCCTGTTAGGATTAGCAATGCTAGGGCAGCTATTGTTAAGCTGACTTGGCTTCGTTGCATTGTTTTCTTTCTCCGTCAGTTTAGCACCTGTTGCAATTTCAAAACATCTTAATTTTTCCATAGTGCCCTTATTTAATATTTTTTGAATCGAATCTGGTTTGCTTGCCGCCATCTTGCCAATATCTCTAGAACCAAGAAGTTTACTTACTTTATTAAATTTGGTCC